>JAAWAY010000125.1 GCA_022792415.1 Eggerthellaceae bacterium | reverse complement strand
GGGAAGGCAGCTCGTATTCGGTCTACAGAGAATTTATCTTCAATATTTCTGCCGTTTTGATAATTTGAAAAATGGCCTCTGACCTGGGGAAATAATATTCTTAGTTTACATAACATATATTATCAATAATTATTGTATTATGCCTGATCAGAGGGGGTGTTTTTGAGAACGAAATCAATTTACGGGTCATGCGAGGCTGAAGGCTCCGTGAATTGCCCTACAGCTTCTTTGCAAGCTGCAGGCATGTCTGAGACTGCGAACGGCTCCAAACCCGCAGCTGCATAGATACCTCTGGCGCGCTCAATGCGGCCTAGCCCCAGGCCGACGAGCCGCCCGAGCCCGTGCTGCCCGATCCACCGCTCGGCGCCATGCCGTAGGACTCGTACAGCGACGTGAGATCCCCGCTCTGAACCGCCTCCATCATGGCCGGCATGACGGATGCCACCGTCATCGCATTCAGGATGAGCGCCAGGGCGCACACGATGACGGCAAGCACCGACGACCGGCGGATGCGAGATGCGATGACCTTCCACTGATCCTCGCCAGGCTCCTTGAGGAATCCGTTCGCCTTGACGAGAGCCATGATGGCGCACACAAGTCCGATGGTGCTGAGCATCACACCCCCGATGAGAAGCGAGACCGGACCGGAGATGGTCGCGATGGTGACGAGGGTCTGGGCCGAGCGAAGCTGAGGCGCGCCCTGGGGCTTCTGGGGGCCGTCAAAGGGCGTTTTAGGGGGCTCTTGGGGCGTCTGGTCCATCATGTCCAGCTTTCTCTCAAAAAACAGGCCCTCTGACCTGCGGTTTTACAAACGAGGCTCTGAGAGCCGTTCTAAGGCCCTATTTTGCCTTTCCATGGGTAAATACTCATGGAAATGAGGCTTTTTGCAGAACCTGCGAGCGCTTGAGGGAGAATATACCATTGCGCGGGCCGCTCAGGCGCCACCAGAGGGCATCTACACCGAAGGAGCGCGTGGAGCCCAGGGGCGATTCCCATCAGGAGCGCACGCCGCTGCTCCCGAAGCCACCCGTGCCGCGCTGCGTGTCGTCGAGCTGGGCAACCGGCTCGAGTGACACCGGGGGCACAGCCACGATGACGAGCTGGGCAATGCGATCCCCGGGCTGTATCTCGAAGGGCTCGTGGGGGTCGAGGTTCATGAGGATCACCTTCACCTCACCGCGGTATCCGCTGTCAATGAGGCCGGGTGCGTTGACGACGGTGATGCCGTGCTTGGCGGCCAGGCCGCTGCGCGGGATGACCAGGCCCGCATGGCCCTCGGGTATGGCGATGGCCATGCCGCACGGCACGAGCGCCCGCTGGAACGGCTCGAGGGTCAGGGCCTCGATGGATCTGAGGTCGAGCCCGGCGTCCCCCTCATGGGCGTAACTCGGGGGCTCGATCGAAAAATCGAACATTTGTATAGGGAGCGAGAGGGCCATAGGGGAGACTCCTAGGAGATGTCGCGCAGCGCCGATGCGAACTCCTCGACGCTCTGAAAGTCCTTGTAGACGCTCATGAAACGAATGTAGGCGACGTCGTCGAGCGGCGCCAGCCGGGCCATCACCATGTCTCCGAGGTCCTTGGACCGCACCTCGCCCTTCGGAGACGCGCTGAGGTCGTTCTCAATGCCGGTGATGAGGCTCTCGATCTGGTGGTGCGTGACGGGCCGCTTGGCGCAGGCGCTCAGCAGGCCGCGCATGAGCTTCTGGCGGTCGAACACCTCCGACGATCCGTCAGACTTTATGACGATGACGGGGTTCTCGCCCCTTCGCTCGTAGGTGGTGAAGCGATGCCCGCACTCGAGGCACTCTCGACGCCGGCGGATGGCAGATCCATCCTCGGCGGGGCGGGAATCGACGACCTTGGATTCGGGATGACCGCAGGATGGGCAGAGCATGGCACTCCTTCAACGCAGGCTGATGGCGTAATGATACCCCAAGCTTCATCCCGAGGCGCAGCGCGTCGGCGAGACGACGCAGCGTCCCGTCACATGGACAGGAACAGCGAGCCGAACGAGAGCGCGCAGCCGATCGCGAACAGGATCACCGTCTGGCGGCTGCTCAGGTGCTGCGGCACGGCGCTCGTGCGCAGGGCACGCGGCCGCGTGCTGCTGCCGGGGAAGCTGATGATGCGAGCATCCTCTGCCTCTGCCTTGAGAGCTGAGGTGCCCGAGACGGCGTAGCGGTTGGTTCGAATCGTCATTTTTCTTCCTCCCAGCCCTTGCGTAGAACCTTTGTTCGTTGCTATACTAAGTCGAACAAAAGTTCATGTCAATAACTTTTACAAACATTTGTTCTTATAGCTGAAAGGACGACCCATGGCTGATAAAGTCACGAAGCGCCAGCAGGCGGTCTTGGACTGCATCGAGGACTGCATCCGCGAGAAGGGCTACGGGCCGACGGTGCGCGAGGTCTGCGAGGCGCTCAGCCTGTCGTCTCCCTCCACCGTCCACGTTCACCTGAAGGCGCTGGAGGCCAAGGGCTACATCAAGCGCGACCCGCTCAAGTCGCGCTCCATCGCCCTCACCTACCACCTCGACAGGGATGATGATGCCCCCGAGGTGGTCTCCCCCACCTTCAGCAAGGTCGTCAACGTCCCGCTCGTGGGCAACGTCGCGGCCGGCTCCCCCATCCTGGCGGAGGAGAACATCACCGACACCCTCACGCTGCCCACCGACATCGTCGGCGACTCCCCCTCGTTCTTGCTCTCCGTGCGTGGCGAGTCGATGATCGAGGCCGGCATCAACGACGGCGACTACGTCGTGGTGAAGGAGCAGCCCGTCGCGGACAACGGCGACATCGTCGTGGCGATCATCGATGACGGCGCGACCGTGAAGCGCTTCTACAAGGAGGCCGACCACATCCGCCTGCAGCCCGAGAACTCGTCCATGGATCCCATCATCACCACCGACTGCTCCATCGCGGGCAAGGTGGTGGCGGTGTTCCGCCGCCTCTAGCAGCGCGCGATGGGGGAGGGGCACTCCCCTGCTCCCCCATCACCAACAAGGCCTCCCCCGCGGGAGGCCTTTCATCAGATGGGCAAAGCCCGGATCGAGGGCGTCCTTCGCGGGGAGGCGCGGCCCCGGGCCAACGCCGCGCCCCGAATCCAGATCGAAACCCTACTCCCCCGCCACCTCGAACGGCGCGAACACGCCCGCGTAGGCCGGCCCCGCCAGCAGGGACATGAGCGTCCCCTCCGGCTCGTGGGACTCCGAGACGATATGGCAGCGCTCGTGGGCGAGCGACACCAAATCGCCGCGCTGGTAGGGTATGAGCACCGTCAGGGCCGTGTCGGCCGCCGCAGCGGCCTGGGCGATGCGGTCGACGAGGGCGTCGATGCCCTCCCCCGTCGCCGCCGAGACCTCGAGCGCCGCGGGGTAGCGCTGCGCGAGCCCCGCGGCCGTCTCGGCGTCCACCAGGTCGATCTTGTTGAACACCACCACGCAGGGGATGTCCTGCGCGCCGATCTGCCCGAGCACGTCACCCACCGCCGCCATCTGTCCCTCGAACTCCGGGGAGGACGCGTCTACCACGTGCAGGATGAGGTCGGCGCCCGTTATCTCGTCGAGCGTCGACTTGAAGGCCTCCACCAGCGTCGTCGGCAGCTTCTGGATGAAGCCTACCGTGTCGGTCACGGTGATCTCGCGCCCCTCGGGCAGCTCGAACTTGCGCGTGGTGGAGTCGAGCGTGGCGAACAGCTTGTCGTAGCTGAGCACCCCGGCGCCGGTCAGGCGGTTGAGCAGGCTCGACTTGCCCGCGTTCGTGTAGCCGGCCAGGGCCACCTTGAACATGCCGCTCGCGTAGCGCCCCTCGCGCTGGACGGCCCGTACCTCGGCCAGGTGAGCGAGCTCGCGCTTGATGGACGTGATGCGCTTGCGCACCATGCGGCGGTCGACCTCGAGCTGGCTCTCGCCCTCGCCGAAGCGCGACCCCACGCCACCGCCCATGCGGTTGGACGCCAGGTGGGCCCACATGCCCCGCAGGCGCGGCAGCAGGTACTGGTTCTGGGCCAGCCGCACCTGCAGGCGGCCCTCCTTGCTCGTCGCGTGCAGCGCGAAGATGTCCAGGATGAGCGCCGTGCGGTCGATCACCTTGACGTCGCGCCCGACGATCTTCTCGAGGTTGGACTGCTGGGACGGCGTGAGCTCGTCGTCGAAGATGACGAGATCGGCCGCCTCCGCGCGGCACAGCTCGGCGATCTCCTCGGCCTTGCCGCTGCCGACGAACGTGCGCGGGTTGGGCGCATCGAGCCGCTGGGTGGTGACGCTCACCACGTCGGCGCCGGCCGTATCGGCCAGACGGCCCAGCTCGGCGAGCGACGATTCCAGGGGCCAGGTCAGGCCGGGGCGCTCGACGCCCACCAGCACGGCGCGCTCGCGCCGCTCCTCAGCCCGCGTGCGGGGGCCCCGCTCTATCACGGATTCAAACTCAGTCATGGCGTATTCCTCTCATGTTGCCAGCCGCTCCCGCGGGAGGCGGCCTCTCCTCGGAGGGAGCGCGGCGCAAGAGGCGCGAGCCGGCGTTCCTCGGAAGAAGGGATGGGTCGTGGGTCTGGGGCGATCGCGCCTAGATCACGAACACGCTGCGCATGATGGAATACCTCGCTCTCTGAGACAGAAAAAGACGCACGGAAGACTCCGCGCGTCCCAGATCATAGCACATGCAGTCCGAGGGTCAACGCTCACATGGTCTCCCTGATGCGCCGAACCGCCTCGAGCAGCCGATCGTCCGGCGTGGTGAGCGAGATGCGCACGTAGCCCTCGCCGTCGGGGCCGTAGCCGTTGCCGGGCGTGACGATGACGTGCGCCTGCTCGAGCAGCTTGGTGGCGAACGACTCCGACGTCTCCCCCTCGGGGACCTTCGCCCACACGTAGATGGTGGCCTTGGGCGCCTCGCACGCCAGCCCGATGGCGCGCAGCGCGTCGACCACCAGGTCGCGGCGACGCTGGTAGGTCGCGCACATGTCGGCGACGCAGTCCTGGGGCCCGGTGAGGGCGGCCACGGCGGCGTCCTGGATGGCGGTGAACTGGCCGGAGTCCAGGTTGTTCTTCACGGTGCCCAGGGCCTGGACCGCCCGCTCGTTGCCGCAGGCGAACGCGATGCGCCAGCCGGTCATGTTGTAGGACTTCGACAGGCTGAAGAACTCGATGCAGCACTCGCGCGCCCGCGGGCGCTCCAGGATGGACGGGGCGCGGTAGCCGTCGTAGCAGATGTCGACATAGGCGTTGTCGTAGGCCAGCAGCAGGTCGTGCTCGAGGCAGAACGCGATGGCACGGTCGAGGTACTCGTCGGGCGCGCAGGCGCCGGTGGGGTTGTTCGGATAGCCCAGGAACATGATCTTCGCCTTGGCCAG
Source organism: Eggerthellaceae bacterium (assembly GCA_022792415.1). GTDB lineage: Bacteria > Actinomycetota > Coriobacteriia > Coriobacteriales > Eggerthellaceae > Enterorhabdus. Next base: position 8,307 of record JAAWAY010000125.1, on the reverse strand, counting down.
CACGTCAGCCGGCACCGACTCGAAGTCCGCCAGAAAGCCGTTCTCCTCGCTCATAGGCATGAACCACGTGTTAGCGCTCTGCAGCGTGGCGCCCCCCGAGTACACGGGGTAGCCGATGGAGGGCGCCAGCACGTAGTCGCCGGGATCGACGAAGGCCGTGTGCAGGTGCGCGATCCCCTCCTTCGAGCCGATGAGGGCGAGCACCTCGCGATCGGGGTCCACCTCCACCCCGAAGCGGTCGCGCATATACGCGGCGCAGGCCGCGCGGTACGCCGGGGATCCCGCGTAGTCGGGGTACTGGTGGTTGGCCGGCCTGCGGATGGCCTCGGCCATGGCGTCGACGATGTGATCGGGCGTCGGCAGGTCGGGGTCTCCGATGCCCAACGAGATGACGTCGACACCACGGGCGCGCATGGCGTCGCGCTTGGCGTCGATCTGGGCGAAGAGGTAGGGGGCCATCCTATCGAGGCACTGGGCGGTTCTCATCGGTGCTTCCTTTCTGATCGGCTGCGTCGGGTGTCAGGCGCGCTCGAGCGACACGGTGCCGGTGAACGACTGGGTGGCGGGACCGGTCATGCGCACATGGCCGTCGTCGTCCCAGCGGATGCGCAGGACGCCGCCGCGCAGCACCACGTCTGACTCGCAGCCGGTGCGCCCCGTCAGGCAGGCGGCCACGGCCGTGGCGCACGCGCCGGTTCCGCAGGCCAGCGTCTCGCCGCAGCCGCGCTCGTACACGCGCATGGCGATGCCGTCCTCCCCTACCTGGGCGAACTCGACGTTCACCTTCTCGGGGAAGGCCGGGTGCGCCTCGAACCAGGAGCCGACGGCGTCGACGTCCAACGCAGAGAGCTCTCTCGGCGCGCCCGTCGGGAACAGCGCGTCGGGAAGCGCGCCGAGGTCGTCGAGGAAGCACACGGCGTGGGGGTTGCCCATGGACACGCACGTGAACGTAAACGGGCCCCAGGGCGAGTCGAGCGCCAGATCGCGCACGTAGCCGGCCCCGAAGGGCGCCGTGGCCGTGGCCGTGGCGTCGACGGGGATCAGCGCGGGATCGAGCACCGGGGCGCCCATGTCCACCGTGGCCGCCGTCATGCGCCCCTCGCCGTCCACGGAGAAGTCGATGGCGCGGGGCCCGGCGAGCGTATCGGCGATGAGCGAGCCGCCCTCGGGGCCCGCGGGCGCGATGCCGCGGTCGACCAGGTACTTGGCGAAGCAGCGCACGCCGTTGCCGCACATCTGCGCCAGCGTGCCGTCGGAGTTAATGTAGTGCATGTAGCCGGCCGCGCCCTCGCTCACGGGCGGTCGCACCAGGATGACGCCGTCCGCGCCGATGCCGACGTGCCGGTCGCACAGCCAGCGCACCTCGTCGTCGGTCAGCTCCAGCTCACGGGCACGGTCGTCGATGAAGACGAAGTCGTTGCCCAGGCCGTCCAGCTTGGCGAACTCAAGTTCCATGGGGGCGCCCCCTCGCGTCGCTCGCCGCGAGGCGCGGGCCCCGGGCGGTTCCTACCGGAGATCGCCGGCCAGCGCGGCCAGGGCGGCCCGCGCGATGGCGGCCGCGTCGCCGGAGTCGGCGTCCACCCAGCGGATGCGCCCGTCCCGGCGGAACCACGAGCGCTGCCGCTTGGCGTAGCGCCGCGTGGCCGCCTTGATGGCCTCCACGGCCTCGTCCAGGGTGCAGCGACCCTCGAGGGCCTCGACGATCTCCTTATATCCTATGGCCTGCGGAGCGGTGACGCCTTCGCGGTAACCCCCGTTTAACAAAGCTTTAACCTCTTCGACGAGCCCTTGCTCCACCATGGCGTCCACGCGCCGGTCGATGCGCGCGCGCAGCAGGTCGGGGTCAACCGCCAGGCCCACCATCACGGCGGGCACCGCCTGCCCGATGGTCGCCAGGTTGCGCTTCTGCACCGCGTACGACCCGCCCTCCGACGCCAGCTCCAGGGCGCGCGCGACCCGGCGGACGTTGTTGGGGTGGATGACGGCGGCGCTGTCGGGGTCGACGTCGCGCAGGCGCTGCCACAGCGCCATCGGGCCCTGCTCCTCGGCCAGCGCCATGCACGCGTCGCGGACGGGGTTTCCCACCTGCTCGCCCGCGGGGAAGTCGTAGTCGTCGATGGCGGCGCGCACGTAGAGCCCCGTCCCACCGGCCAGCACCGGGTAGGCGCCGCGCTCGTCGATGGCACGGAAGCATCCGCGCGCGTAGGCCTGGAACAGCGCCGCCGAGTAGGGCTGCCCCGGATCGGCCAGGTCGAGCCCGTGGTGCGGGACGAGCCGCTCGGAGGGGGGCACCTTGCCGGTGCCGATGTCCATGCCGCGGTACACCTGCATGGAGTCGGCGCTCACCACCTCGCCCGGCAGCGCCAGCGCGAGCTGCTGCGCGACGTCGGACTTGCCCGACGCCGTCGGCCCCACCACGCAGACGACGGGCCTCATGGGCGGCCGTCCGCCCCCAGGACGCGGCCGGCCAGGTACCAGGTGCGCGCCTCGTCCACCAGCACGGGCACCACGGTGCCCACCAGCTCCTCGGCCGTCTGGCCCTCGGGCAGCGGCGCGTGCACCGTCTGGTTCTTGGGGCTCTTGCCCGCGAGCATGGACGAGTCGCGCTTGGACGTGCCCTCCACCAGCACGTCCACCACCTGCCCGAGCTCCGCCTGGTTGGCGTCGTGGGCGCAGCGCTGCACCGCCTCCACCAGGCGGTCGAAGCGCTCCTGGATCACCTCGCGCGGGGTGTCGTCGGGCATCGAGGCGGCGGGCGTCCCCTCGCGCTTGGAGTAGATGAAGGTGAACACCTGGCTGTAGCCCACCTCCTCCACCAGCGACAGCGTCTGCAGGAAGTCCTCCTCGGTCTCGCCGGGGAACCCGACGATGAGGTCGGTGGACAGCGCGATGCCGGGACACGCCTCGCGCAGCTTGGCGATGAGCCCCAGGTAGTGCTCGCGGGTGTAACGGCGGTTCATGGCCGCCAGGATGCGATCCGATCCCGACTGGGCCGGCAGGTGCAGCGCGGGCATGAGCGAGCGCAGCGTGCCGAACCGCTCGATCACCTCGTCCGTGAGGTCCTTGGGGTGGCTCGTGGCGAACCGCAGGCGCTCGATGCCGGTGGCGTCCACGGCGTCGAGCACGTCGACGAAGCGCGGCTCGCCGTAGCGGTCGCGCCCGTAGGAGTTGACGTTCTGGCCGAGCAGGGTGATCTCGCGCACCCCCGCCTCGACGTAGCCGCGCGCCTCATCGACGATGTCCTCGAGCGCGCGCGACTTCTCCCGCCCGCGCACGTAGGGCACGATGCAGTACGAGCAGAAGTTGTCGCATCCCACGGTGATGGGCAGCCATGCCGCCCACGAGTGCTCGCGCGAGGTGGGCAGCGCCGTGGGGAACGCGTCGGAGGAGTCGAGCACCTCCACGTGGTGGCCGCCCTCCCCCACCGCGGCCATGAGAAGGCCCGGGAGCGATCCCAGGTTGTGCGTGCCGAACACGACGTCGAGGTGCGGCAGCTCGCGCGTGAGCTTGTCGCCGTCGCGCTGCCCGATGCAGCCGCCCACCGCGACGATGCGCTTGGCGAGCGGCGTCCCCTCGCGCAGCGGGACGTTCTTGAGGGAGGCCACCTGCCCGTACAGGCGCACGTCGGCGGCCTCGCGCACGCAGCAGGTCATGAACACGACGATGTCGGCGTCCTCGATGGCATCGACCATCACGGCGCCCAGGCCCTCGAGCATGCCGGCGATGCGCTCGGAGTCGTGCTTGTTCATCTGGCAGCCGAAGGTGTGGATGCAGAAGGTCATCCGGTCAAGTGAGGCGGTCATGGCGTCCTTATGGTCGGGGCGGGCGGCGATTCGGGGCCGCTAGCAGGCAGGCGACCCCTCGGGCGCGGCGGTGCCGCGCAGGTAGCGGGGCTCGACGGCGAAGCGGATGGCGGTGCGGTACTCGCCGTCGATGACGATGTCGGCGAACGACGGGACGCACACGATCTCGATGCCGATGGGCGACAGGAACCCGCGTGAGATGGCGATGGCCTTGACCGCCTGGTTGACGGCGCCGGCGCCCACGGCCTGCAGCTCGACGGGCGCGCCGTCCTTGATCATGCCGGCGATGGCTCCGGCGACGGAGGCGGGCGATGACTTTGAGGATACTTTCAGGCAGCCGATGTCATCCGGCTTGACGTCTGTGGTTGGCACGTGGTGATCCTTGTCGTGTTTCGTGCGTGGTTCGTTCGGTGGCGCGTTTCACGTGGCTACGCCCCTCGGCGGGGGCGAACCGTTATGCTTCGGGTCATTTTACCGGTATCGGCACGGAGGCGCAACCGAGGCGCACCCCTAGCGGACCTTCTCCACGGGGATGGTGATGCGGATGGCGTCGCCGGCCACCCGCACCTCCGGCTCGACCGTCCCGTCCAGGTAGTAGCGCTCGGCCAGCTCGGAGAACAGCCGGCCCACGCCCTCCTTGAGGCCCGCGACGTCATCATCGGCCAGGACGAGACCGCGGCGGTCGCCCAAGGGCGCCCCCTTCCGCCCGCGGCGCACGGCGGGCGCGGGAGCGAAGCTCTCGGAGGCCAGGCGGTCCATGAGCGAGGGCACCGGGGCGATCTGACCGTCCATGACGCGGCGGGCGCTGCGCTCGGACAGGACGAGCCCCAGGTCGGCGGCCAGCTCGGCGAGCGAGGCGGGATCGGCCGCCGCGGCCAGGCGCTTGGCCACCGGCAGCTCGGTGGGGTCGTCGCAGAAGGCGCGCGTCGCGGCCGTGGTGGTGGCCACGCCGAAGGCATAGAGCGTCGCGGCGATCTCGGTGAACGAGCCGCAGTACACGCTGCAGTCGCGGCGGTGCTCCAAGGCGAACTCGGCGGCCGTGCGCAGGATGTTCTTCGGGCCGCGCATGGCCTGCGCGCCGCCCTCCTGCGCCTCGAACGTGGGAAACGTCGACTGGTCGGTCTTCTCGCCCAGGCGGGTGAGGTCGGTGGTGACGGCCAGCGCCGAGCCCAGCCCCGGCGCCGACGAGGCCACGCGGGCCTCCTCGGCGTTCACGGCGATGGAGTAGAGCGCCATGCCGCGCCCGTGCATCCCCCACTTGTCCATGCGGGCGGTGTCGAGCTTGGACGTGACGCGCGGCTCGAAGATGCGCTCGTGCAGCGCGGCCGGGATGCCGGCACCGTCATCGGCCACCACCAGGCAGCGGGCCGTGTCGTCGCGCTGCACGGCCAGGAAGATGTTGCGGGCGCCCGCGTCGCGGGAGTTGCGCAGCATCTCGATGACGATGTCCTCGGTGGAGCGGATGTCCTGGGCCGCCTGGCGTCGCTCGGCCTCCGAGCTGCGCAGGCGGACGAAGCCGTCCCCGAGGTCGTCCTCGACCCGGAGACGGTCCTCCCCGCACACCGACTCCACGAAGGAGCCGAGCGATGATTCTGCCATGGGCTACTTGGCGTAGTCGACGGCGCGGCTCTCGCGAATGACCACGACCTTGACCTGGCCGGGGTACTGCATCTCGCTCTCGATCTGATGCGCGATGTCATGCGCGAGCACCACGGACTGGGCCTCATCGACGACGTCGGGCTTCACCATGACGCGAACCTCGCGGCCGGCCTGGATGGCGTAGGTGCGCTCCACGCCCTCATGGGCGTTCGCGATCTCCTCGAGCTTCTCGAGGCGCTTGATGTAGGCGTCCAGCGTCTCCTTGCGGGCGCCGGGACGCGCGGCGGAGACGGCGTCGGCCGCCTGGATGAGCACGTCGAGCACGGTGTTGGGCTCCACGTCGGCGTGATGCGCCTCGATGGCGTGCACGATCTCGGGGCGCTCGCCGAAGCGGCGCGCCAGGTCGGCGCCGATGACGGCATGGCTGCCCTCGACCTCGTGGTCGACGGCCTTGCCCAGGTCGTGCAGCAGGCCCGCGCGCTTGGCCGGCACCGGGTCGAGCCCGAGCTCGGAGGCCATGACGCCGGCGAGGTAGGCTACCTCGAGCGAGTGGTTCAGCACGTTCTGGCCGTACGAGGTGCGGTAGCGCAGGCGCCCGAGCGTGCGGATGAGCTCGGGGTGCAGGTCGTGGATGCCCGTGTCGAAGGCGGCCTGGTCGCCGGCCTCCTGCACGCGCTGGTTGACGAGCGAGACGGCCTTTCCGTACATCTCCTCGATGCGCGCGGGGTGGATGCGCCCGTCGGCCACCAGGTTCTCCATGGTCACGCGGCCGATCTCGCGGCGCACGGGGTCGAAGCAGGAGATGGTGACGCACTCGGGCGTGTCGTCGATGATGAGGTTTGTGCCGGTCAGCTGCTCGAAGGAGCGGATGTTGCGCCCCTCGCGGCCGATGATGCGGCCCTTCAGGTCATCGGAGGGGATGTGGATGGCCGACACCGTGTTCTCCGCGGAGTGGTCGGCGGCCACGCGCTGGATGGCCAGGCTCAGGATCATGCGGGCGCGCTTGTCGGCCTCGGCCTTGGTGCGGGCCTCGGCATCGCGGATGATGGCGGCGGAGTCATGGGTCACCTCGTCGCGGATGGTGTCGAGCAGCTCCTCCTTGGCCTCCTCCGGCGTCATGCCGGCCACGCGCTCCAGGCGGCGCGTCATCTCGCCCTCGGCCTCGTCCAGGTCGCGCTCGCGGCGCTCGATCTGGCCCTGGAGCGACGAGATCTGGTGCTCGCGGGCGTCGAGCGTCTCGCTGCGGCGGTCGAGCGACTCCTCGCGCTGGGAGATGCGGTTCTCGGCGGTGCGGACCTCGCGCATGCGCTCCTTGTTCTCGTCCTCCACCTGCTGCTTGTACCTGAGCGCCTCGTCCTTGGCTTCGATCGCGGCCTCGCGTCGCATCGTCTCGGCTTGCTGCTTTGCGTTCTCCATCAGCGACGCCGCCTCCTCGGCGGCGCGCTTGGTGGAGGAGTTGGCGAGGAAGCGCGTGACGACGAAGCCGAGGGCGATGCCGACCACGGCACCGATGACCAGCCAGATTACCTCGGGCATGGGCCCCCCTTTCGTCTGCGGTTTGTCTCTTGGTCAGTTGGTCTGCATAATGAAAACGCCCGTCTGGGCGGGCATGAGCAACGGCACGGGAGGATAGCCACGGTATAGGGTTGTTCTCTATCGTCAAATACCCTGCGGGTACGCATCGCTCATAGCTTTGGACAGTATAGCGCATTGCGCGATGACCCGGGGCGGCTTCGGAAAAACGACAGAGGCCGCCGCCACGCGCGATCCACACGGCGACGATGCCACGTGGGGCGCCCCAGATGCCGCTGAGCGCCCGCGCGACGCGGGCGCTCAGCGGCCCTCGGCCCAGCGGCGGGCGGCCGTGGCCGCCGTCGAGGTGGAGAAGCCCTGCTGCACGAGCTTGCGGAAGGCCGCGTCACGCTGGTTCTTGGCGCGGGGCGGCCGCCGCTCGAGCAGGGACAACGCCCGCGCGACGTCTGCGTCCTCGCCCTGCTCGCGGTACTCGGCGTAGGCCTCCAGAGACCAGGGGTCGATGCCGAGCTGCTCGATCTCCCCCACGACGCCCTCCACGCCCTTGCCGGCGGCTATTCGCATGCGCACGAGGGACTCGGCATAGCGCCGGTCGTCCACGGCCGAGGCGCGCACGGCCCGTGCGAGGGCCTCCTCCGCCACCTCGGGCGCGTAGCCGTCGCGCGCGAGGCGCTCGCGCACGCGGGCGGAGGACTGCTCGCGAGTCGCCGCGAGGCGCAGGATCTTCTGGTAGGCGCGCTCGGGAGTGAGCTCGCTGTCGCCCGAAGCCGGCTCCTGATCGACACCGCGACCCTCCCCCCGTCGGGCCCGTCGAGCCTGATCGGCGGAGGGAGGCGCGCAGACGGCGCCTTCGGCGCGCGCCTCAGGCGCCCCAAGGTCCCCCTCGCCACGCGAGATGGCCTCCATCCGAGCCCGCAGCCCGGCGATGACCTCGTCTCGGGCAGGCACGCCGGCCTACTTCTTCTTCCCGGCCTTGGGCGCGGGGGTGAAGCTGTCGGCGGCGTCGGGATCGGCCGCGATGACGGGGATGTCGTTCTCCTCGCGCACCTTGACCTCGATCTCCTCGCGCAGCTCGGGGTTCTCGCGCAGGGTCAGCTTGGCCGCCTCGCGTCCCTGGCCCAGGCGCTCCTCGCCGTAGGTGTACCAGGCGCCGCTCTTCTTGGCCACGCCGCACTCGACGGCCATGTCGAGGATGCACCCTTCCCGCGAGATGCCCTCGCCGTACATGAGGTCGAACTCCGCCTGGCGGAACGGCGGGGCCACCTTGTTCTTGACCACCTTGGCGCGCACGCGGTTGCCCACGACGTCGCCGTTCTGCTTGATGGAGTCGATGCGGCGGATGTCGATGCGCACGCTCGAGAAGAACTTGAGG
>JAAWAY010000124.1 GCA_022792415.1 Eggerthellaceae bacterium | reverse complement strand
GTGGGGATGTAGCTCAGCTGGGAGAGCATCACGTTCGCAACGTGGGGGCCGAGGGTTCGAATCCCTTCATCTCCACCACGAATGCCAAGAGGGGCCGGATCATCAGATCCGGCCCCTCTTTTCATGTCGCGTAGAGGCGGCGCGCCCTCGGGAGGGGCGGCTGTGCCCCCGCTTCTACAGCCGCTGCTCGCGCAGCTCCACCCAGATGACGTCGCCTGCGGCCGGCGGCTCGGCTCCGGGCCCGGAGGGCATCAGGTAGTAGGCGTTGGCGTGCTGGGTGGCCGGGCTGCCCGCATGGCCGCTCACCGGCGTGGCCGTGAGGGTGCCGTCCTCGGAGGCCTCCAACGTGAGGAAGCGGATGGAGAAGAACACGTCGCCGGGCTTGTCGGCCTCGGGCGGGCGCTGCTCCCCGGGCCGCGGAGCGGCCGCCTTCGCCGCGGACTGCTTGCCGTGGTGTCCGGCGGGGAACGCCGCGGCCAGGCGCGCGGGGATGCGGCGCGGGGCCGGGTCGAGCCCCAGGAAGCGCTTCATGACGGGCAGCAGGTAGAAGTTCAGCGTGAACGACGCGCCGCCGCTCGGCCCGGAGATGCCCACCACCGGCACGCCGTCCACCACGGCGTAGGAGCTGTGGTGGCCCGGGCCGTGGTTGGTCTGATGGCAGATGATCTGGCCCATGTCCTCCAGCACCTCGACGGACCAGTCGTCCGAGCCCTTGGACGAGCCCGCGTTGAGCACGACGATGTCTGCCACGGCGACGGCTCGCGCCACGGCGTCGCGGATGGCGTCGCGGTCATCGGGCACGATGTCGAAGGGCACGAACTCGCCGCCCCAGGCCTCCACCTTGCCGCGCACCACGGCGCTGTTGGACTCGTACACCTTGCCGCGCGCGGCGAAGCGCTGGGGGGCGGCGGGGGAGAAGGGCAGGTCGGGGCGCACCAGCTCGTCGCCGGTGGGGATGAAGGCCACGCGCGGCCGGGCCCTCACCAGCGCCGTGTTGCGCCCGGCCCCCGCGATGGCGGCGGCCACGTCCGGGGTGATGACGACGCCGGCCCGGGCGGCCACGTCGCCGCGCTTCCACTGGGAGCCCGCGGCGCGCGTGCCGGCGAACTTTTCGGAGGGCAGGGAGGTCAGGCGCATGGACTGCTCGTCATCGGCCACGACGGCGTTCTCGATGACCACGGCGGTGTCGAAGCCCTCGGGCATGGCCACGCCGGTGTTGGCGAACTCCCACTCGCGTCCGCGCACCCAAGCCGACGTGTCGGGCAGCTCGCCTTCGGCCAGGCCGGCCAGGTCGTCCCAGCGCAGGGCGATCGAGTCCATGCAGCAGGTCAGCACGTTGGGGATGTCGCTCTTGACCGTGACGTCCTCGGCGAGCACGCGGCCGACCGCCGCCTCGAGCGATACCTGCTCGACGCGCGGGCAGGCAAACGCCTCCGGCAGCGCGGCCAGCACGCCGTCCACGGCGTCCTGGCGACTCAGCTCGATGTGATGTGAATGATCCCTCATGGCTCCTCCTCAGGTTGACCGGATGCGGATCCGGCGCGGTTGGGTTCCCCTATTATACTTGAGTGAAAATATACTTGAGGAGAGAAGAACGGGTGCGGACGCGAAAAGGAGGGCGGGACCTCGCGGTCCCGCCCTCCTAGGTCAGAAGACGAATGGCTCTCGGTTCTGCGCGAGGGCTACTCGACGCCCACCATGACCTCGGTGGCCTTGATGATGGCGACGGCCTGGCCGCCCTCCTTCAGGCCGAGCTGCTCGATGGCCTCGTTGGTGATAGAGCCCTTCACGCGGTCGCCGTTGCCGAGCTCGATGGTCACGTGACCGTTGACGGCTCCCTCCTGCACCTTGACGACGGTGCCGCGCAGCTGGTTGCGGGCCGAGATGTTCTTGATCTCGTCCGTGGCGAACATGACGGAGCTGGCCTTGACGATGGCGACGGCGGCCATGCCCTCCTTCAGGCCGAGCTGCTCGATGGCCTCCATGGTGATGTCGGCCTTGATGGTGCCCTCGCCGCAGGAGATGGCGACGATGCCGTTGACGGCGCCCTCACGGATGGAGGTGATGGTGCCCTTGATCTGGTTGCGAGCGGAGATCTTCATGATAGGTCCTTTCGTTGGGCTCTTGCCCGGTTCGTTGTAACGGTGGGCCGGTGTTGCGGCCCCTGCTTGCCGAGGCACAGTATCGACCCGTCGGGGTCGGGTCCGGCTGCGCGGGGTGTCGTCTTCACAAGCGGCGTCCCAGTTCGTCCCGGTTCGTCCCGGACAGGCGTCACGTCGTCGTTAAATGATTCTTATTTATAAATATTCTTAAATAACTATAATATGAATCATCAGGGTATCCCACTGGCTGCGTGATGCGGCGCGACGTGTTTTCGGAAAGGACGGGGCATGCTCAACGATGAGGCGCTCGGCGCTGCCGAGGTGGCGCAGCTGCTCCACCGGGGGCGCAACGCTGTGTACGAGATGGCCAGGACAGGCGAGCTCCCCTCCTACCGCATCGGCCGTAAGTTGCTGTTCGCGCGGGAGGACGTCTCGGCCTACCTCGACGCGGCCCGGCGCGGGGGCCGTCCCGACCCGGGCGAGGGCGGCGACGTGCCTGACGGGGACGCGCCGGGGTGGCAGCTGGCGCGCTCCGGCTTCGTGTTGGGCGGCACGGCCCTGGCCGCCGACGTGCTGGTGGACCGCGTCGCATCGGCAGGGACGCCGGTCGAGCGCGTGTCCGCCACCAGCTACGGGGCGCTGTGCGCCCTGTACGGCCAGCGTGCCGAGGCAGCGGTGGTGCATCTGTACGACCGGCGGACCAACAGCTACAACATCCCCTTCGTGCAGCGCCTGGTGCCCGGGATCCCGGTGGTCGTCTTCCGGTTGCTGCGTCGCCACCAGGGGCTGGCCGTCGCGCAGGGCAACCCCTGCGCCCTCGCCAGCTGGGGCGCCCTCATGCGCGAGGGCGTGCGCCTGGCCAACCGGTCGCGGGGCAGCGGCTCGCGGGTGCTGCTCGACGAGAAGCTGCTGTCCATGGAGACGCCCCGCCACGCCATCGACGGCTACGACCGCGCGTACGCCTCTGACTTGCTGGCCGCCAACGCCGTGGCCGCCGGCCTGGCCGACGTGGCTGTGGTGGGAGAGCAGGCTCCCGCCCAGGTGGAGGGGGTTGACTTCGTGCCGCTGCAGCAGGAGTCCCTCGACCTCGTCGTCGTCAAGCGCCCGTCCACGCGCCCGCTCATCGCGGCCGTGCGCGAGGCGCTGGGCGACATGGCCTTCCGCTCCGAGTTCGCGCGCATCGTCCACGGCGATACGACGGAGCTGGGCGCCATCGTCTACGAGTGCTGAGGGCGGGCCCGCGTGAGGCGGGCGGCTGCGGCGGCAGGAGGGCCGCCGGTCCCGCGCCCCGGCGCGCCCGGCGGCGGGGCGCGCCTATAATGGTGCACCACGGGGCGCCATCGCGAGCGGCGGCGCCGAGGCACGCGCGGGAAGGGACACCCTCATGAGAATCGGCTTCATCGGGCTGGGCAACATGGCCACGGCCATCATCGGCGGCCTTCTGCGCGAGGGGACGGTGCTCGAGGGCGACGCGCCCGTCACGGCGGCCGACCTCATCGGCTCGGCGCCCAGCCAGGCCACGCGCGACCGGGCGGCCGAGCGCTTCGGCATCGCCGTCACGCCGGACAACGTCCAGGTGGCACGCGAGGCCGACGTCATCGTGCTGGCCGTGAAGCCCCAGTTCTTCCCCCAGGTGACCGCCGAGGTGCGCGAGGCCGCGGCCGGCAAGCTCGTCATCAGCATCGCCGCCGGCCTCACGCTCGAGCGCATCGCGGGGATGCTCGGCGTCCCCGAGGACCAGGCGCGCCTCATTCGCTGCATGCCCAACACGCCCGCGCTCGTCAACGCCGGCTGCACGGCCGTGTGCCCCGGCCCGGGCGCCACGGACGCCGACGCCGAGCTGTGCCTGCGCCTCATGGGCAGCTTCGGACGTGCCGTGGTCATCCCCGAGCGCCTCATGGACGCCGCCGGCGCGGTGGCGGGCAGCTCGCCGGCCTTCGTGTTCCTGTTCATCGAGGCGCTGGCCGACGGGGCCGTGCAGGCGGGGATGCCCCGCGCCCAGGCCTACGAGCTGGCCGCGGCCGCCGTGGCCGGGTCGGCCCAGCTCGTGCTGGAGACGGGCCGCCACCCGGGCGACCTCAAGGACATGGTGTGCTCGCCGGGCGGCACCACCATCGAGGGCGTGCGCGCCCTCGAGTCGCGTGCCTTCCGCGCGGCGGTCATGGACGCCGTGGACGCCTGCGTCCAGAAGTCCCGCCAGCTGTAGCGCCGCCGCCGGCCCTGCGTCCTCCGCGCTGCCCGCGCTAGGACCACGCCCGCGCGAGCGCGCGCACGCCCGGCTCGATGTCCTCCTCGGCGATGGACGAAAACCCCACCAGCACGCAGCCGCCCGGCGCGCGGTCGGGATCCACCCAGTAGCGCCGCGTCCCGTAGACGGCCACATCGGCCGCGCGCGCCGCCTCGATCAGCTCGTCCTCGCTGCGGCCGTCCCGCGCGCACACGAGCAGGTGCAGCCCCGTGCCGTTCTCCATGATGCGGAACGCCCCTCCCAGGTGCGCGCGCAGGGCGCCGGTGAGCGCCTCGTACTTGCGGCGGTTGCGCACCTGCAGGCGCCGCAGGTGGCGGTCCCAGCCGTCGTGCATGAAGCGCCCGAGCACCCGCTGGTTGAGCCAGGGCACCTCCGAGTACGAAGCCCCGAACACGGAGCGCCAGCGCTCCAGCAGCGCCGGGGGCAGCACGAGGTAGTTCATGCGCAGGGCGGGGGACAGCGACTTGGAGAACGTGCCCATGTACACCACCCGCCCCCGATCGTCCATGGACGCCAAGGGGGGCAGCGCGCGCTCGCGGTAGCGGAAGTCGCGGCAGTAGTCGTCCTCCAGGATGTAGGCGTCGTGTTCCTCGGCCCAGGCCAGCAGCGTGGCGCGCAGCCGCACGGGCATCACCTGGCAGGTGGGGAACTGGCTGGAGGGGGTCACGTACACCAGGCGCGCGCCGCTGGCCTCCAGGTCGTCGATGAAGCGGGCGTAGCCGTCCGCGATGCGGCAGGGGGCCACGGCGAACCGCGAGCGCTCCACGGCGGCGCGCACGCCGTCGTAGCCGGGCTCCTCCATGGCCACCACGTCGGCGTCGCCGCGGAACAGCGTCAGCAGGTTTTGGACGCTCGAGTGCGTGCCGCCCTGCACCACCACCTGGTCGGGTGTGCAGTCCATCCCGCGCTGCGTGGTCATGCGCCAGGCGATCTCACGGCGCAGCTCGTCCTCGCCAAGCGGGTCGTTGTACGCGTCGCAGCCCACGCTCTCCACGCCCAGCAGGATGTCGTCGGTGAGGGCGCGCCACGCGGCAGCGGGGAAGGTGCCGGGCTCCAGGTTGCCGTAGGTGAAGTCGTAGCGTGCCCGCGGCTGGGGCACGCCCAGGATCTCGGGGCGCTCCGGTGCGCTGGTCTCCACCAGCGCCAGGTCCTGCACCACGTAGCCCGACCCCGGGCGGCTGGCGGCGTAGCCCTCCGACGTCAGCAGGCGGTAGGCCGCCTCCACGGTGTTGCGGGAGCAGCCCAGCTCGTCGGCCAGCCCGCGGATGGAGGGCAGCTTGCTGCCCGGCGGCCTGACGCCCTGCTCGATATCGTCGTGGAGATGCTGGTAGATGCGCTGGTACAGCGGTGCCGTGCCCTGCTCGTCCGTCCCCATCGGCCCCTCCCGCCCCTGGTCGCGGAGGAGTAACCCTCCTCTTACATTTGTGAAGTCCCTGTGAACCGTCCCCACGGCCCACGGCAACTGTCCCCATGATTTTAGCAGCCGCCGTCCCTTTCTGCCGAGCCGGCGGCTCCGTACACTCCAAGGAACGATCGCCAGGACCGTCCCCGGCGACCCGCGCGCGCCCACCGGGCGCCCCCGCGGGCCCCGCGGCGAGCTGGCGACGCCGAGGACGCCGACGACCACGCGAGGGGAGGGAGCATGGGGCGCATCGGAACCATTGTCGCCGCGTGCGCGGCCGGCGCGCTGGCGCTCAAGGCGGCCTGGGACGCCACGTGCCCCGCCCCCGCGCTGCTGCGCCCGCCCGGAGCCGGTGCCCCGGCGCGGTTCTCGTCGCTGTGCGTCAAGTGCGGCCGCTGCGTGGAGGCCTGTCCCTGGCAGGCCATCTCGGTGGCGCCCGCCAGCGCGGGGTCGGAGGTGGGCAGCCCCCGCATCCAGCCCCGCGAGCAGGCCTGCCGGCTGTGCCCGGACTTCCCGTGCGCGGCCGCGTGCCCCACAGGCGCGCTCGTCGTCCCCGCGGGCCGGGCGCAGGCGGGCATGGGCACGGCCGCCATCGACGAAGGCCGGTGCCTGTCGTTTCTGGGCATGCGCTGCGAGGTGTGCTACCGCGCCTGCCCGCTCATCGACGAGGCCATCACCATCGACTACCGCCCGCGGGAGGGAGACGACATCCACGCCGTGTTCGCCCCCGTGGTGCACGAGGGGGCGTGCGCCGGCTGCGGCCTGTGCGAGCAGCGCTGCCCGGTGTCCGATCCCGGGCCCGCCATCTGGGTGCGGCCCGCAGGCGAGGAGGGAGGTCCCGCGGGGGAGCCCGGCCGGCAAGGGTGACGGCAGGGCGACCGCGGGGCAGCGGAGCAAGGCGACGAGGGCCCGGAGGGGCCCGACAGGCGAGAAGGAGGGAATCCATGGACTTCACCCGAAGGATGTTCGTGAAGACCACCGCGGTGGCGCTGGCCAGCGCCGCGGCGGCGGGGACCATGGCCACCATGGTGGGATGCGCGGGCGAGGCCGCCAAGGCCGGGGGCGCCAAGGCGCCGACGAGCCAGGCCGGCGTCACGCGCACCGTGGGCGTGTGCCGCTTCTGCGGCTGCGGCTGCGGCGTCATCGTGGAGGCCAAGGACGGGCGGCTCGTGTCGGTCACCGGCGACCCGGACAACGGATCGAACCGCGGCCTCAACTGCGTGAAGGGCTACTACCTGGCCAGCGCCCTGTACGGGGACGACCGGCTGACGACGCCCCTCATCCGCGACGACAAGGCCACGAAGGGCACGCCCGACGGCCTGCGTGAGGCCACGTGGGACGAGGCGCTCGACCTGGTGGCAGCCAAGCTGCGCGAGACGTGGAAGGCCGACAAGAGCCGCCTGGCGTTCTGGGGAAGCGGCCAGCAGCCCATCGTCGAGGGCTACTGCCAGGCCAAGTTCTGGAAGGCGGGCCTGCTGTCCAACAACATCGACCCCAACGCGCGCCTGTGCATGGCCAGCGCGGTGGTGGGCTTCATGAACATCTTCCAGAC
>JAAWAY010000123.1 GCA_022792415.1 Eggerthellaceae bacterium | reverse complement strand
GTCGCACCCGAAGAAGTAGAGGTCGACCATCACGAAGGCGCCGAGCAGCTTGGCGAGCTTGACGAGGTAGGCCTGGTCGAGCTCGAGGTAGCCCGCGCGGCGAAGCGCCGCCGCCACGCAGATGACCAGCCCGGTGCCGCACACGAGCGCCGAGCTCACGAACCACGGGCCGAGGAGCGCCGTGTGCCAGAGCTCGTGGGACTGCTGCAGGCCGAAGATCCAGGCGGTCACGCTGTGCACGAGCACGGCGCAGACGAGCGCGACCACGCTGATGACGCGCAGGGCGGTGTGCGACACCCTGCCCCTATCGGCGGCCACCTGGGCCCAGAGGTACACGCAGGAGAGGATGAGGTACGTGGCCAGCACGATGATGTCCCACATGAGGGGGCTCCCCAGGTTGGAGTACGCGAAGAGCTCCCACACGCGAAGCGGCTGGCCGAGGTCGACGACCACGAAGCCGATGGCGGCCACGGTGCAGGCGATGGAGCTGTACACGGCCACCTTGGAGATGCCGCCGAAGCCCCGGATGCCGAACGCCTTCGGAACCGAGCTGATGATCAGGCCGCCGGCCGACAGGCCCACGAAGAACATGAACATCGTGATGTAGAGGCCCCAGGAGTCGAGGTTCCTCATGCCGGTCTGCACCATGCCGCCCGTGAGCTGCACGCCCCAGAGCGCGATGCCCACCACCGTGAGCACGCCCGCCACGCCGATCCCGGCGTTGAGGCCCTTGCCGCCCCACGCCGCGGCCCGCGTGCCAGCGGCCTCGCGCGCCTTGGGCGCGGCGGCCGGGTTGAAGTCGTCGTCGAGGACGGCGACGCTATCCATATCAGTCATGTCAGTCCCCTTCCTAGACGAGGTAGTAGACGGAGGGCTTGGTGCCCATCTCGGTGAGCAACTGAACGGACGCGCGCGAACCGAGAACCTGAGAGATCTCGGACGACGGATCGTTCACATCGCCAAAGAACCGGGCGACAGCCGGGCAGGCGTCAACGCAAGCAGGCTCTTCGCCTCGAGCAAGTCGGTGATAGCAGAACGTGCACTTCTCCACGACGTGCTTCTGGTGGGCCGGAACGTCTCTGTCGCCCAAGTCGTGGCCGATCGACGACTTCGGCTCCTCCCAGTTGAAGGAGCGGACGCCGGTATAGGGGCACGCCGACATGCACATGCGGCAGCCGATGCACTTCTCGTAGTCCTGGCGCACGACGCCCGTCTCGGGGTCCTGGTAGGTGGCGCCGACCGGGCACACCTTGACGCAGGCCGGGTTCTCGCAGTGCTGGCACTGCAGCGTCAGGTACCTCATCTCGTTCTGGGGGTATGCCCCTCTCGGCGAATCCATGTGGTCGCCGCCGTCGGTGAGCGAGCGGAGCCACCACACGCCATCGGGAACGTTGTTTTCCTGCTTGCAGGCCACTCCGCAGGTATGACAGCCCATGCAGCGCGTCGTATCAACTGCGATCGCGAAATGCTTGTTTGCCATGGCAGTCCCTACCTTTCGTTCCAAACACGAATGTCAGCCGCGCAGTCCGTGTACGAGTTGTTGCAGGCCACCGGATCGAACTTCGAGGTGGTCAGCTCCGACCAATGCCCGGCCTTGTGCTGCGCCGCCATCCAGCCCTTCGGGTACACGAGCGTCCCGGGACGCACGGCCTCGGAGTACTGGACCTTGGCCACCGCATGGCCGCGATCGTTGAACACCTCGGCGTACACCCCGTCCTCGATGCCCTTCTTCTCGGCATCGGCGGGGTTGATGCGCACCGTCGGCTCCGGATCGGTCTCCAGCATCCACGGCGCCTGGAAGCAGGCATGGTGGTAGCGCTGGTGGACACGGGTGGACATGAGGACAAACGGGTACTTCTCCATCTCGGGGGTACCGGGCCATGCCTCTGAGGGCGGATAGAAGTGGGGCAGGTGCTCGGCGTCGAAGTCGTATTCCTGCCCGTAGTTGATGCGCGGGACCGGGTAGTCCACGTAGAACTCCACCTTGCCCGTCGCCGTCTCGTAGATCCCCTGCGACGGCAGGGAGGGCTTGAACAGGCCGGGAAGGTACATGATCTTCTTTTCCTTCAGCGCGTCGAGCGTCACGCCGGCGGACTTGAACCAATCGGAGTCCAGCGCCCAGGAGAGCAGCTCGTCGTTCGTCAGCTGGAAGTACTCGTCAAGTCCCAGGGCCTTGGCCAGCAGGCGGTAGAGCTCGCCGTCCGGCTTGCACTCGTAGAGCGGCTCGATGACCTGCTCGTGCCATTTGAGCATCACGCCGCCGTTGTGCGTGATGTCGGACTTCTCGTAGGCGTGGCACGCGGGCAGGAGCACGTCGCACTGCAGGGCGGAGTCGGTGAAGGCGATGTCAGCGCCGAAGATGAAGTCGAGCGTGTCGAGGAACTCCTCCTTCACGCGGTTGAGGTCGACGCCGCCGCCGACGCTCACGCCGCTGCCGTCGATGTACAGGGCATGGAGCCGCAGGTCGCGGTCGCCCATCTTGCCCGTCTTCTGCGCCTCGTACAGGGCGAGGCGGGAAACCGGCCGCTGCCGCTTGATGCGGTTGTCCCACGCGTCCTCGTTGAAGTACATCCGCGCGGTGATCGGCGAGCCGCCGCCCTTGATGCCGAGGTCGCCCGTAACCGCCATGAGGGTGGCCAGGGCGCGCCCGACCTGCAGGCCGTTGTTGAAGGCCTGGGAGCCGTAGCCGGGAGCGTGGATGACCGGGGTGTCGGCGCAGAGCCGCGCGAGCTCGCGGATGACGTCGGGCTCGATCTCGCAGATCTCAGCGGTGTACTCCGGCGTGTACTGCGCCACCGACTCGACGAGAAGGTCGTAGGACGTGGTGCACGGCACCCCGTTCACCTCGAACGTCCCGTGGAGCACGGGCTCCGCCGCCTGGCCGAGGCCGGCCGGGGCATTCGTCGCCGCATCCCACACGACCGGCAGGTCATCCGAGTGGTCCTCGGTGGGCATAGCCTCGGGGATGGCGGCGTAGACGCCGCCCATGTGCTCGGCCTGATCGACCTTCGGATCGCGGGGCTCGCCCGTGATGTCGCTCAGGCGAACGAAGCGGTGGTTGTCGGAACGGACGAGGACGGGGCCGACCGTGTTCTTGATGAGGTACTCCTCGTCCTGCAGCCCCTCCTCGTTGATGACGTTGATGCAGGCGAGCATGAGCGCCGGATCGGAGCCCGGCCGCGGGCGAATCCACATATCAGCCTTGGAGGCGACGGCGGTGTACGTCGGGTCGACGACCACGAGCTTCGCGCCGCGCGCCTTGGCGTCCACGACGCCCTTCCAGTTGGCCGGGATGGAGGGGCCGACGTTGGAGCTCCAGCGGATGAAGGTCTTCGTCGACACATCGGCCTGTCCATAGGCCCAGATGAAGTAGGGGCCGCCCAGCACCTGCTGCATGCCGTAGGCCAGCGCGTCGTCAGCGCAGAAGGATATCCAGGTCCAGCCAGCGGCGTTGATGAGCCGCGTGTTGAGGAGGGATCCGAATCCCGTGCCGTTGACCAGGCCCTCGCACCCATTGCCGCCGCTCATGACGCCGATGGCCTGCGAGCCGTATTTCTCGGTGATCTCCTTCACGTTCGTGGCGATGAGATCGATCGCCTCTTCCCAGGTGATGCGCTCCCACTCGCCGGCCCCGCGCTCGCCGACGCGACGCAGGGGATACTTCACGCGATCCTCGCTGTAGAGGGTCTGCAGGTGGGCGCGTCCCTTGGCGCAGGGGCGCTCGCCTGCGGGATTCTTCTTCCACGTCCGTATCTGAACCGCCTTGCCGTCTCGGACGACAACCTCGCCCAGGCACTTTGAGCATGCGTACATGCAGCCGTTGATGAAAACCTGCTCATCGGACGATGAGGGCTCGTCGGCCTGAGCCAGCCCGCCAAGCTGCGTGGCTGCCACTCCCCCGAGGGCCGCCGCTCCCGCGACAGCGCCCGTCGTCTTCAGGAAGCTGCGACGCGTGAGGCTGGGCTTCAGCTCTTTTCCTCCCGACATATCTCCTCCTCCAGATCATGTCGGGGGATCCCCCTTGCGCCGTGGCCGCCCGCGCTGCGGGCACCCGGCGTCTGTTCGCGCGCGAGGACGGCGTCCCCCTGTGCGCACGAGCCGATCCATCGGCGACGTCCTCCCACGGACGCCGCCCCAAAGGGGCATCCCCTCTCGTACACCCTTTGAGAATTGGCCAAATTCTGCTGACTGCACCTTAGCAAGTTATCCTAGGACAAACAAGACATATCCTAGGATAACTTTGGAAGGGTTTATTCTATTTGCGAGATAATCCGAGTGCGGGGAGCGAGCGCCACATCGAGGGAGGTCGGACGGGGGGCGCCGCGGGATCCCGCGGCGGGAAGCACGCCGAGCCGCCGTCACGGGCGCGAATGCGCCGCCCTACTTCCCCAGCGCCTTGGCGATGTCAGCCGCGTCGCCCTCCACGAAGCCGTCCGCGAACGAGCTGGGCAGCACGACGGTGCCGCCGGTGTCCTTCACGCTCTCGTACATGAGGTGCATGCGGCGGATGTCGATGGCGTTGTCGTTGCCCTCGTAGGCCTCCCCTATCTCGGTGGCCATGTCGGCGATGGCCTGCTCGGCCTCCATCAGGATGATGCGCGCCTTCTTACGCTGCTCGGCCTGGGCCTCCAGCGACATGGCCTCCTGCAGGGCCTCGGGCACGATGATGTCGCGGATCTCCACCGACAGCACGGTGATGCCCCACTCCGACACCTTCTCGTCGAGCACCTGGGTGAGCTCCTGGTCCAGCTGGTTGCGGCGGATGGTGATGCCAGCCACCGTCGAGCGGCCGATGGCGTCACGCAGCGCCGTCTGGGCGGCCAGCTGCACGGCCAGGCTGTAGTTGTTGATCTCCATGCAGGCCTTCTCGGCATCCCACACCATCCAGTACAGCACGGCGTCGATGTCGAGCGGGATGAGGTCGGCCGTCAGCGTCTCCTTGGCGCCGAAGGGCACCGAGCGCGTGCGCATGTCCACGTACAGCGCGCAATGCTCGATGATGGGCCAGGTGAACACGAGGCCCGGCCCCGACACGCGGTTGAGGCGGCCCAGGCGCAGCACCACGATGCGCTCCCACTGCTGGGCCACGTGGATGGCCGACACGCCCAGCCAGCCCAGCGCCAGCCCGATGACGATGCCGCCGAAGCCCAGCTCGCCGAAGCTCGCCAGCCACACGCCCTGCACCGCCGCGAACAGCACGACGAACAGCGCCGTCGAGAAGATGAGGGCGCCGGCGCGTGATGCCGTGCGATCCGTCTCGATGACCTGGGAATCCACTATGACGCCCCGATGGCGGCGCTCCGATGCGCCCGCCGCCTCGCGTTCTGCCGCCCGTCGCGCGCTCAACCTAGTCATGGGCCCGCTCCTCCTCCATCTCGTGGATCTTCTTGCGGATGCGCTTGCTCACGTCGTCGAAGTCGAGGCCCATGGCCAGGCACGCGTCGACGCAGTCCTCGATGAGCGTGTCCACCGACTCCAGCTTCTCGCTCTTCTCGGGGCTGATCTCGCGCACGATGGCGCCCTTGCCCGGCTTCGACTCGATGTATCCCTCGTCGACCAGGCTGATGTAGGCCTTGTTGACCGTGTTGAAGTTGATGGAGATCTCCGCCGCCAGCCCGCGCACGGTGGGCAGCTTCTCGCCGGGCTTGAAGTACCCCGTGGTGATGAGGTACACGAGCCGGTTGCGCAGCTGGAGCCACGGCGGCAGGTCGCTCTTCTTGTCCACCTCGAACAACGTCACGGTCTAGCGGATCCTCTCATCGGGGGCGGTCGGGGCACGGCGCGTCGCGGCGCCCAGGGTTCCATTATGCACGACCTCACCCCATCCCGAAGGCCGCGGCGACGAATGCGGCCACATCCGGCGCCGTGCCCACCCGCACGACGCACCAGCGCAGGAAGAAGCCGCCCATCAGCAGGCAGGCCGTGGCCAGCAGCATGAGGCGCGAGCCGTCCGCGCGGCCGGCCAGGTCGCCCACCAGGGGCACGCCCAGCCCGATGACCACCACGAACAGCCAGAACGTGGGCGCCAGGGGCCCCACCAGCAGCACCTGGGCCGAGGCGCGGGCCGTGTCGTCCCCCGCCAGCGCGGTGATCAGCAGGGCGGCGAGCAGCAGCGCCTCCGCCACGATGGCGACGGCGTCCACGCGCTGGACGCGCCGAAGCGTGGTGGCGAACCGGTCCGGCGCGCCGCCGATCGCCACGGCGCCCGCCAGAAGGCCCAGCCCGGTGGACAGGGCCGACACGGCGAACAGCACCGGGAGCCAGGGCGAGTACCAGAACAGGATGGCCCGCAGGCTGGCCAGGAACAGCCCCGTATACGCCATGACGGCCAGAGCCGACGCGACGAGGCCCACGCGCGCCACGCCCGCCAGCCAGCGGGGGATCGACGACACGCCGAACGACCAGGCGGCTGCGGACAGCGCCGCGCACAGCACGAGCGCCAGCAGCAGGTACGCGCCCACCGAGATGAACGAGAGCGAGGGGCTGAGGAACAGGTCGAGCAGCCGATCGGGGCGGCCGAGGTCGGCCATGAGGCAGAACATGCCGAGCAGCACCGCCGCCAGTCCCGCGCCATAGGCCGGCCCGAAGAACGGGCGCAGGGCCTCGGCGGCGACGAAGGGGGCGGCCGGATGGTCGGCCAGCGTCCCGCGGGGCTCGGCGCAGCGCTCGGCGTAGGGCGTGAGGAACTCGAGCGCGGCCGCGCCCAGAAGCGCACCGGCGCCGGCGCCGGCCAGGAACAGGTACCAGATGGTCATCTCGCCCAGCACGAGGTCCCTCCCCCTCCCTCTTGCGTCGCGCCTCATGCCTCGTGGGCACGTCAGCCGTCGTCCCAAGTTAGCCTAGGACAAGTTGCTTCGCATGGTAACGGGCCGGCGCGCGGGTGGCAAGACGGCACTTCGAAGCCGCCGATTCGAGGCTTCGATATACGAGAGGCGCGGCAGCCCGAAGCGCGCCGAGTACGCCATCGCTCTCGAAATGCCACTTTGAAGGGGTTTGACGACGAGGCACGACCTGTTTTGCTCGGAAAAGTTAGCAATGCGCAACCGCGATCTGGGAAAACGTCCGACACACCACTCGCACGCAGAAAGACAGCGCCGTAAATCAGCCAAAACCCGTCGTCAAACGGGACTGCGGCAGATTCTTGGACATGCCTAGGCCGCGTATCCGAGCCGCCTCCTGCGGCCCATGATCGTATCGTACACCACCCTGCCGTCCTCCTCGAACGCCTTGAGCCTGCCGTCCCGGTACCACTC
>JAAWAY010000122.1 GCA_022792415.1 Eggerthellaceae bacterium | reverse complement strand
CTCGCCCGTCTCACGGTTGATGAAGCGGATCTCGACGAAGAGGGGCGCCTGGTAGCTGACGTCCTTCTCCTTGCACTCATCCACCGTGTACTTGGGCTCGCCGAACTCATGACGGCCGAACTCGACGGCCATGTCCTTCGTGTTGTTCTCGATAGGACAGATGTCGGCGAAAGCCTGCGCCAGGCCCTCTTCCTTGAACCAGTTGAAGCTTTCGGTCTGAATGGCGATCAGATTGGGGACGTCCATCACGTCCGGAATCTTCGCGAAGCTTCTGCGATCCCTATAAAGTCTGGTGGGAGCGGTGTTTTTTCCTTGAGCCACGAGGCTGATCCTCCTTCACGCGCATCGCAAATCTGCAAAAAACTGCAATTTGCTAAGATATGACGGCGAAGTAACGGAGTCAAGGAAAATTTTAACGAGGTGTGGAAATTCTTTGTTCTTTCGCGTAAAAATACCACGCTAGCTGGGGGTTCTCGGACTGCGGTGGCAGTGCTGCGTGCGAGAAGCGCGGAAGTGGGGGCGGAAAGGGGCGCGGGCGCCGCGATCGACGACGGCGTGACGCCGCTTCCTCCGCACCGAGCGAGCCGGACGCCTTCCCCTTCGCGAGGGAGCGGCTGCACGCCCCTAGAGAGCCGGTCTATCCAAAACTAACGGTTTGTGCGCGAGCTCCACGCTCTTTTTCGCCGTCTACGCGCCGCAGTATGAGAATGCGCCCCGTTTTCCCTGGTCCCGCTTCGCGGGGAACTGAGGAAAGACGGGGCGCAACACGACAAACCGTCATTTTTGGATAGGCCGGCGAAACCGGCGATCCGGAAGGCCCGGAACGCGGAGTGCCGGCGCGTGACGCCCCTCGCCTTGTGGGGCGTCACGCCGCGACGCCGCGCTAGCGCCCGTGCTGGGCGCGCCGGCGCAGGGACGCGATGAACAGCGCCACCATGCTCGTGAGTGCCGTCATGACCACGAACGACGTGATGAACAGGTCGTCGCCGGTCTTGGCCAGCTTGGTGGCCACCTTCGTCACCGCGTTCGCGCCGCCATCGCCCTCGGCGCCGTCGCCGGTGCCGGGCAGGGGCGTCTCGGGATCGGCGGGCGACTCGGGCCGCTCCTCGCCCGGCTCGAGCAGCGCTCCGTCGTTGGTCCACTCGTCCGTGCCGTCCATGGTGTCGTACGCGAACCCGTTGGACGCCGTCCTGTCGCTGCCGGGCTTCCAGCGGTCATCAACGCCGTCGCCGTCCGCATCCACCGCGGGCGTGTTGTCGGTGTGGACCGGCCCCTTGCCGTCGTTGACGTCGATGTTGAGGTAGGGCTTCCAGATGCCGTCGGCGTTGCCGCCCTCGGTGCTGGGCTTCCACTCGGTGTAGCCGTCGGTGTCCACGTTGATGTCGGGATGGCCGTCGCCGTCGACGTCGATGTTGATGTCGGGGCGGCCGTCGCCGTCGGTGTCGATGTTCACATCGGGGCGGTAGTCGCCGTCAACGTCGATGAACAGGTCGGGCTGGTCGTCGCCGTCGGTGTCCACGTTGACGTTGGGCCGCGGCGGGTTAGCCGGGTCGATGGGGTCGGGGCGGCCGTCACCGTCCTTGTCGACGATGTCGATGTCGGGGATGCCGTCGCCGTTGGTGTCGCGGTTGAGGATCTTCTTCTCGCCGGGGCGATCCGGGTCGGGCACCACGACGTTGACGTTGGGCAGCGGCGGATTGGCCGGGTCGATGGGGTCGGACTTGCCGTCCAGGTTCTCGTCGACGATGTTGAGGTCGGGCTTGCCATCGCCGTCGGTGTCCTCGTTGAGCAGCTTCTTCTTGTCCGGATCGGTCGGATCGGGCACGACCACGTTGACGTTGGGCCGCTTGTCGGCGTCCTTGTCAAGCGGATCGACGTTCTCGGGCTGGCCGTCGTTGTCGCGGTCGACGATGTTCTCGTCGGGCTTGCCGTCGCCGTCGGTGTCGACGTTGACGTCGGGCTCGCCGTCGCCGTCGGTGTCCACGTTCAGGTCGGGCAGGCCGTCGCCGTCGGTGTCGACGTTCAGGTCGGGATCGCCGTCTCCGTCGGTGTCGATGTTGTAATCGGGCTTGCCGTCGCCGTCGGCGTCCTCGTCCAGCAGGATGGCGTGGATCTCCACCAGCTGGTCGGCGTCGAGCGCCTTGAACGTATGCGCTCCATCGGCGTCCACCGCCCCGTGATAGGCCGGCTGCTCCTCGCCGTTGATCTTGAAGCTCATGATGTAGGGACGGTTGATCGCCTTGCCGCCCTCCCCCGTCTCGGGTGCCGCGAGCTTCCAGCTGACCACGTGGTCGGTGCCCGCCTCGACGGTGGTGGTGGGCGTGACCTTCAGGGTGCCGATGCCGGTCACCTTCGTCGTCACCACGTGCTTGTCGCTGAAGCCCGTCGGCGCCACGTCGGTCACCTTGCTCTGGTTCTTCATGCGGTACGTGACCACCACGTCGGTGTCCTCGGTGATGTCGTTGATGGCCAGGCTGTTGCCCGTCACGGGCACCGTCTTGCCGTTGACGGTGACGCTCTCCACCTCGTAGTTGGACAGGTCGCCCCAGCTCACCACCGTCGAGCCGTTGTCGGCCACGTAGCCGGTGCCGTCGTCGGCGATGGCGCCGCCCGTGGAGGCGAGCACCGGGGCCTTGCCGTTGGCGATGCCCTCGAACCTCAGGGTCACCTTGTGGGCCGAGCCGAGGTTGTCGATGACGTCGTCCACGGAGTCGTCGTCGCTCACCTCGTTCTTCACGAAGTAGGCCGTGATGGCCTTGTCCTGGGTGATGTTGGCGAATCCCAGGTTCACCTTGCCGTCGGCGGTGACCGTCGAGGGCGCGGTGAACGTGTTGTAGGCGGGACGGGCCGGGGCGGTATCGTCGGCGTAGGCCAGCGTGATGCCCGCGGCGCCCACCTCGGGAGCCGCGGCGGCCTGCGGATTCGCGTCGTCGGCAGCCACGAGAGGCGCGGCGTCGTCGGCCGGGGCCTCGGTGGCCGGGGCGTCTGCCGGCTCAGTAGGCGATGCGGCCGGGGCAGCCAGCATCGGGTCAGCCGATGCGGCGGTCTCGGGGCCCGACGTCGGATCGGCGGCCGGCGTGACCGGCTGGGCGCCGCCCACGGCCGCACTCACGCCGGCCAGGATGGGCGAGCTCGCCGGCACGCCGGCCGCGGCCGGCGCGGCCTCGGCCCCGCTCGCCGCCTGTTCCTGGGCAGCCGCCTCGTCGGCCCCGGCTGCAGCCGGGGCCTGCGCCTGCGCCTCGGGCTGCGCGGCGGCGCGGGCAGCCGTCCGGTCGGCGGCGCGACCCGTCCACATGCCGCCCTCCTCGGTGTAGGTGGTGGTGGCGCCCGTCGCCACGTCGGTGACGTCCAGGGCGTGCAGGCGATAGCCCGCGGCGGGCACGGCGAAGATGTCCACGTAGTCACCGTACTTGCCGACCGTGCGCGAGGCCGATATGGAGCCGCCGTTGTTGGCCGGCGCCAGCACGGCCTTGCCGGCGCCGTCGTCGTTCATGGTCACCTTGTTGGTGGTCACGTTGACGAACAGCGGCTTCACCGTGACCACCACGTCGGCGTCGCTCTCGGTGGTCAGCGTCACCTTCACGTTGCCGTCGTCGCTCTCCTCCACGAAGTCGTGGGGCTCGTTGTTCACGGTCACCGACTCGACGGCATAGAACATGTACTCCGGGTCACCGTAGTTCGTCGAGTTCTCCAGGCGGTAGCTCACCTCGTGCGTGGTGCTGGCGGCTTCCTTCTTGGCCACGAAGCTCGGGTCGATGGTGCCGGCGCCGCCGACGATCTTGGTGTTCACGTGGATCCACTCGTCCAGGCGGCTCAGGTCGGGCGCGACGTAGTCGTGGTCGGGGTTGCCGTCCGGGTCGTCCTCCTCGCTGCCCGGCGTGTCCATCAGGTCGAAGAAGTACACGTCGATGACGTAGTCGCTCTTGGTGCGCAGCGTGAAGCTTCCCTCATCGGGCACCTGCATGCCCAGGTCGCGCCGGGTGCCGTTCACCTTCACCTCGTAGATGCGGTGTACGGAGTCCCCGCGATCCCAGCTGAACGTCCAGGCCTTCTCCAGCTGGGAGTCGGTCATGGCCTCTGCGTCCGAGGCGCTGATCTTGCGGGTGGACGAGGTGGTGAAGGCCGCGTCGCCGCCGTAGCGGTTCACCGTGATGGTGTAGAAGCCCGCCTCGCGCCCCGCGCCGATGCTCGGCGCCTTCGTGGGCGTCACGTACACGTCCACCGTGTGGTTGCGGCTGAGCTGGCGCAGCTCCACCTGGTTGCCCGTCAGGTTGAGCACCGGCTGGCCGTCCACGTCGGCGCGCAGGTACGTGCACTTGTCGCACAGGTTCCACGTGACCACCGCGTCCTCGCCGGGCTTCTTCACCTGGGTCTCGGTGATGGTGCTCCCGTGCGTGCAGCCGTGCAGGGCCGTCGTCACCACGTAGCGGCGCGGCTCGATGACCGGGTTGTCGGGATCGGGGTCCACCACGGGGCCGTCGGGATCATCCGGGCCGACAGCCGCGTCGTCCTTGTCGAACTTCACGACGACGTACTCATTGGTCCACAGGCCGTCATCGGGCGTGTAGGACCCGGTCGCGATGAGGTCGTCGCGCACGATGCCGTTCACGGCCACGCGGGTCACCTTCGAACCCGGGGCGGCCGACCAGGTCACCGTGGGGCTCGAGCCCTCCTTGGCGCCCGTCACGGAGTGCATCTCGCCCGTGCCGGTGCTGTAGGGCGACTTCGTCACCGATATGTTCAGGTAGCGGTCGTAGTACAGGCGCAGCGACAGCGGCGGGTTGCCCGTCACCGTGCCGGTGAACACGTTGTGCGGATTGTCGGGGTTGTACCAGTAGCTGCGGTCGTGCAGCGCGATCTCCGGCATGCGGTACTCGACCGTGTCGGGGATGCTCACCGTGCTCTCGGTGGGCGCCGTGGCCGTCTTGGTGTAGCCGTCGTGGGTCACCTTGGTGTAGACGTAGTTCTCGCCGCTCGCGTCCTTGTTGCCGGAGTTGACGTAGTAGTCGATGGTGTAGCGCGTGTTGTCGTTGACCTTCCACTGCGCCACGAAGGTGTGCGGCACGCCGCGCAGGTCGTCGGGGATGGCCGCCCCCGTGCCGGGATGGTCCTGCCCCGCGTGCTCGCCGGCATCGGGCCCGTACACCCACTTGACGAACGTGTAGCCCGAGCGCGACGGGTTGAGCGGCGCGGTGTAGGAGGTCTCGGCGGCACTGTAGGCCTGGTCCTTCACGGGGCTGCCGCCGTCGGAGTCGAAGCTCACGAGCGTCTTGGAGTGGTCGGTCTGCCACACGGCGTACACGGTGAGGTCGGACTCGGGCATGGTGGGAGAGGCGACCTCGGTCACGCCCGCGGCCTCGGTCAGGTCGGACTTCTTGAAGATCTTGCCCTCGTAGTTGGCCGCGTCACCCGGCTTCACCGGCTCGGTGGACCAGCCCATGAAGAAGTAGCCCGGACGCGACGGTGCGAACGTGCCGCTCGTCGGGATGTTCCTCAGCGACGAGATGACGGTGTCGTAGGCGACGTTCTCGATCTTGTTGGTGCGGCCGAGCGATCCGCCGTTGGCGTTGAAGCGCAGGGTGTAGTTGCCCACCTCCCACTGTGCCACCAGGTAGTAGGTATCGCGCGTGACGGTGCCGTCGTCGGCCGTCTCCTTGCGCGCTATCTGGCTGGAGATGTCGGCGGAGTTGGCGGGGTTGGCCACGTAGGCCGCGTCGGCCGCCTTGGCCGCGTCATCGGTGTTGAGCAGGCGCCAGCCCGTGAACGTGTAGCCGGTTCGCGAGGCGGCCACGGCGTGGTCGTCGATCTTCTTCAAGATGGACGAGCCCGACACCACCTGGGCGAACTCGGCGCTGTCCTTGTCGCCGCTGCCGGTCGACACCTTGCCGCCGTTGCCCAGGTACACCATCTTGGCGTAGTCGCGCGAGTACGTGGGGCGGATCACGATGGTATTGTCGTCGTCGGGCTTGATGTCGGGGGTCGACCCGGGCGTCACGTCCACGCCGCCCGGCGTCTGCCAGCCGGCGAACTGCTCGTTCTCGGGGTCGTCGGGGTCGGGCACCTGGTCGTCGGGCGGCAGCACGATGATGGGGTTCTCGCCGATGACGTAGTACTCCTTGATCACGTTGCCGTTGATGTCCTCCACCACCACGCGGGTGGGCTGGAACTCCGCCGGCTGGTCCTTGAGGGCGTCCTTGTCGGCCGTGTCGGCGCTCGGCAGATAGCCCACGTTGCCGCACTCGTCGCGAGACCACACGAACAGCGGGTCGGTGCCGTTCAGCTCCACCTCGAACGAGACGCTGTGCTGGGCGTAGGGCAGCTTGATCCAGTCGCTCTCGGCGGGCACCTCGTTGCGGTCGTAGGTGACGTAGTAGGCCGCCACGCCCGATCCGCGGTTGTCCTCGATGAACGTGATGCCGTCCTCGTCGATGCCGTTGCCCGTGTCGGTGAGCGTGATGGTGGCTACGTTCTCACGGGTGTTGGCGCCGGTGATGACAGGGTACTTCGTGTCGTTGAAGGCCACGATGTACGTCTGGAACTGGGTGGACTGGTGCAGCGACTCCGCGGTGGTGGGGTCGGTGGCGGCCACCTCGTCGAACTTGTTGTCGCGCACGGTCAGCTCGAAGATGTAGCGTCCCTCGGCGCTGTCGGCGGTGAACTCGAAGTCGGGGATCTTGGTGACGTCGTCGTACCAGATGTTGGCCGTGTCGGGGTTGGCCACGGTGTTGTCGGGGTTGAGCACGCGGAACCGCCACTGGGCGATGGCCCCGTCGGGCTGCGAGCTGGTGCCCGGCAGCGACTTGTCCACGATGTTCACCTTCACCTTGCCCTGCTCGTCATCGGTGGCATTGGCCAGATGCTGCAGGTGCACCGTCATGAGCTGATCGCCCGTGGCGACGTTCTTCATGTAGAAGTTGGCCAGGGGCAGCGCGCTCGTCACCGGGCCGCGCTGGAACCGCGCGCCCTCGTTGAAGTTCTGGTAGATGTACTGGGCCATCAGGTCCACGTGGCTCTCGCCAGTGGCGATGAAGCCGTTGGTTGACCCCAGGCCCTGCTGGTCACCCTCGGTGTCACGCAGGATGAAGCCATCGTTGACGTTCGACAGGTAGAACGTCTCGTTCTCGTTCATGCGGTTGATGCCGTCGTCGAACGTCTTCTTGTCGGCCTCGGCCGTCGGGCCGGTCTGGGTGGGGTCGGGGATGCCGGCGTCGCCGCCGCTGCCCACCAGGTTGATGAAGTACTTCTGCTCGGCGGACTGGTAGTACTGCACGGTCTTCAGCGCGTCGAAGGCGCTCGACTCGAAGCGCATCTCCAGGTCGAGGTACTTGAACACGGTGAGCGACGAGCAGCCGTGGCTCGTGTAGCCCACGATGGGACCGAAGCCGTTGAAGTCGTTGTCCTCGAGCGGCTGGTTGAGGAAGTTGTCGGTGGGCGTGTAGCCGATGAGGTTGCCGTTGGCGTCATAGGGCTGGGACTGCACGGTGACCTTGGTCTCCTGCAGATCGACGGAGATGCGCAGCTTCTTGGCCGCGCCCAGGTCGATGGTGGTAGAGGCGATCTTGGGGAACGTGGAGAGCTTCTTCTCGTGCGCCTTCGCGTTGCCCTGCTGCTCGAGGGGGTTGTAGTCGGTGATCTTGAGGATATAGGCGTCGGCCGTCTGCTCGATCTTGGTGTTGCTGCCGCGTGGGACGATGTAGAACGCATAGCCCTGCAGCAGGCCCCGCTCGTCGATGCCGGCGTTCAGCAGGAACCCGGCGCCGTCGAGCGTGTGCTTGTCGATGACGGCGGCGTCCAGGTCGAAGCTGATGGTGCGTCGCGCGCTGGTGGTGGCGGGGTAGAACATGAAGTCGTTCTTGATGTAGGTGCCGTAGCCGGCGAACACCATGTTGGCCTTGCCGTCCTCATCGAACGAGTACGTGTGGCTGATGAGGTTGAGGCACACCTTCGACGTGCCGGTGCGGAACACGTTGGACATCGGCTGGATGGCACCGGTGGTCTTGGTGTTGTCCGCCGGGCGGAAGGGATGCGTCTTCTGCTGCTCGGGCGTGTAGCCGAGCGCGTCGTACTGGGCCCGGTCGTAGTAGTGGTCGTACACGTACCAGTTGCTCTGGTCCGTCGTGTCGATCTTGGTGGCCGTGTCGGTGATGCGGAAGTCCGACGGGCTCATGCCCTGGGCGATGAGCTTCTCGGTGAGCTCGGCCTTGAAGTCGAGGAACGTGCCGGGGTAGTCGCTGGGCACCGCCACGGCGATGTCCACCTTCGGCGTCGGGTTGGCGCCTACGTCAAGCGCATACGCCTTGTCCTCGCCGAGAACGGGGGTGATGACCCCCCCCCATCCGAAAATGAGCAGGATGCACAGGAACCACGAGAGCGCGTTCCTGGCCAGCTTCCTCGTTCGCTGCATGGCTGTGCCTCTTTTCCTCCAGACCACCTCAGCGGATCGCGGCACTTTGATTGGACTACGATCCAACTTCCTATTTTGACGTTTTCGTTACAATTAATCAACGTGAGAATGACGAGAAGGGTGAGGGTTTGGGGTCGGGAGTGTCACCGTCGGCCCGTGCTGGGCGCCCCGAGCCTGGGGATGGCATGGCGGCGGTGTTATGTCCGGTGTTGTGTTCCGCGGGCCGCCCGGCGCGCTACCTCGCGTCGCGCAGGGCCTTCAGCTTCGCCAGCGTCTCCGGCGGGATGCGGTCGCCCAGCGTGCGCTTCTCGGCCACCTTGGGCGTCTCGTCCAGGCGCGCGCTCAGGTAGTACTCCCCCACCTCGTGGCTGAACCCGTCGGCGCTCATGCGGTCCACGCCACCGCCGAACACGGTGTCCTGGATGGTGGCATCAGACGTGACCACCAGCGTCTCGATGAGGCGCTCGCGCGCATCGTGGGCCAGCTTCTCGATGACCTTGTCGGCGGACTGGCCCGCCGGCGAGAACATGATCTGCACGCCGCCCACCGTCTCCACCGCGCCCTCCGAGAACGCGTTCTGCCCGCCGTCGAACACGATGATGGCGCGCCAGTCGCGCCCGGCGTAGTTGACCACGTCGTTGATGAGCGTCTCGCGCGCCTTGTTGAAGGCGTCGTCGGTGTAGTCGGGGTCGTCGATGGGCCGGTAGCGGCTGCCCGATCGCAGCACGTTGTATCCGTCGACGATGAGCAGCTTCTTGCGCGGGCGCGCCACGATGCTAGCCTCGCAGGCCCTCGGCGGCGGTGCGGTTCTGCCGCAGCCACTCGTACATGCAGGCCGTGGACGCCTGCGCCACGTTGAGCGACGCGATCTCGCCCACCTGGGGCAGCTTCACGCCGAAGTCGCAGTGCTCGAGCACCAGGCGCGACACGCCCTCGGCCTCGTTGCCCATGACGAGCGCGATCTTGCCCTTGAGGTTGGCGTCCCAGATGACGTCGGCGGCGTGCTCGGTGGCGGCGGCCACCCAGAAGCCCTCCTCCTTCAGGCGGTCGAGCGTGCTGGCGATGTTGGCCACCTGGGCCACCGGCACGTGCGCGATGGCGCCGGCCGAGCTCTTGTAGGTGGCGGCCGTCACGCGCGCCGAGCGCTTGTTGGGGATGATAATGCCCGCCGCGCCCACGGCCTCGGCCGAGCGGGCCACCGCGCCCAGGTTGCCGGCGTCGGTGAGGTGGTCGAGCACCACGACGAGCGCGCGCCCCTCGTGCGCCTCGGCGCTGGCGCGGGCAGCCTCAATGACGGCCGTGCCGTTCACGTAGGGAAACGGCAGCGCCTCGGCCATGATGCCCTGGTGGCTGCCGCGCTCGGACAGCTCGTCGAGCTTCTTGCGCGACACGGTCTTCACGGTGATGTCGCGGTTCTTCGCCTTGCGCAGGATGTCGTTGATGAGGCTGTCCCGCTGGACGTTGTCGGCCATGAGGACGCACTTGAGGGGCATCTGCGTGCGCAGCGCCTCCACGACGGGGCGCTTGCCTTCGATGTAGTCGGCCATGGGGCTCGCTTTCGGTCGGATGACGGTCGCGCCGCGCCGGCTCCGCGTCGCCTGCCGGGCACTACCCCGACCAGGCCCGCCTGATGCCGGGCAGCCAGCCGCGACGACGTCGCGCGAGGCGGCGGGCCGGGCCGTCGGTTAGTGTAGCACGGGCCCCGGCGCCGAGGCGTCCTCTCCCCCGATTCCCCCGACGGGCGCCTCGTCGGCGGCCTGGCTGCCGCCACCCGAGGACGCCCCCTCGGCTTCCGCGACGTCCCCGCCAGCCGCGGCCGTCGCGACGCCCGGCGCCTGCCGCGCGCGGCGCCCCTGCCACCAGGCCGAGATGCGAATCGTGGCGAACTCCACCACCGGGATGGTGAGGAACAGCGCCCACGTCGGGTTCCACATGCCGCTGTGGAACACCGTCCAGGCGAACCACGCCGTCACGGCCAGCGGATAGAGCGCGCAGATGGCGGGTGCGATGCGGCGGCTGTCGATGGCCGCGCCTATCACGTAGTACGCCGGTATGGTGAAGAACATGAACAGCCCCGGCCCCCACATGTTCTGGTAGACGCCGACGAACAGGTACGCCAGGATGACGACGAGCCAGAACGGAAACCGCAGCCACGTCCGGCGGAACTCCGACCCGCCCTGCCAGCCGAAGGGCCCGTCGTGCGTGAACACGTGGTCGGCCGCGCCGTGGCCCCGCACGTGCACGCCGTCCCAGCCCACGTGCACTTCCTCGCCCTTGTCGGCGTCCACCACGTGCACGCCGTCGCGCCAGGACACGTGCACGCTGTCCTCGCCGTCCTCCACGTGGATGCCGCCCGGCCCGATGCGCACCTTGTTCTCGTGGCCGGCGTCCTTTCCCTTGCCAGCGCGGTGCGCCTCCTCGGCCGCCCGGGCCGCCGCCTTGGCCGAGGCCGCCGCGGTCTGGGCAGCCGCAGCCGCCACCTGGGCGGCCGCCGCCGCGTCCGTGCCCTCGCCCGCGCGGTCCTCCGCCTCGAAGGCCACGTCGTCGGCGATGGCGTCGTCCACATATAACAGCTCGTCGAGCGACACGCCGTAGAGGCGCGCCAGCGCGATGAGGTTGTCCGTGTCGGGCGATGACTCCGAGCGCTCCCACTTCGATACGGCCTGGCGCGACACGCCCAGCTTCTCGGCCAGGGCCTCCTGCGACAGCCCCGCCTGCTTGCGGCGAGCCGCCAGGCGCTCGGCAATCTCCACGTTCATGTTGGCCCTTTCTCTCGATGCCGTCATCTTACGGCATCAACCCTACCGGTAGCGCCGGCCTGGGGCGACCGCTTTCAGTTGGAATTTGGGGAAACTATTGGTTGCGCAACGCTGACCAGGGAAAACACGCGTCCACGACGGCCGCCGCACGCCGCCGGCAAAAGAAACGGCGGCCCGGAGGCCGCCGCTCACGCTCTGCGTTCAGCGCAGGGATCGCATCCCGCTACCGCGCTCAGCCCTACTCGACACCGGGCACGCCGGCCGCCTTGTCGGCCTCGTCGACCACCTCATCGGAGATGATGACCTCCACCTCGTCGGCCTGCGCGTCCATGGCGGCGTCACGCTCGTCGGCCTGCGCGGCCATCTCGGCCACCTTGGCCGCGAAGGCA
Source organism: Eggerthellaceae bacterium (assembly GCA_022792415.1). Lineage (GTDB taxonomy): Bacteria > Actinomycetota > Coriobacteriia > Coriobacteriales > Eggerthellaceae > Enterorhabdus. Next base: position 12,394 of record JAAWAY010000122.1, on the reverse strand, counting down.
TCGCGCTCATCCTTGCTCAGCGTGGCCAGGTGCGCGGCGATCAGGTCGTCCCGCACGGCGGTGACCGTCTTGTCCGCCGTCTTGCCCGCGCGCTCGATGAGGTCGGCGTTGATGGCCTTGCCCTGGTCGACCGTCAGCTCGCCCTTCTCGATGAGCTGGCTCACCAGCTCCTGGGACTTCTCGACGCCCAGGGCCATGGCCCCGATGCCCGCCATGAACACGTCCTTGAACCCGTCGGTGATGCTCGACATGATGAGCCTCCGTATCGCTTGACGGCACCGACTCCCCCTCGCCAGCCGCCTCTGCGCTCGCGCCACGGCGCGTCGCGAGCGACGAACGCATGCGGGATCAAGCCGGCGCCTCGCCTTTCACTACGCCTCCATGATGCGCCTAAACCCGGTGCGCCGGGTGACGGGCCGCGCCCCTGTTACGGCATCGTTAGCGCCAGAAGCGCCGGGAGCCAGCCGCGCCGCCCGCGCGCCTCACGCCAGCGCGGTCGCCAGCGCCGGAAGCTCGGCGATGCTGCCCAGCTCGTAGTCCGGGCGCTCGGCCCGCAGCACGTCAGCGGGGAACATCCCCCACAGCGCCGCCACGGACACGCACCCCGCGCCGCGGGCGGCCTGCATGTCGAAGGGGCTGTCGCCCACGTACAGGCACCGGCCGGGCTCGAGCCCCAGGCGCGCGCACCCCTCCAGGACGGGGCCGGGGTCGGGCTTGTGCGTGGCGCAGTCGTCCGAGCCGATCAGGAACGCGACGTGCTCGCCGACGCCCGTCAGGCGCAGCGCCCGCTCGGCGATGGCGTGGCGCTTGGACGTCACCACGCCCATCGGGTGCCCCGCCGCGGCCAGCTGGGCCAGCGCGGCGACCGTCCCGGGAAACGCGCGCACCTGCTCGTCGTGGATGGTGTCGTTGTGCACCCGGTACGTCTCCACCAGCAGGTCGTGGGTGGCGGGGTCGTCCGTGAAGTCCCACATCTGCGTCACGAGGGGCTGGCCCACCTTCTGCATGAGCACCTCGTCGGGGTAGTCGCGCCCGAGCACCTCGCGCACCGTGTGATGAAACGACGCGAGGATGATGTCGTGCGTGTCGGCGAGCGTGCCGTCGAGGTCGAACAGCACGCCGAGCGAGACGGCACCCGATGCGGCCATGGCCGTCACGCTACGCGAACAGCAGGTCGAACGCTCCGGCGCCCGCCTTCGACTTCTTCGCGTTGCGGCGCGCGAAGGACATCATCTCGGCCAGCGTCCCCAAGGGCACGCTCTTCTTCTCGCCCGTGCGGCGCAGCTTCAGCTCCACGTTGCCCTCGGCCAGGCCCCGCTTGCCCAGCACGATCTGCAGCGGCCAGCCGATGAGGTCGGCGTCGGCGAACTTCACGCCGGCGCGCTCGTCGCGGTCGTCGATGACCACCTCGAGCCCCAGTTCGGCCAGCTGGCGGGCCACCGCCTCGGCCGCGGGCTGCACCTCGTCGTCGCCCACGGTCAGCGGGATGACGCACACGTGCGCCGGCGCCACCGACAGCGGCCACTTGATGCCCTGCTCGTCGTTGTGCTGCTCCACCACGGCCGCCAGCGTGCGCGACACGCCCACGCCGTAGCAGCCCATGAGGAACGGGCGCTCCACGCCGTCCTCGTCGGCGAACGTGGCGTCCATGGCCACGGAGTACTTGTCGCCCAGCTGGAACACCTGGGACACCTCGATGCCGCGCGCGCCCTCCAGCGCCAGGCCGCACTCAGGGCAGCTGTCGCCGGGCCTCACGACGCACAGGTCGTCCCACGCGTCCACGGTGAAGTCCTCGCCCGGGCGCGCGCCCACGTAGTGGAACCCGTCCTCGTTGGCGCCCACCACCCACTGCGGGACGGCCTTCAGGCTGGCGTCGGCCACCACGCGCGTGCCCGCGGGCAGCCCGACGGGGCCCATCGAGCCCTTGTGCAGGCCGGCAGCCTCCATCTCCTCGTCGGTGAGCAGCGTGAAGCCGGGCACCGCGCGGCAGGCCTTGATCTCGTTGAGCTCGTGGTCGCCGGGGACGAACAGCACGGTGAGCACGCCGTCGTCACCCTTGCCGGACAGCGCCTTGACGGTGGACGACGCGGGGATGTCCAGGAACTCGGCCAGCTCCTCGATGGTGTGGACGCCGGGCGTGGCGATCTTCTCCAGGCCCGCCACCTCGTAGCAGGTGGGACGCGCGATGCAGGCGCCGGCCTCGGTGTTGGCCGCGTAGCCGCAGCTGCAGTACACCAGCTCCGCCTCGCCGGCCTCGGCGAGCGCCATGAACTCGGTGGTCACCTTGCCGCCGATCTGGCCCGAGTCCGCCTCGACGGGACGGTACTCCAGGCCGCAGCGCTCGCAGATGTTGCCGTAGGCCACGCTCATGTCGTCATAGGTCTTCTGCAGCGACGCCTGGTCGGCGTGGAAGCTGTAGGCGTCCTTCATGATGAACTCGCGGCTGCGCAGAAGCCCGAACCGTGGGCGGATCTCATCGCGGAACTTCACCTGGATCTGGTACAGCGAGCACGGCAGCTGCTTGTAGGAACGCAGCTCGTTGCGCACGAGCGCGGTGATGAGCTCCTCGTGGGTGGGCCCCAGGCAGAAGCCGTGGTCGTGGCGGTCGCTCAGGCGCATCAGCTCGGGGCCGTAGTCGTCCCAGCGGCCCGACTCATGCCACAGCTCGGCCGGCTGCAGCGCGGGCATCATGATCTCCTGGGCGCCGATGGCGTTCATCTCCTCGCGGACGATGGCCTCCACCTTGGCCAGCACGCGGTAGCCCAGCGGCAGAAACGTGTACACGCCCGACGCGGTCTTGCGGATCATGCCGGCGCGCAGCAGCAAGCGGTGGCTGGCGATCTCGGCGTCGGTGGGATCCTCCTTGAGCGTGGGAGCGTAGAGCTGGCTCATGCGCAGCACGGTATTCGTCATAGCTGTTCAATCTCCTCCATGAGAGCGTCGACTATCTCTGACTCATCTACTTTGCGAACGATTTTACCATGGGAGAACACCACGCCGGTGCCCGCCCCGCAGGCCACCCCGATATCGGCATCGGCGGCCTCGCCCGGGCCGTTCACCACGCACCCCATGACGGCCACCTTCACCGGCGACGCCACGTCGGCCAGGCGCTCCTCCACCGCCGACGCCAGTCCGATGAGGTCGACCTGGCAGCGCCCGCACGTGGGGCAGCTGATGAGCTCGGGGCTGCGACGGCGCAGGTCGAGCGCCGCCAGCAGCGTCCAGCAGGCGCGCACCTCGGTCACGGGGTCGTCGGTGAGCGAGATGCGCAGCGTGTCGCCGATGCCCTGCTCCAGCAGCACGCCCAGGCCGCAGGCCGACTTGATGATGCCCTGGAACGCCGTGCCCGCCTCGGTCACGCCGATGTGCAGCGGCACCTCGGGCAGCGCCTCGGACAGCAGCCGGTACGTGGCGATGGTAGCCTGCACGTCGTGGGCCTTGGCCGACACCACCACGTCATGGAAGCCGCGGTCCTCGAAGAACCGCACGTACTCCACCGCCGACGCGGCCAGCTTCTCGGGCAGCGTCAGGTCCTCGCGCGCGGCGAGCGCCTTGTCGAGCGAGCCGGCGTTCACGCCGATGCGGATGGGGATGCCCGCCTCGCGCGCGGCCTCGATGACCGCCTCGGTCGCCTCCAGCCCGCCGATGTTGCCGGGGTTGATGCGCAGCTTGGCCGCCCCGCGGCGCGCGGCCTCGATGGCGATGTGCGCGTCGAAGTGGATGTCGGCCACCACGGGCAGGGGCGACGCGGCGCACACGGCCTGGAAGGCGTCCAGGCAGTCGCGGTTAGGGATGGCCATGCGCACCACCTCGCAGCCCGCCTGGGCCAGCGCCTCGATCTGGGCGAGGTTGGCCTCCACGTCGCGCGCCGGCGCGTTGAGCATCGACTGCACCACCACCGGCGCACCGCCGCCCAGGGGCACGTCGCCCACCATCACCTGCCGCGTGCGCTGATTGGGCCCAAGCCCCGCGCCGCCGATGCTTTCGCCCGGCCGGGCGCCGTCCGTCTGTCCCGCCATCTGCGCCTCCTTCCTACGCCAAGGGCGCCGGCCGATGCCGCGCGCCCTTCCTCATCGCTCACGTTGCCGAGCGCTCCCGCGCCCGCGTTCCGGCCGGCCGCGCTAGGCGCCCGAGCCCCCGCCGAACACGCCCGTCCCCGCGATGAGGTTCTGGATGTCCTGGTTGAGCATGATGGCGAAGAACCCCAGGAACAGGGCCATTCCCGCCATGGACATGTACCCCATGGCCCGCGGCGACACCACCTTGCGCGTGGCCTTCTGGAACACCTCGACCACGAACCGGCCGCCGTCCAGCGGCGGGATGGGGATGAGGTTCATGATGCCCAGCGACACCGAGATCATGGCCATGAACTGCAGCGCCATGAACAGCCCCTGCTCCACGGCCTGGCGCGACAGCACGGCGATGCCCACGATGGACGTGGAGTCCGACACCGTCTGGGCGGCCGTGGCCGGGTTGAACAGCCCCACCACCGCCTGGATGACGGCGCCGATGTAGTTGAATCCGACGACGATGGACTGCCACGGCGTCACGGTGATGTGGGCCACCTCGCCCGTGGGGTACTGCACGTCGAACCCGATGACCGAGAACAGCACGACGAACACGAGGATGGCGAACAGCAGGTTCATGGCCACGCCCGCCACCAGGATGACCGAGCGCTTCCAGAACGGGAGGCTGCGGTACTGCTGGCGGTACTCGTCGTCGAAGAGGGCCTGCGCGTCGTCCACGGGGCGCGCCTCGCCCAGCGCGTAGGCGCGCGGGGCCGGCTCGCCGGCGGCCTCGGCGGCGCGCAGCTGGCGCTTGGAGGGCCGCACCTCGGGGGCGCGGTAGGTGTTGTACGGGTCCTTCTTCGTGGGGCCCGAGCAGCTTCCCCACTCGGTCAGTTCCTCGAGGGCCTCGTAGGCTTCGTCGTCGGTGATGCCGCAATCGGCCGCGATGTCCTCCATCTCGGCGGTGCCGCGGCGGTACAGCGCGGCGAGCGCCTCCTTGAGGTGGGGCTGCATCTCGCCGGCCTCCATGCCGCACACGCGGGCGTAGCCGCCCAGCGGCACGGCCGTCACGCCGAACTTGGTGCCGCCCTTGGTGAAGCCCACGTTGGGGCCGGGCAGGCCCAGCATGAACTCGGTGACGCGCACGCCGAAGGCGCGGGCCGCCAGGTAGTGGCCGCCCTCGTGTATGAACACGAGGAAGCCGATCACGATGACGGCGCACAGGATGGTGATCAGAAGGTCCATGGAAGTCCTCTCGCGAACGCGCGGGGCGCGTCGATATCGGGTCGGTCGTGCCGCGCGCGTGGGGCGCGGCGGATGGGCGGAAGGCGCGCGGGGATCGCGGCCTGGGGGCGCGGGGGTCGCGGGGCCGCGAAGCCGGGAGGACCCGGCGCGGCGGGGCGCGACATGCCGCGGGATGTTCTGCGGGCCATTATAGGAAAAGGGGCCGCACGCGGGGATGTGCCGACAGAAAACCCATGAGGTGGCCAGAGACGCTCCACGGGCGCGGACGAGGCGGGGCGGCTCGGCAACAGGTGGCGGGCGGCGGCGGGAACACGCGGGGCGCGGCGAGGCGGAGGGCGGAGGGACGCGCCCATGCCGACGGGGCGGCGACGGAGCGGCGGGACGCCGGGGCGCGGGCGCCGGCGGGGCACCCTAGGCTGGCCGGACGCACCACCGCCATCTGCCCGAGAGAGAGGAGCCCGCCGTGCCATCCGCCTACCTTCGCCCTCGAGGAGCCGCCGCGCGCGTCGTCAGGACGCTGACCGCCGCCCTGCTCGTCGTGGCGCTCATGCCCCTGAGCCTGTGCGCGCCGCCCAGCCAGCGCGCCTTCGCCGACGACAGCGTGTACTTGGAGGTGAACGGCCAGATACCCTACGCCGGCTACTCCACGGGGCGCATGAGCGTCAACGGCGCGCCCGCCATCTGCGCCCAGCCCAAGAAGACCACGCCCGCCCCCGGCCAGTACCAGCGCCACGACCTCATGACCGGCTACACCGGCGAGCAGCAGTACCTGGAGTCCGAGCGCTCCCATATACGCGCGCTTCTGTACTTCGGCCCCGGCAGCTACGGGTTCGACCCCTCCATCTGGCCCGCCACCTGGTACGACGGCACACCCATGACCTACGACCGCTACCTCGTGTGCCTGCACGTCATGGTGAGCGACCGCTACTCGTACAGCTTCGACGACGCCGTGTACGGCTGCGACGCGGCCTTCAAGCGCTGGGCGCGCGACAACCTGACCGGCCAGCTCAGCGCCACCGAGACGGTGCCCGACTTCGACAACACCACCGCCGGCAAGATCTACGCCAACAGCTGGCGCGTGCCCGACGCGTTCAACGCGTACGCGATCGTCCCCGGCGGGGGCGGCCAGATCCTCCTGACGTTCGACAACGTGGGACGGCTCTCGCTGACCAAGCAGAGCGCCAACCCGACGCTTTCCGACGCCAACCCGTGCTACCAGCTGGCCGGCGCCACCTACGCCGTGACCGACGCGGAGGGGCGCGACGTGGCCACGCTCGTCACCGACGAGGCGGGGCGCGCCACGTCCGGCGACCTGGTGCCCGGCGCCTACACCGTCCGTGAGACGACGCCGCCGCGGGGGTATGCGCTGGATGCCACGACCCACTCGGTTGAGGTGCTGCCCGGGCAGACCGTCGCCGTCGGCGACGGCGGCACCGTGTCGGACGCGCCCCAGTATGATGCCGCGTCCCTCTGGCTGGCCAAGGTCGACTCGGTCACGGGGACGGCGACGCCCCAGGGCGCCGCCGCGCTGGCCGGGGCCGAGTTCACCGTCGACTTCTACGCGGGCCACCACGCCACGGCCGACGAGGCCCGCGCCACCGGGGCGCCCCGTCGCAGCTGGGTCCTGCGCACCGACGAGGAGGGGCACGCGGCGCCCGACGATGCCCACCGCGTGTCGGGCGACGAGTTCTTCCGCGACGGGGCCGGACGCGCCGTGCTGCCGCTGGGCACCGTCCTCATCCGCGAGTCCAAGGCCCCCGAGGGCTACCTGCCCGACCCGGCGACGCACGTGCGGCAGATCACCGGAGGGGGCATCTACGACGAGGTGACCACCTACCGCACGCCCCTCGTCTCCGAGTCCGTCATCCGCGGCGGCGTGCGCGTGGAGAAGCGCGACCGCGAGTCGGGCGGGCGGGCGCCCCTCGGCAGCGCCAGCCTGGCGTCCACCTTCGAGGTCAGCAACGCCGGCGAGCGGGCCGTGTGGGTGGGCGGCGTGTCCTACGCGCCGGGCCAGGTGGTCACGCGCCTCGTCACCGAGGGCGGCCAGGCGCAGACCGCGCCCGACTGCCTGCCCTACGGCCGCTACGCCATCCGCGAGGTGGCGCCCGGCGAGGGCTACCTGCTCACCGACGGCGAGCCGCGCTCCTTCTCCATCACGCGCGACGGCGAGGTGGTCGACCCCTTCGCCGGCAAGGACAGCTTCAAGAACCTCGTGCGCCGCGGCGACCTGGAGCTGACGAAGGTGCGCGAGGACACGATGGAGCGCCTGGCGGGCGTGCCCTTCCGCCTGGAGAGCGAGACCACCGGCGAGGCGCACGTGCTGGTCACCGACGCCAACGGCTACGCCAGCACCGCGGCGTCCTGGAACCCGCACAGCCAGCGGCCCAACGCCAACGACAACCGCGCCGACGGCTCCTACGATCCCGAGGCCGGCATCTGGTTCGGGCCGGGCACCGCGCCGGACGACGCGCGCGGCGCGCTCCCCTACGACACCTACACGCTGCGGGAGCTGCCCTGCGCGGCCAACGAGGGCCTGGTGCTGGTCACCATCCCCGGCATCACCATCACGCGCGACGGCCACGTCGTGTCGCTGGGCACCATCGACGACGGGCGCCCCGACGACGGCACGCCCTACCTCACCACGACGGCCGCCGACGCGCTGGACGGGGACAAGCTGGTGATCGCCGATGCCGAGGCGCGCGTCGTGGACCACGTGGCGTACGCCAACCTCGTCCCCGGCGAGGCCTACCGCCTGGAGGGGACGCTCATGGACCGCGCGACCGGCCGGCCCGCCCTCGTAGGCGACGCGCCCGTCCGCGCTGAGCGCACCTTCGTCCCTGACCAGCCGCGGGGCGCGGTGGACCTGGCCTTCGACTTCGACGCCACCGCCACGGGCGAGGGCGACCTGGTGGCGTTCGAGCGGCTCTACGACCGTGCGGGGCGCCTGGCGGCGTCGCACGAGGACCTCGAGGACTTCAGCCAGACCGTCCGCGTCATCACGCCCACGGTGACCAGCCTGGCATCGGTCACCGCCGACGGATCGAAGGTGCTCGCCGCCGACCCCGCGGCGTCGGTGCGCGACGTCGTGGCGTTCGCCAACCTCATCCCGGGGGCCGAGTACACGGTGCGCGGCACGCTCATGAACCGCGCGACCGGCCAGCCCGTGGCCACCGGCGAGGCCGCCGTGTCCGCCGAGGCGTCGTTCGTCCCCGACTCGGGCTTCGGCACGGCCACGGTGACGTTCGACCTGGACGCGAGCGACCTGCCCGACGGCACCGAGCTCGTGGCCTTCGAGTGGCTCCATCGCGACGGGCGCCCCGTGGCCACCGACGCCGACCTCGCCAACGACGACCAGACCGTCACCGTGACGCGCCCCCGCATCGGCACCGAGGCGCGCGACGGCCTCGACGGGGATCGCCTCGTCGCCGCAAACCGCGCCGCGCAGGTGATCGACCTCGTGGCCTACGAGGGCCTCGTACCCGGCCAGGAGTACCGCCTGGCCGGCGAGCTGCACGTTCGGGGCCTCGACGGCCGGGACGAGGGGGTCGCGCTCGACGGCACCGGCCGGCCCGCGACCGCCGAGATCACCTTCTGGCCCGAGGCGGCCGACGGCATCGCCGAGGTGGCGTTCGACCTGGACGCGACGGCGCTCGCCGGCAGGACTCTCGTCGCCTTCGAGGAACTTCATCGCGGCGACGCCGTCCTCGCCTCGCACGCCGACATCGCCGACGAGGGCCAGGCCGTCGCGGTAGCCGCGCCCGTGCTGGCCACCACGGCCCGCGACGGCGCCGACGGCGACCGCTCCGTGCTGCCCCAGCCCGGCGTGGCCGTGGTAGACCGCATCGTCGCGCGCGGTGTCGTCCCCGGCGCCGAGTACACGGTGGCGGGACTGCTCATGGACCGCTCGACGGGACTGCCCGCCGTCGCGGCACCCGACGGGACGAGGCCCCCGGCCGAGCGCGTGGAGGACTACGCCCGCGCCCTCGGCCAGGCGTTCGGCCTGGGCGAGGCGCTGGCCGGCCCGGGGGCACCGGACGCGGGTGGGCCGGATCCCGAGGATGCCGCGCCTGACAGGGACGACGTCGCGCAGGCGCCCGACGGGAGCGACGCCCCCGCGATGCTCGACCCCCTCCCGCCCCACGACGTCGACCACGCGGCACTGCGCAGGCTCCAGCTGGAGTACGCGGACGTGGAGGCGGCCCTCGTCCGGTCTGCCATCACCGCCACCGCCTCAGGGCCCGACCTGGAGGCGCGCCTGGCCTACGACCTGGACGCCACCGACCTCGCCGGGCGCGACCTCGTGTCGTTCGCGTTCCTCCTGGCCGGAGACGATCTGATGGCCGCCGAGTGCGACCTCAACTGCGCGGAGCAGACCGTCACCGTGGCCGACGCGCTGCCCGTCGACGAGCCCGACCAGCCGCAGCCGGACGCCAAGGAGGCCCCCGGCGCTCCCCTCGCCCAGACGGGTGACGAGGCGCCCCTCGTCGCGCTCGTCGCCATCGGGGGCGCGGGCGCGGCGGGCGTGGGCCTGGCCGCCGCGGGCGCCGCCCGCATGAGGAGACGCGCGACGCCGCCCCGCCGTCGCTGACGAAGACGGCCCCTCCGGCCGAGAGACCGGAGGGGCCGTCGCATGCCCTCTCGCGTCGCGCTCGAGCCCGCGTCAGGCCCGCCCGCGCTCCACCCACCGTCGCGCCTCCGCGCGCGACCAGGCGTCCACGTCCTCCAGCTGGTCGAGCGACTCGACCCGCTGGACGCCGGCGCGCTCGTGGGCGTCCATGACGGCCTCCACGCAGGCGGCGATGCCCAGGTAGCCGCACTCCTCGGCCAGAAACGCCGCCACCGCCACCTCGTTGGCGGCGTTCATGGCGCACGGCAGCGTGCCGCCCACCGCGCCCGCGTGGCGCGCCAGGGCCAGGCAGCGGAACGTGTCCTCATCTGGCGCGGCGAACTCGAGCGTGCCCAGCGTGCGGAAGTCCATCGGCTGCACGGGCGCACCCCATCGCTCGGGGTAGGACAGCGCGAACTGGATGGGGATGCGCATGTCCGTGGTGCCCAGGTGGGCCTTGACGCTGCCATCGGCGAACTCGACCATGGAGTGGATGGCGCTCTGCGGCTGCACCACCACCTCGATCTTGTCGTAGGGCATCGCGAACAGGTGGTGCGCCTCGATGACCTCCAGACCCTTGTTCATGAGCGTGGACGAGTCGATGGATATCTTGGCGCCCATGTTCCACGTGGGGTGCGCGAGCGCCTGCGCCGGCGTGATGGCCGTCAGCTCGTCGCGCGTGCGTCCGCGGAACGGGCCGCCCGACGCGGTCACCCACAGCCGCGACACCTCGCGCGCGTCCTCGCCCAGCAGGCACTGGTAGATGGCGCCGTGCTCCGAGTCGATGGGCATGAGCGCGCCCGCCGGCCCGAACGCGGGGCCCAGGCCCGCGGCGCGGCGTCGCGCGTCCAGGTCGTGCGCGAGCGGCATGATGAGGTCGCCGGCCACCACGAGCGACTCCTTGTTGGCTAGCGCCAGCACCTTGCCCGCTGCCAGCGTCTCGTAGCTGGCGCGCATGCCGGCCTCGCCCACCAGGGCGTTCACCACCACGTCGGCCTCGGGCAGCTGCGTCAGGCCCACCACGGCGTCCGCGCCCACGCCAAAGCTGCCGTCCGCCTCGGCGGCGCACCAGGCGGCCAGCTCGTCGCACCGCGCGTCACCGGCCAGCCGGGCGTCCCCCACGGCCAGGTGGCGCACGCCGAACTCCCGCGCCTGGCGGGCGAGCTCGTCCACTCTGCCGAACACGGCCAGGCCCACCACCTCCAGGCGGTCGGCATGCTGGGACACCACGTCGAGCGTCTGGGTGCCGATGGATCCGGTGGAGCCCAGCACCACCACGCGGCGGCGCGGCGCCTCGGCGCCCGGCGACCCGCTGGAAACGGCCGGCGCGGTCCCGCCGCGCCCGTCCTCGTTACATGACGACATAGGGAATGCATCCTCCTGCCACGAGCAAGATGGCCGACGTGACGGCGGCCAGGAACAACGAGTCGCAGCGGTCGAGCAGGCCGCCGTGCCCTGGCATGATGGTGCCCGAGTCCTTGAAGCCCGAGTTGCGCTTGATGCGGCTCTCAGCCAGGTCGCCCAGCACCGACATGAGGCCGCAGATCAGCCCGAACAGCAGCGCCAGCGGGATGCTCATGGTCACGCCGGGAACCAGCGTCATGAGGCACCAGAACAGCATGGAGCCCACGAGCCCGGCCAGGAAGCCCTCCCAGCTCTTCTTCGGGCTCGTGCGCGGGGCCAGCTTGTGGCGCCCGAACTTGCACCCGATCAGGTAGGCGAACGAGTCGTTGGCCCACACGCTCAGGAAGATCAGCAGCACGAGCACGCCACCCCACGGGTCGCCAAGCGACTGGCGGATGATCACGAGGCCGCACAGCAGAAGCCCCGTGTAGGCCGCTCCGAAGAAGCTCACACCCACGTCGGGGATGCGCGCCCGCGTCCAGAACACGTACCAGACGAGCAGCGCCAGCAGCAGCATGAGGTTGACCATGAACGCGCCGACCAGCCCGTAGAAGTAGACGCTCGGCGGGTAGAGCACCGCCGCGATGATGCCGAGCATCTCGTTGGGCAGCTTGGCGTCCGAGCGCAGCATGTAGTAGAACTCGCCCGCGCAGATGCCCGCCACCGCCATGAGCATGAGCACCATGGGGATGTTGCCGGCCAGCACGCAGACGACGGTGAGCACCGTGTAGATGAGCCCCGTGCGGAACCGCACCTGGATGTCGGAGGGGTTCTTGAGCTTCTTCGGCGTCTTGTCGAGGGCCGCCTGCTTCATCTTCTGACGGCGTTGGGCGCGCTCGGCCTTCTTCTGCCGCTGCGTCTCCAGCTGCTCGGCCGTGGTGGGCCGCCGCCAGGAAGGCACACCCTCCGTCGACGCGTCGTCCGCCCCCGCGCCCTCGGCTGGCAGCGCCTCGCGGGCCGGGGTCGACTCGACGACCCGCCCAGGCGACGCTTCCTCGTCGGCCGCCATCTATTTCACCGCCCCGAAGCGGCGGTCGCGGCCCTGGTAGGCCAGAAGGCAGCGCAGCAGCTCGTAGCGGTCGAAGTCGGGCCACAGCACGTCGGTGACCACGAACTCCGAGTAGGCGATCTG
>JAAWAY010000121.1 GCA_022792415.1 Eggerthellaceae bacterium | reverse complement strand
GCGCGAGGTGAAGGTGCTCGGCAGCTACCCCGTAGCGTAGGAACTCGGCCGGGCAGGCCCCCGCGGGCCGTGACCGGGCGTATCTGAACGCTGTCCTGCCCTTATTTGAATGCATGAAGTAGCGAGCGCACGAGAGGACCCCGGGGACGCCTTGCGTTCCCGGGGTCCTCGAGCAGCGGAGCGATAGCCCGGTCGCGGCCCGCGGGGGCCTGCCCGGCCGAGTCCCTCCGACGTGGGGCGCCTCCCTAGAACGAGATGAGGCCCAGGTGCTCGAGCAGGATCTTCAGGCCTATCAGGATGAGGACGACGCCGCCGGCGATGGTGGCGGGGCGCTCGAAGCGGGTGCCGAACTGGTTGCCCACCGCCACGCCCAAAAACGACAGCGCGAACGTCGTGACCCCGATGACGGCGACGGCCAGCCAGATGCTCACGCCGAGGAAGGCGAACGTCACGCCCACGGCCAGCGCGTCGATGCTGGTGGCCACGGCCATGAGCGTGAGCTCGCGCAGGTCGAGCGGCTCCCCCTCGGCCGGGCACGAGGGCGCCTCGTCGTCCTCGTGGAACGCGTCCCACAGCATCTTTCCGCCGATGAAGGCCAGAAGCCCGAAGGCCACCCAGTGGTCCACCGGCTCGATGACGGCGGCGAACCCCGTGCCCAGCGCCCAGCCGATGAGCGGCATGAGCGCCTGGAACCCGCCGAAGAACAGCGCGATGACCAGCGCGTGGCCCCAGTTGACGCGACGCATGCACAGGCCCTTGCACACGGCCACGGCGAACGCGTCCATCGACAGCCCCAGCCCTATGACGAACAGCTCCAGGATGCCCACGTCAGGCCCTCAGCACGTCGCCGTCGCGGGTGAAGAACCCCTCGGCCGCCAGGCCGTCCACGATGGAGGCGAACTCCGCGGGGTCCACGGCGGGACGCCCCGCGGCGCGCTCGGCCGCGTCCAGGGCCGCCAGCGCGCGGGATGCGGCGACGCCCTCGTCGGAGGCCAGCACATGGCGCACCAGCCAGGCGCGCTTCTGGCGGCGCGACCCCTCGAAGGCCGACTGGCGCCCGTGGTGGGCGCTGCGCCTCGACGGGTTGGGCAGCGTGGCCTTGAGATGCGCGCCGTAGTCGAGCAGGGCGTAGTACCACCCGCGCGGGTCGGCCTCGTCGCAGGTGGCCTGGACGAGCGGACGCAGCGCGCGGTCGGTCACGCCGTTCTCGTCGGGGAACAGCTCGTGCAGGAACACCGAGCGCACGTTGGTCTCCAGGTAGGTGGCGGGGCGCTGGTAGGCGAAGGCCACCACGCCGGCGGCCGTGGCCGGCCCGATGCCGGGCAGCGCCTCCAGCTCGTCCGCCGTCTCGGGAAGGCGGCCGCCCCGCGTGGCCGAGCACTCGTCGGCGGCGCGCTTGAGAGCGAGCGCGCGACGGTTGTAGCCCAGCCCCTGCCACAGCTCCAGCACGTCGGCCGTGGCGGCCGCGGCCAGGGCGTCCACGGTGGGAAACGCCGCCATGAACCGCTCCCAGTAGCGCCCCACGCGCGCCACCTGGGTCTGCTGCAGCATGATCTCGGACACGAGCACCGGCCACGGGTCATCGAGCCCGCGCCAGGGCAGGTCGCGGTAGCGGGCGCGGCCCTGCTCCCACACGCGGGCGCGAAACTCCGCGGGGGCGGGCGCCCCCTCGGGCCAGGCGAGATCGGGCGCGCCGGAGCGCGCCGCGCGGGAAGGCGCCACGCTACTCCCCTTCCAGCAGGTCTTCCAGGTGGGCCAGGTCGTTGCGGAAATCGCTCACCACAGCCTCCTCCAGCTCGTGGTACTCGCGCGAGTCGAGCGGCTGGTAGGCGGCCAGCTTGTCGAACAGGTTGTCGCGGGTGACCGGCTGGTAGCGGCGCAGCATGAGGCCCGTCTTGTAGGCCTCCTCCACCGCCTCGCGGGCGGCCATGTACATGTCGAAGCGCGGCATGTTGGCCGACAGCCTCACCAGGTCGGACCGGTTGACCCCGCGCAGCGACGGATGCGCCTGCGCGATGTCAAGCCAGATCTCCACCCGCTCCTCGGGCGTGGGGTTGTCGATGTCGACGAGCGTGATGGGCTCCAGCATGTCCAAGAAGTACCCGTCCACATCGACCGTCGACGACGCCGACGCCAGCACGCGCACGTCGGGGTTCTCGATGGCCGAGCGGATGAGCCCGAGCGCCTCGCGGGCGCCGCGCGACAGCTGCATCATGAGGAAGCCCTCGGCATCCTCGGGCATCTCGGTCAGGGGCGGGGCCCACAGGTCGATGTCCTCCAGCACCAGCACGCCGCCGCCCTCGAAGGCGTTGCGCAGCGACTTGAGCCGCGGGGCGTCCTCGGCCTGGGCCGTGACGCACAGCACCGGCATGCCCATGAGGTTCTCCTCCATGCGCATGCGCACGCTCGGCAGCCCCAGCTCGCCCAGCGTGGCGGCCATGAAGCGGTTGGCGTCCTCGCGCGCCGGGGCGCGGAACAGCAGCGTGTCGGGGGCCGGGGCGCGGTCCAGTCCGTGGCGGCGGTTGAGCAGGTCGACCAGCTCGTTGAAGTCCTCGTCGTCCTGCAGCCCGATGCCCAGGTCGCGCATGTCGCGGATGACGGTGCCGTAGCCGGCCAGGCCGGCGTAGGTGAGGGGCTCCTCCACCTCGGCGAGGGCGACCTCCACGTCCTGGGCCGCGCGGGCCAGAAGCCCCGCCGCGTCGTCGTCCGCGTCATCGGCGCCCGCGTCGGCTGTGCCGTCCGCGGCGGCGTCCGCGCCCTCGTCCTCAGGCGTCGGGGTCTTCTCCCCCTCCGCCAGCCGGTCGTCCACGAGCGCGCGGGCCACGTCGCCCAGCGACAGGCCGTTCGTGAGCGGCCGGTCGATGACGTGCTCCACCTTCACGACGCGCGCGTCCATCCCCAGGAAGTCCTGGGCGATCATCTCGGTCATGTCCTGCAGCTCCTCGCGGGACAGGCCGTACTCCTCCAGCCGGTCGAGCGCCAGGTCCTGCAGCTGGTCGGCGCAGGCCGCCAGCTCGTCGGACGTGAGGTAGGGCTCCATCTTGCCGAAGATGTGCTCGGCCAGCGACCGCTCCTTGCTGCGGCAGGCCAGCGACCAGGCCGTCTTGAGGCCCTGCAGCGCGTCCTCGCAGGGAGGCCCCGCCGTGGCGGCGGCCTTCTCGAACGCGGCCAGGTACAGGTGCGCGCCCAGCACCGCGTCGCCCGCGGCGCAGGCGGCGGCCGCCCGGCTCAGGTAGTCGGCCACGGCGCGGCGGCCCTCGTCCCTGCTCGGCGTGTTAGCATCCGGATTCTTGTCCTCCACGATGCCACCTCCTGAATGAAACTCACGCGGGCCCGGGGCCCGCTCACATGTGTCAGCTGCATTGTATATGACGGGGAATGCGGCGCCCCCGGCAGCGGGGCGAAACTCCAGAAACGCAACGCGCCCGAAACATCGCCCGGCCCCGGGCCGTCCGCGGGGCCCGTCGGGCGCGGCGCTAGTCGATCTCCCAGTCGAGCACCTGCCAGCCCTCCCGCCGCGCGGTGCGGGCGAGCGGGCGGTCGGGCGTCACGGCGTAGGGCACGCGCGCGGCGTCGAGCAGCGGCCGGTCGGAGTGGTGGTCGCCGTAGGCCCAGCCCAGCTCCCAGTTGCCGGCGCCGAACTCCGCGTCGCACAGCCGGCGCAGGGCCACCATCTTCTCGGCGCCCTCCACAGGCAGGCCCTCCACCTGGTCGGTGTAGTCGCCCTCGGCGTCCACCCTCATGCGGGTGGAGCACTGGTAGTGCACGTAGTGGTCGCGCATCGCCTCCAGGATGATGGGCTCGAAGCTGGCCGACACCCACACCACCGCGTGGCCGGCCTCGGCGTGCTCGCGCAGGGCCGCCACGGCCTGGGGGCGGAACCGCCCCTCGATCATCTCGTGGTAGAACCGCGCGAGGAAGGCGTCCACCTTGGCCACCGGCTCGCCCTTGAAGGCCGAGAACACCAGCCCGCGCACCCAGCTCTCGTTCTGGGGCAGGCGCACCTTGTAGGCCCCGGCCCACAGCAGGATGCGGAAGATGACCGACTTGCGCAGCATGCCGCGCAGCGCGAGGTAGCGCACCAGCATGACCGGCGAGTTGCCCTGGATGGTGGTGCCGTCGAAGTCGAACGCCGCCACCTGCACACGCCCGGAGGCGTCGGGCACGATGGGCAGGTCGGCCGCGCGGGAGGCGGGGCCATCGTGGCGCGCCGCGCCCTCCCCCGCCTCGCCGCTCGTGAAGGCGAGCGCGGCGGCGACGGTGTCGGTCTCCTCGCGTCCGGCGCGCAGCGGCACCGCCGGGGCGGGCCGGCCGTCGGGCGCGGCGCCGTCCCCCTCGGGATGCGCAGCGGCGCCCTCGGGGGGCGCCGCGTTCAGGTCATCTGCGTGAGAACCGGTGGTGGGCTCAGTCAAGTCGGTCATTCCTCAAGGTCGTCGATGCACTCCGTGAACTGTGAATTATACAGCTCCGCGTAGAAACCTCCAAGCTCGAGCAGCTGCTCGTGGGTGCCCTGCTCCACGATGTCGCCATGGTCCATCACCAGGATGAGGTCGGCCGCGCGGATGGTGGACAGGCGGTGCGCGATGACGAACGACGTGCGCCCGGCCATGAGGTTGTCCATGGCGCGCTGGATGCGCTCCTCGGTGCGCGTGTCCACCGAGCTGGTGGCCTCGTCCAGGATGAGCATGCGCCGGTCGGCCAAAAGCGCGCGGGCGATGGTGATGAGCTGGCGCTGGCCCTGGCTGATGTTGGACGCGTCCTCGTTGATGACGAAGTCATAGCCGCCCGGCAGCGTGGCGATGAAGTGGTGCACGCACGCCCCGCGCGCCGCCGCCTCCACCTCCGCGTCGGTGGCGTCCAGCCGCCCGTAGCGGATGTTGTCCCGGATGGTGCCGCTGAACAGCCACGTGTCCTGCAGCACCATGCCGAACAGGCCGCGCACGTCGTCGCGGGCGTAGTCGCGCGCGTCGCGCCCGCCCAGCAGGATGGCGCCGCCCTGGGGGTCGTAGAAGCGCATGAGCAGCTTGACGAGCGTCGTCTTGCCGGCGCCCGTCGGCCCCACGATGGCCACGGTCTGCCCCGGCGACACCGACGCGGAGAAGTCGCGGATGACCGGGCGGTCGGGGTCGTAGCCGAACCGCACGTGGTCGAAGGCCACCGACCCGTCGGCCTGCGCGGGGTCGGCGCTCGGCTGCTCGGGCGCCACCTCGGGCTCGTCGAGGAACGCGAAGATGCGCTCGGCGGCCGCGGCCATCTGCTGCAGCACGTTGGACACCTGGGCCAGCTGCGTGATGGGCTGCGTGAAGTTCTTCACGTACTGGATGAACGCCTGGATGTCACCCACGGTGATGATGCCCGCCGCGGCGAAGAACGCGCCCGACACGGCCACGGCCACGTAGCCCAGGTTGCCCACGAAGTTCATGATGGGCATCATGAGGCCCGACAGGAACTGCGACTTCCACCCCGACTCGTACAGGCGCCGGTTCGTGGCGTCGAACGCCTCCACCGTGGCGTCCTCGCGCCCGAAGGCACGCACGACGGCATGGCCCGAGAACGTCTCCTCCACCTGGCCGTTGATGGCGCCGAGCGCGGCCTGCTGCGCGAAGAAGTACTTCTGCGAGCGCTTGACCACCGCCATGACCAGCGCGATGGACACGGGCACCATCACGAGCGCGATGAGCGTCATGACCCAGTTGATGGACAGCATCATCACCAGCACGCCCACCACCGTCACCGCCGACGTGATGGCCTGGGTGACGCCCTGGTTGAGGCTCTGGCCCAGCGTGTCGACGTCGTTGGTGATGCGCGAGAGCACGTCGCCGGTGGACGTGCGGTCGAAGTACCCGAAGGGCATGCGGTCGATCTTGCGGGCGATGGCGCCGCGCAGCTCGTAGCACGTCTTCTGCGACACGTAGCTCATGACCCAGCCCTGCACGAACGAGCAGGCCGCCGACAGCAGGTACAGGCCCAGCGTGGCCAGGAGGATGCGCCCCACCAGGTCGTAGTCGATGCCGCCCGTGCCGGCTATCTTGGCCACAATGCCGTCGAACAGCGCCGTCGTGGCCTCCGAGAGCACCTTGGGCCCCACGATGCTGAACACGGTGGATCCCACGGCGAACAGCAAGATGACGGCCAGATGCGCCTTGAATCGCCCCATGAACGCGAGCATCTTGCGCATGGTCCCCTTGAAGTCCTTGGGCTTCTCGCCGGGCATCATGCGACCGCCCGGGCCGTGCCCGTGGCCGCCGCCCGGGCCGCGGCGCGGGGAACGGGCCGGGGCCTGCGCCGGGGCGGACGCGGCGGCCGCCTCGCGCGCGGCCAGCTTGGCGGGGTCGGCTCTCCTCAGGCTCATGCCGCATCACCCCCTCCCAGCTCCTCGGCCGACAGCTGCGAGTAGGCGATCTCCCGGTACTCCTGGCACGTCTCCATGAGCTCGTCGTGGGTGCCCTGCCCCGCCACGCGCCCGTCGTCGAGCACGACGATGCAGTCCGCGTCGCGGATGGTGGATATGCGCTGGGCCACGATGACCTGGGTGACGCCGCCGAGCGTGTCGGCCATGGTCTGGCGCAGGGCCGCGTCGGTCTTGTAGTCCAGGGCCGAGAACGAGTCGTCGAACAGGTAGGCGCGCGCGTCGGTGGCCAGCGCGCGGGCGATGGCCAGGCGCTGGCGCTGCCCGCCGGACACGTTGGTGCCGCCTTGGGACACCTCGGAGTCCACGCCGTCCTCGCGCTCGTTCACGAAGTCGAGGGCCTGGGCGGTGGCCAGCGCCTGCTCGACACGGTTCTCGCCCATGGCCTCGTCGGAGTAGGCGACGTTGGACTCGATGGTGCCGCTGAACAGGAACGCCTTCTGCGGCACGTAGCCCAGCTGCGCGCGCAGCACCGCCTGGGGCATCTCGCGCACGTCCACGCCGTCCACGGTGACCGAGCCCTCCGTCGCGTCGTAGAAGCGCTCGATGAGCTTGATGATGGTGGACTTGCCCGAGCCGGTCGACCCGACGATGGCCAGCACCTCGCCCGGACGGGCCGTGAACGACACGTGCTCGAGCACGCGCTCGTCGGAGTCGTCGTAGGCGAACGACACGTCGTGGAAGGCGATTTCGGCCCCCCGCGCGCCCGCCTCGGCCGCCAGCCGCGCCTCGCCCCGCCGCGCGTCGTCGGGCTCGGGGTCGCGCACGGACGGCTCGAAGGCGATGACCTCGTTCACGCGCTCGGCGGCCACGTCGGCGCGCGGCAGCATGATGGACACCATGCCCAGCATGAGGAAGCTCATGATGATGACCATGGCGTAGGTGATGAACGCGATGAGGTCGCCCGTCTGGATGACACCCGTGTCCACGTAGCGGCCGCCCACCCACACGATGGCCACCGACGTGGCGTTCATGATGAGCATCATAGCCGGCATCATGAACGTCATGACGCGGTTCGTGAACAGCTGCGTGCGCATGAGGCGCGTCGACGCCTCGTCGAAGCGCTCCTCCTCCAGGGGCTGCCGGTCGAAGGCGCGGATGACGGGCATGCCCGTGAGCATCTCGCGCGCCACCAGGTTGACCCGGTCGATGAGCTTCTGCATGACCTTGAACTTGGGCATGGCCACCTTGAACACCACGCCGATGACGCAGAACACCGCGACGATGGCCACCACGATGATCCAGCCCATGGACGCGTTGGTGGCCATGACCATGATGATGCCGCCCGCCGCCAGGATGGGCGCCGACAGCACCATGCGCAGCAGCATCACCGACACGTTCTGGATGAGCTGGATGTCGTTGGTGCCGCGCGTGATGAGCGAGGCCGCCGAGAACCGCCCGATGTCGCCCTCGGAGAACGACACGACGCGCCGGAACAGCGTGGTGCGCAGCTCGTAGCCGATGGCCGCGCCCGTGCGCGCCGCCACCAGGCCCACGAGGATGGACATGGCCATGCCCAGCGCCGCCAGCCCCAGCATCATGCCGCCGACGCGCAGCAGAAAGCCCATCTGCATCCCCGTCAGGTCGTAGCCGACGTCCTCGTATTCCGCCCGCGCGGCGGCGAGCGCCTGCTGGTCGATCATGTCCTGCGTGGCGCCCAGCTTGCCCGCGGCCCGGTCGACGAGGTCGAGCACGCGCTGCTTGTCCAGGGTGCCGGCGCGGTAGGCGGCCAGCATCTGGTCGAGGGAGCCCTCGGGAAGCGCGTCGCCCGCGTGCGCCGCGATGAGGGCCGGCGCCAGCGCGCGCTCCAGGTCCTCGCGGTGGTCGCGGCCGTAGGCGTTGAGCGTGAGCGTGCCGTCGCCGGCGTCGTCGTAGGAGTCGGCGATGAGCTGCTCGTCCGCGTCGTCGGACATCATGCCGGCGATGTCGTAGGTGCGCTCGGACAGCCGATCGACGGCCGCGGACTCCACGCCCGACTGCTGGATGCCCACGTCGACGATCTGCGACGTGAGGTTGGGCAGCGCCAGGTCGGAGAAGGCCTGCACCATGAGCAGGACGAACACGATGGCGACGGCGGCCTTGTGGGTGCGGAAGTAGCGTATCAGATGCACGCGGCCTCCCCTCCGGCCGGGGCGGCCGCGTCGGGCTCGGCGCACGGTGCCGCGCACCCGCGCTCGCCCGGCGCGCCGCCCCACCCGGCAGCCCCGGCGGCCTCGGCACGGCGGAACTCCACGAGGCGCCCCATGGTGGCCAGCATGTGGGAGAAGTCGTCGGCCCCCACGTAGTCGACGAGCCGGCGGAGGCGCTCGGTGAACTGCGCGTCGAGGCTGCGTCCGGCCGCCTCGCCCGCGGGTGTGAGCCGTAGCGTCACGGCGCGGTAGTCGCCCTCCTCGCGGTCGCGCGTGATGAGGCCGCGCTCCTCCAGCGCCTTGAGCACCTGCGACAGCGCCGAGGGGCTGACGGCCAGGTGGCAGGCCATGCCGCTGGGCCGGGCCGGCTCGGCGCCCGACTCGAGGAGCCACAGCAGGTGCAGCGCACGGGCCTGGTTGGGCGTCAGCCCGTCGCACTCCCCCACCCACGGCGGCCCCGCCCGGTGCATCCGGTGCACCAGGTCGAGGAACTCCACCTTCATCGCCTCGATGTCCGCGTCCATTCGTCCTCCGTTCGTGCGGGCGGCACATGCGCGAGGCTCCATGTTCGGTCGGTCGTGACCCGGGTGGTCGGCCGCCGACCCGCCGAGACCGTGCGGGATCGGCCCGACCTCGCAATCCGGGTGATCCGCGAGCCACCCGGCCAAACCCATCGCACCGGACGGTTTGCAGACTGCTCGACCGAGCCTCACGAGCCGGACGGCTCACTGACACCCGAACGAGCGCCGCAAGCCGGGCGGCCCACGGATCGCCCGCCACACGGGCTCCGCGAGCCAAACGACCGCGAACCGCCCGCCACCCGTCAAACGCTGCGCTTGTTGTGCCGCTAAATAGTTTAGCTACTAAATTAGTTCTTCCAGGACGCACCCGCAAGGCCCTCCACGAAGAGCACCCATAAGCAGCCGATTTCGTTGCGACGGCGTCACCTTGCGGCCCTCGCCAGAGCCCCACGGCAAGCCGCTGGCGGCTCTGGCGAAAATTAGCGAAAAAAGTTCTTGCACGCTCCTAGGGTCATGCGTATAATGGACGAGCTGCTAAAGCACGGGGTGTTATCTCAGTTGGTTAGAGCGCCGGCCTGTCACGTCGGAGGTCGCGAGTTCAAGTCTCGTACATCCCGCCATCAAAATGCGAGGTCAGATGCCATTTCGGCTCTGGCCTTTTTTCATTCCACCCCCATCTTCCCTCCCGTTCTGGGCAGATTCTGGACAGAATGCACCAATGGGGCATAGAGCAGGAGTCGCGGGAATCCAGGCGCCCCTCTAAGGCGAGGCGCAATAGACGTGCCTGCCGGGAGCGTCAGCCTCCCCTCCCCTCAGTGAAGACAGGCGGCGAGCGGCCCATACACGACTGCCGAGGATCGCCTGGCCTTCGGGAGGAACCGGGATGCTCATTTTTTCGGTTGGGAACGATTCGCAGAGCCGGATTTGGCCCGCTTTTCGCCCAAGGCTGCAGACACTCTGCATTCACCAGGCAAAACGCTAGAGATCGCGAACAGCCTCCGAACGCAAGCCCGCCAAAACCGTTCCCAACCGAAAAAAACGCGCAGATTCTTGGAACGGGAGCGGAATAGGGGCAGGAATCGGGGTGGCGGCGGTGAGCGGGGGCGGAAACGAGGTGGGGATCGAATCGGGGTGGCGGCGGTGAGCGGGGGCGGAAACGGGGTGAGGATCGGATCGGGGTGGCGGTGGTGAGCGGGAGCGGATCGGGCATCGAATCGGAACGGAGATTGCCGAACCGGAGTCAGGGGGACGTAGATCGGCCGACCAGGGGCAGGATCGGCGCAGGGATTGTCGGATCGAGAGTGGGATAAGAAGAGGGATTGCCAGGACAAAGGGGAATTTCTCTCACTTTCGACGGTTTCCGAGCGACCATGCTGCTTCCGCTTCCTTGCACTCGTACGTTTGCCCAGGTCGGCGTTCCAGATCGGGAGGGTGTAGGTGAGAATCGGTTGCGGCGGCGCTCGGAAACCGTCGAAAGTGAGCAGAATCCGGGATTTCACCGTCGGCGCCTCCTATCACAGCCTCTCCGGCCGGGCCGGAGCGCATCCTCGCGCGCCAGAGCTCCTACCGCGACACGCCTCTGGCCGGGAACCATGCTTTCCTTCCCCCGTATTACGCATCATGCTCGTGGCCCAGCCTGCGTATTCCCGGCCTCCTCCGGCCGGGCCGGGGCGCATCCCTCATGCACCTGCTGCCGCGCCGTTGTTCCCCCGTCACCGCAGGAGTGCTACCGTAGGGGAACGTACTGGCGAGAGGGAGGGCGTTATGCCGAAGGTCGGGCCCAAGGGGCTTCTGGGAATAGCGGCGGTCGTGTGGATGGCCGCGGGGACGAGCATCACCACGTTGGGCATCCAGGCGCTCATCCAGGAGGCCGCGGGGCCGTGGTGGGTCACTGCGCTGCTCGTCGCGGGCGCCGTCGTCGTGTTCGCGCTGTTCCACTCGCGCGTGTTCCAGCCGCTCGTCGCCAAGCACGTCGCGCGCATCCGCGCCTATGACGAGCCGCAGGGAGTCCACCGCTTCTTCGACGCCAAGGGCTACGCCATCATGGCCGTCAT
Source organism: Eggerthellaceae bacterium (assembly GCA_022792415.1). Classification (GTDB taxonomy): domain Bacteria; phylum Actinomycetota; class Coriobacteriia; order Coriobacteriales; family Eggerthellaceae; genus Enterorhabdus. The sequence continues at coordinate 9,351 of JAAWAY010000121.1, read as the reverse complement.
GATGGGCGGCGGCATCGCGCTGCGCACGTTCGGCCTCGTGCCCCCGTGGTTCATCGCGTTCTTCTACACGGGCCTGGGCGTGGCGTTGGCCTTCGCGGGCGTGACGTTCCTCGCCCACTGCCTGCGCGGCAGCGCCCGCATGATCAGCCCCCACCGCCACGCCTAGCCCCAACGACTCTGGGTCGCCTCGCCGCGGAATCACCCTCTGCGCAGGGCGTTAATCTCGTGTTAATCGAAAAATTAGCGAAACCTTAGCGCGTCCCTCTCCGCGCACCTGGTATAAAGACACCTGGAGCGCACTCAGGGGAGGGGGTGGAGCGGTGAAAAAGGGGATCGGCCTGCGCGCCATCTACTTTCTCGCGCTCACCGCCGTATCGCTGAGCGCGCTGGCGGTGTTCGTCGTGTTCGACGTGACCGTGCAGCGCCAGGAGCTCCAGGAGTCCATGGCCGAGCAGGCTCGCACCTACGCCGACGAGATGGACGCCGTGTGGAAGTTCATGGACACCTCGCAGGACAAGATCAACTACACCTCCGACGGCGTCTACGAGTTCAAGGGCCTCCACTGCGCCATCGTCGGCAAGAGCATCGGCGCCATCTTCTCGGCCGGCAACGAGTACGCCATCCGCTACACCAACTTCAACCCGCGCCAGGCGCACGACCGACCCGACGAGTTCGAGGCCGAGGCGCTCACCGCCTTCGGCGCCGACCCCTCCGTCACCGAGCACTACGACGTTGTGTCCGATGAGAAGGGAGAGCGGTTCCGCTTCGTGCAGGCGCTCGAGGTGGATGAGAGCTGCCTGGAGTGCCACGGCACCCCCGTCGGGGAGCTCGACATCACCGGGCACGACAAGGAGGGCTGGACGCTCGGCTCGCTGGGCGGCGCCATCAGCATCACCATGCCCACCGACCAGATGAACGCAGCCGTCTGGCACAACGTGACGCGCGACGTCGCGTTCTTCGCCGCGCTCATGCTGCTGGTGGGCGCCATCATCTACATCGTCACCGAGCGGTTCGTCCTGCGGCCCGTGCAGCTCATCGAGTCGTCGTTCACCACATCGGCGAGCAATCTGCCGCGGCCCATCCCGCCCACCACCCAGGCGCGCGAGATGACGCGGCTCATCGACCGGTTCAACGACATGTCCGACGCGCTGGGGGTGAGCTACGCCAACCTGGAGGAGAAGGTGGAGGACCGCACGCGCGATTTGCAGCACGCCAACGAGGCCCTCGCGCGGCAGCGCGACCACCTGGAGGCGCTCGGCGAGCAGCTGGCCGACGAGTCCCGATTCAAGACCGACATGCTCTCCATGGTCAGCCACGAGCTGCGCACGCCGCTCACCTCCATCCTCGCCACGACGCAGATGTCGCTGGCGGGCATGGACGACGAGGGCTCCGAGGCCTGGCAGTCCTGGGAGGACGTGCGCAAGAGCAGCATCGTGCTGCTGAACATGGTGAACAACCTGCTGGACGCCGCGCGGCTGGACGCGGGCCGCGAGAGCATCGAGTGCGAGCCGATCGACCTGGGCGACCTTGCCCTGGCGGCCCAGGAGGGCTCGGCGGCGCTCGTGGCCAACAGCCACCTGGGCCTCAAGGTGTCCGTGGGCGCCGACGTGCCGCTCGTGTACGGCGACCCCGGCAAGATGCAGCGCATCACGGACAACCTGGTGACCAACGCCATCAAGTTCACGCCCGACGGGGGCGCGCTCGCCATCGACGTGCGTGTGGAGCCGAGCTCGGGAGACGTGCTGCTGACCGTCACCGACACGGGCATCGGCATCCCGGACGCCGACCAGGCGCGCATCTTCGAGCGCTTCGTGCAGCTGGACCAGATACCCACGCGCCGGTTCCGCGGGAGCGGCCTGGGGCTGTCGCTGGTGCAGGAGTACGCCGCCATGCAGGGCTTCACCGTGTCGGTGAGCAGCGCGCCGGGCGCGGGGAGCGCCTTCACCGTGCGCATCCCGGCCGACCGGGTGGTACGGCTCGACGAGGAGGAGTAGGCCCGGCGCGCACGGCCGGGAGGAAGACGGGAGCGGCGCGAGGGGACGCCGGTGCAGACGGAGGGGAGAAGCGATGTTCAAGGTCATGCTCATCGACGACGAGGAGAGCATCCACAGCGCCATCCGCATGGTGCTCGAGCACGAGGGCTACGCCTACGTGGGCGCCCGTGACGCCGAGGAGGGGCTCGACCTGCTGGCCCGCGAGAAGCCCGACCTGCTGCTGCTCGACGTGATGCTGCCGGGCATGAACGGCTTCGACCTGTGCATCCGCATCCGCCAGCAGGAGCGCGACCTGCCCATCATCTTCCTGTCGGCCAAGAGCGACATCGTGGACAAGTCCATCGGCTTCAAGGCCGGCGGCGACGACTACGTGACCAAGCCCTTCGACACCACCGAGCTGCTCCTGCGCATCGAGGCGCACCTGCGCCGGCGCCGCGACGCCATCGAGTTCGCGAGCTGCTCCACGCGGGAGGGCTCCATGACCGTCGGCGACCTGGAGGTGCGCTTCGACGCCTACCAGGTGCTCGTGCGCGGCGAGGTGGTGCCGCTGACGGCCAAGGAGTTCGAGATCGTGGCGTTTCTGGCCATGCACCCCGGCAAGGTGTTCACGCGCGGGCAGATCCAGGAGTACATCTGGGGCGACGGGCAGGTCGATGCCAAGTCCAACTCCATCACGGTGTTCGTCCGCAAGATCCGCGAGAAGATCGAGGAGAACCCGAGCCAGCCCAAGTACCTGCTCACCGTCCCGCGCGTGGGCTACAAGATGACCGACGCCCTGTAGGGCGCGTCCCGCGCGAGGGGAACGCCCCTCCCCTGCTTCCCGCCACCCATCTGTAAGACATGACGGGACGGCGCAGAATTTCTGACCTGGACTTTAATCGAACGTTAAGAAAAGGGTTATCGCTTCCTTATCGCGCGAATATGGTCATTTACCGGGCGATTTCGTAGCCTTGACCTCAAGGGGAACCGAGTGAGAGGAGGGGCTCATGAGAAGATCCGGTATCTGGGCGAGAGGGGGTTCGGCACCATGCTGTTCGCCTTGACGCTGGCGGTGACGATCGCCCTGAGCGCTGCCTTGAGGGAGCCGCTGAGGCGCTGGCCGTGGGCCTTCTACGCCCTGGCCGCCGCAGCCGTCCTCGTGCTGCTGGCCGTGCCGCAGCAGGCCCTGCCCAAGGAGGCGTCGCTGGCGATGCTCCCGCTGGTGAAGAAGGGCTACGTGGCCACGGCGCTGTTCGTCATCGTCATGTTCGTCGGGGCGCTCCCGCGCGGCGGTCGGGCCGACCGGTGGATGCGGCCCGTGCGGGCCCAGCTGTCCATCGTGGCCTGCATCCTGATAGCCGGCCACGTGATCGGCTACCTGGCGTCCTACCTGCCGCGCCTCACGTCCGGCGCGATATCCGGCACCGCCGTCTACCTCGGCCTCGCGGCCGCCGTCGTCCTGACGGCGCTGACCGCCGTGCTGGGCGTCACGTCGCTCCAGCGCGTCAAGCGGGCCATGGCGCCGGGCACCTGGAAGAGGGTGCAGCGCCTGGCCTACCTGTTCACGGCCCTGCTCTACGTCCACGCCCTGCTCATGCTGCTGCCTCCGGCGCTCAGCGGAGGGGCGGCGGCGCAGGAGAGCGCGGCGGCCTACACGGCGGTGTTCGCCGCCTACCTGGTCGCGCGGCTCGCCCGCGCCTGGGCAGACCGGAGCCGGGACGCACGGACCGCTGAGGAAGCCGCGCCCGACGGCGACGCGCAGGCCCTGGGCGCGTAGGCGCCCCCTGATCAACCAAGGAGGAGTACCACCTATGATTTCTGAATTCCCGCTCTTCATCTTCACGACGCTCGGCGGCCTGTCCGCGGGCCTCGTCATGGCCATGGCGCTGTTCCCGCCGGCCGAGAAGCCCGCGCGGCCCTGGCTGGCCCCGCTCACGGCCCTCGTGCTGCTGGGCCTGGGCATGCTCGGCGTGCTGTTCCACCTGAGCAAGCCCCACCTGTTCCTGCTGGCGCTGCGCAACCCCGCGGCGGGCATCGCGCAGGAGGCCTACTGCGGCATCCTCATGGGCATCCTGCTGCTTGTCATGCTCATCGTGGCGTGGCGCAAGGGCGAGGCGCCCAAGGCGCTCGTGTGGGTGACGGCCGCCGTCAGCCTGGTGATGACGTTCATCATGGGCTCGGCCTACATGGCCAACGTGGGCACCGCCGCCTGGGCCAACTGGACCACCATCCCGCTGTTCGTCGTGGGCGACATTGCCATGGGCCTGGCCCTGTGGGCCGTGCTGGCCAAGGGCACGCTGGACAAGCGCCCCTTCGCCCTGACCACCATCGTCGTGCTGGCCGTGCTGGCCGTCGTCATGCTGCTGTCGGCCCTGCACTTCGGCTCCGTCGACGCCGACGCCGTGCTGTTCTACGCCGGCCTGGTGGTGGCCCCCGTGGCGGGCATCGTCATCACGGCCCTCGCCATGAAGAACCCCGCGAGCTGGCAGCCCACCGCCCTCGTGGCCTGCGTCGTGATCGGCGTGTGCCTGTCGCGCTGGGCGTTCTACGCCGCCAGCATCCTGTAGCAACCGCGGGAGGCGTCCGACGCCCGGCGGGCGATCGGGACGTCCCGACCAGAAGGAGGAAGAACGAACATGACCCGATACGGAATGGCCATCGACCTGAACCGCTGCGTCGGCTGCCAAGCCTGCGCCACGGCCTGCAAGATCGCCAACAACCTGCCCAAGGACATCGTCTACAACGTCGTCTACACCAAGACCGACCGTGACTGGGACAGCTCCTTCGGCACCGCCGTCGTGCGCGGCGCCGTCGCCAACGATAACGCGGGCGGGCAGTTCCCCAACTGCGTGCTCGAGTTCCTGCCGGTGCAGTGCCAGCACTGCGAGAACCCCAGCTGCCTGCGCGTGTGCCCCACCGGCGCCACGCAGAAGCGCGAGGACGGCATCGTGTGGGTGGACGGCGAGCTGTGCATCGGCTGCGGCTCGTGCATCATGGCGTGCCCCTACGACGGCGTGCGCTCCATGAACGAGGACGACCCCGAGTACTACCTCGACGTCGTGGTGGGCGAGTACGACGCCCCCGCCCACGAGGTCGGCGTCGTGGAGAAGTGCACGTTCTGCAAGAACCTCATCGACCGGGGCGAGGTGCCCGCCTGCATGCAGCTGTGCATGGGCCGCGCACGCTTCTGGGGCGACCTGGATGACCCGGAGTCCGACGTGTCCAAGGCCATCGAGGGACGCGAGTACCACAAGCTGCGCGAGGGGGCCGGCACGGACCCCAACGTGTTCTACCTGATCTAGCAGCCCGACGACCCCGCCTCGCCCGCACGGCGGGGCACCGACCAAGGAGGAGACCATGCAAGATGAGCCCGAGCTGAGGCGCGCCGTCGGCCTGGCCGACGCCTGCGAGCTGCTCAGCGCCGCCACGGCCTTTCCCGGCGAGCCCCTCGCCGCGGCGCTGTCCGGCGGGGCGCTCGTCGATGACGCCGCCGCCTGCCTCGTGGACGCCGGCGCGTCCGAGGACGAGGCCCGCGCCGCCTGCGCCCGCTGGGCGAGCCTGGGCGGCACCGACGCCGAGCTGCTGGCCGCCGACCTGCGTCGCGTCCACTCGCTGCTGCACATCCGCCAGGGCGACGGCGTGGCCCTGTTCCCCTACGAGGGGGCGTTCCGCTGCGTGCGGGAGGGCCACGGGGACAACCCCGGCCTGTTCCGCTCGCCGCTGACCCTGGACGTAGAGGCCCGCATGCGCGAGGTCGGGGCGCTTCCCGCCGACGCGCGCACCGAGCCCTGCGACAGCATGTGGACCGAGGCCGCGTTCCTCGCCGCCCTGCTGGGAAGCAGGGCGGCGGCCCTGGAGGCGGGCGACGACGAGGCGGCGACGGCGTGGCTCGCTCACGCCGAGCGGTTCCGCGACGGCCACCTGATGACATGGCTGGCCCCGTTCCTCGACGATTCCGCGCACGTGGCGCGCTCCCTGGCCGACCAGGGCGACGTCGGGGAGCTGGCCGCCCGCTACCGGGAGGGCCTGCGCGACTGGGGCCGCTGCGCCGCACGCCTCCTCGCGGCGGCCTGACCGGCTGCCCCGATGACCAAACGACACCACCTCGCCTGAGACACGAGAAGGAGACAAGACATGACCGAGCAAGCAAGCCTGCACAGCTTCTCCCGCAGGAACTTCATCAAGGGCGCAGCCGCCCTCACGGCCGCCGGCGCGCTGGCGGGCTGCAGCCCCCAGACCTCGCGCCTGGCCGACACCGGCCCCGCCCCCGAGACCACCATCTACTCCGGCGCCTGCCGCTCCCAGTGCATCCAGGGCTGCTACCTGGACGTGCACGTGCGCGACGGCCAGGTGGTGCGCACGACAGCCGGCAAGATCCCCGGCGAGGAGTTTTACGAGCACATCTGCCCCAAGGGCCTGTCGCACCCCGCCCGCATCTACAGCTCGCAGCGCCTTCAGTACCCCATGCGTCGCGTCGGCGAGCGCGGCGAGGGCAAGTTCGAGCGCATCAGCTGGGATGAGGCCATCAAGGAGATCACCGACAAGTGGAAGGGCTACACCGAGGAGTTCGGCCCGACCTCCATCGCGTTCTTCATGGGATCCGGCAACACGGCCGTCCTGGGCGGAGGCACGGCCGACGGATCGGTCATGCAGCACCTCCAGGTGGTCATGGGCGCCTGCAGCGTGCTCCCTGACCGCGACATCGCCTTCCAGTCGGGCATGGTGAAGATCTTCGGACCCGGCAGCGCCTTCACGGGCCCCTCCGAGTGGCCCCTGGCCAACAACATCGTCATCTGGGGCTGCAATCCGGCCGTGTCGTGCAAGCGCGCCATGCACTGGTACCTCGATGCCAAGGAGGCCGGCGTGAAGCTGACCACCGTCGACATCCAGTACAACACCAACGTGGCCCGCTCCGATGAGTTCGTGCCGGTCAACCCCGCCACCGACGGCGCCCTCGTCTTCGGCATGCTCAGCGAGATCCTCAAGCAGGGCTGGCAGGACACCGAGTTCCTGCGCGCCCACACCGAGGCCCCCTTCCTGGTCAAGGACGACGATACCTTCCTCAAGATGAGCGACCTGGGCGTTGCCCCCACCGAGGGCAAGAACGCCTACGGCCAGACCATCACCATCGACCCCGAGGTGGTGTGGGACGAGGCCACCCAGTCCGCCCGCGCCCACACCGAGGCCGAGCGGCCGGCCATGGAGAACGTCCCCGCTGAGGTGGAGGGCTTCAACGTACGCCTGGTGTGGGACATGATGGTGGACGCCATCTCCGAGTGGACGCCGGAGCGCGCCTCCGAGATCTGCGGCACCCCGGTCGAGCAGATCAAGTCCCTCGCCCGCATGTACGGCCAGGAGGGGCCCGTGCTCACCGGCATGAACCAGGGCCTCAACCACTACTTCAACGCCATCTACACCTATGACATGATCTTCTCGCTCATGTGCATCACCGGCAACATCGGCAAGACGGGCGCCGGGCTCATCTCCGGCGGCGGCAGCTTCGGCGTCAGCAACTCCGCCGGCTGCATCAACCAGCCCAGCAGCAAGGGCGAGAAGCCCCAGGGCGCCGGCCCCAACATCAACTGGACGGCACTGTACGGCATCATCCACGACCAGGAGCTGCTCGGCAAGCCCTTCCCGCTCAAGAGCCTGTACTGTTCAGCCACCAACATCGTGTCCAACCAGACGGAGCAGAACGAGACCATCAAGGCGCTCAAGGAAGTCGAGTTCCTGGTGGTCGAGGAGATGACCATGAGCGACACGGCCATCTACGCCGACATCCTGCTGCCCGCGTGCCACTGGTTCGAGTGCGAGGACCTGCGCGTGCGCTCGTACAACATGCCCTACCTGGTGTACAACGATCGCGCCATCGAGCCGCTGTACGAGAGCAAGCCCGACTTCGACATCTACAAGATGCTCGGCACGGCCATGGGCTATGGCGACTTCTTCGACTTCACCGAGAAGGACTACCTGAGCCTGTGGTTCGACAGCCCCGCCGCCAAGAAGGAGGGCGTCACCTACGAGTCCATCCGCGAGTCGAAGATCGCCCGCAACAACTCCCTCAAGAGCTCCCCGTTCGAGGGCGGCAAGTTCTTCCACCAGAGCGGCCGCGCCAAGTTCTGGGTGGAGAAGGTGACCCCCGAGTACAACCTGGGCCAGGAGGTCGATGAGAGCAAGGAGCACCTGGTGCTGTACTGGGAGCCCGCGCGCGAGGCCAACCTGAGCGCCCCCATCCGCGAGAAGTACCCCTTCAGCGTGCTCGGCGAGCACATGCGCACCCGCAACCACACGCAGTGGTGGGACGTCGACTACATGAAGGAGTACGAGCGCGGCCCCATCGCGCGCTTCAACCCGGATGACGCCAAGGAGCTGGGCATCGGCGAGGGCGACACCGTGCGCCTGTACAACGACCGCGGCTCGGTCACCCTGCTGGCCACCATCAACGCTGGCCAGGCGCCCAAGACCATCAACTGCCCGCGCAGCTTCCTCACGCGCGAGCACATCGACGGCGACTTCGCCACCATCTCGTTCAACGACTACAACCAGGTCACGCGCAACCAGTGCTACTTCGACCAGGCCGTGGCCGTTGAGAAGGTGAAGGCCTAGCAGCCCCCGCCGGCGGGAGGGGCACGGCCCCTCCCCCTGCCATCCCCGGGCCCCGTGCCCGCCATGTGGAAAGACCCAGGCCGGATCCCTCCCCGCCTGGGTCTTTCCGTCTTCCCTTGGTGAGGCGGGACGCTCCTACAGCGCCTTCCCCGCCTCGTCAGCCTGGGACACGCGCGTGAGCGCCACGAGCGCGGGGCGCTCCCCCTCGGGCAGCTGCGCCAGGCAGGCCGCCACCAGCTTGTCAGGGCGCAGCGATCCGGTGGGCTTGGCCACCAGGGAGAACTCGACGGCGCGGCCGTCTTCGGCCAGGCGCGGCCGACCCACCAGGTAGTCGGCCACCTGAAGCGCCTTCTCCTTCTTCTTGCGCACCACCGTCACCTCGTCGGGCACGGGCCACGCCGCCACAGGGGCGGACAGCTCGGCGCGGTAGGCGCTCACGGGGTAGGCCACCGAGGCGGCCGGGGCGGCGTGCTCCACGTAGGCGCACTCGAGTGCCATGAGGTCGTCGGGGCTGGCCGCCCGCAGCGCCTCCAGGCAGCGGGCCGGCGCCACGTAGCGCGTGAGGAACAGGTCGTAGAACTCGCGCTCCCCTCCCACGCCCACGGGCAGCGCCGCCCCGAAGGCGATGCGCATGTGGGGCGAGAAGCCCTGGCTCACGGCGTAGGGCAGGTCGGCCCGGCGCACGGCACGCTCAAGGGCGCGGGCCACCTCCAGGTGGGACAGCAGCGCCAGGCGCCCCGCCTTGCGAAACACCACCCTCAGGCGGAACAGG
>JAAWAY010000229.1 GCA_022792415.1 Eggerthellaceae bacterium | reverse complement strand
CCCGGATCGGGCGGGCGCGCGGGCGCGGTCCTACACGTTGAACTTGAAGTGCATGACGTCGCCGTCCTGGACGACGTAGTCCTTGCCCTCCTGGCGCAGCTTGCCGGCGTCGCGGCAGCCCTTCTCGCCGCCGAGCGCCACGTAGTCGTCGAAGCTGGCCGTCTCGGCCTTGATGAAGCCGCGCTCGAAGTCGGTGTGGATGACGCCCGCCGCCTGCGGGGCCTTGGCGCCCACCGGGATGGTCCAGGCGCGGCTCTCCGTCTCGCCGCTGGTGAAGTAGCTCTGCAGCCCCAGCAGGCGGTACGCCTCGCGGATGAGGCGGGCCAGGCCGCTCTCCCCCAGCCCCAGGGCCTCCATGTACTCGCGCGCCTCGGCGGGGTCCATCTCGGACAGCTCGGCGATGTCGGCCTCCACCTTGGCGGAGATGGGCACGGGCACGCAGCCGTCGATCTCGGGCAGCTCGGCGTCCACGGCGCCCTCGTCGACGTTGGCGATGTAGAGCATGGGCTTCATGGTGAGCAGGTGCAGGTCGTAGATGGCCGCGGCGTCCTCGTCGTCGAGCCCCAGCGTGCGGGCGCGGTGCCCGTCGTTGAGGCCCTCGAGCACGCGCTTGGCCACCTCCAGCTTGCGCACGCCGGCCTTGTCGCGCTTGGCCTCCTTCTCCAGGCGGGGGATGGCCTTCTCCAGCGTGGCGATGTCGGCCAGGATGAGCTCGGTCTTGATGGTGTCGACGTCCGAGAGCGGGTCGACCTTGCCGGCCACGTGCGTGACGTCCTCGTCGGTGAAGAAGCGCACCACCTCGGCGATGGCGTCGGTCTCGCGGATGTTGGCGAGGAACTGGTTGCCCAGGCCCTCCCCCTGGCTGGCGCCGGCCACCAGGCCCGCGATGTCCACGAACTCGACGGTGGCGGGCACGATCTTGGCCGGGTGGTCGATCTCGGCCAGGGCCTCAAGCCGGTCATCGGGCACCGGCACGATGCCGACGTTGGGCTCGATGGTGGCGAAGGGGTAGTTGGCCGCCAGGCCCCCCTTGTTGGTGAGGGCCGTGAACAGGGTGGACTTGCCCACGTTGGGCAAGCCGACGATACCGATGGACAGTGACATGGGGATCCTCGCTCGCGTCGCTGGGTGGTTGCCTTGTGATGTGAATCCTACCGTAACGCAGAGGAAGAGCGCCCCCGAGGGGACGCCCTTCCCGGAAAAACCAGAGGGCTCGCGGGCCCGCTACATGGTGAAGAAGCCGAACTGCGCCGCCACGTAGGCCACGAGGATGACGATCACCAGCACGGGCGCGATGAACTTGATCATGACGGTCCAGGCGCCGGCCAGCTTGAACTCCGACGACACGCGCACCTCGTCGATGATGGCCTTGGGCTTGATGATCCAGCCCACGAACACGCAGGTGAGCAGCGCCACGATGGGCATGAGCACCGAGTTGGAGAAGAAGTCGGCCAGATCGAGCAGCGAGCTGCCCGCGCCCAACGGCTCGATGAACGACAGCCCGTTGTAGCCCGCGTTCACCAGCGCGCCGGCGATGACCACGAAGGCGAACACGATGGCGAGGGCCTTCTTGCGCGCGCACTGCATGCCGTCCTGCACGATGGAGACGAGCGTCTCGGTGAGCGAGATGGCGCTCGTGAGGGCCGCGAACAGCACCAGCAGGAAGAACAGGAAGCCGATGATGGTGGCCATGCCGCCCATGTCGACGAACACGGTG
>JAAWAY010000120.1 GCA_022792415.1 Eggerthellaceae bacterium | reverse complement strand
TGTCGCAGTTGGTGGCCAGGCCCGCCAGCACGATGGACTCGATGGCCGCGCGGTTGGGCACGGGCAGCGCCCCGGGCAGGCCCAGGCACACGGGGCACGTGTGGGTGTTGGGGTCGGCGCCGAACTCCAGCTTGCAGCCGCAGAACATCTTGGTGGTGAGGGTGGTCAGCTCGGCGTGGATCTCCAGGCCGATGACGGCCTCCCAGTCGCGCAGGACCTCTTCGAGCTTCTTCACGCTACTCACCGGCCTTTCCGTCAGCGAAGGCAGGCGCCACCGGCGCCGTCCCGAACGTCTGCTCGAGCGCCGCGGCGGCGCGCAGCATGTTCTCGTCGCGGAAGGGCGGCGCGATGAGCTGCACGCCCACGGGCAACCCCGTGTCCGCCCCCAGCCCCACGGGCATGGACATGCCGCCGTTGCCCGCGATGTTGATGGAGATGGTGAACATGTCCGACAGGTACATCTCGGTGGGATCGCCGATCTCGCCGAACTCGAAGGCGGTGCGCGGCGCCACGGGCGCCAGGATGACGTCCACCTTCTCGAAGGCGTCCAGGTAGTCGCGGGTGATGAGCGTGCGCACCTGCTGGGCCGGGTAGTAGTACGTGTCGTAGACGCCGGCGGACAGCAGGTAGCTGCCCAGCATGATGCGGCGGCGCGCCTCGGGGCCGAACCCGTGCTCGCGGCTGGCCTCGTACTGGGTGCCCAGGTCGGCGTGGCCCGGGTCGCAGTAGCCGTAGCGCACGGAGTCGAAGCGGGCGAGGTTGCTGAACGCCTCGCAGGGGCCCAGCACGTAGTAGGCGCTCATGGCGGCCTGGGCGTGGGGCAGGTCGACCTCCACGATCTGGGCGCCGGCGGCCTCGAGGGCGGCGGCGGCCTCCTCCACCTTGGCGCGGACCTCGGCCGTCAGGCCCTCGGCCTGCATGAACGCGGGGACGATGCCAACGCGCATGCCGCGGGCGCCCTCGGCCAGGGAGGCGGCGAAGTCGGTATCGCAGGGCTGGCTCGTGCAGTCGAGCTCATCGCGGCCGGCCAGCGCGCCCAGGGTGAGCGCCGCGTCCTCCACCGAGCGCGCGAACGGGCCCACCTGGTCGAGCGAGCTGCCGAAGGCCACCACGCCGTAGCGCGACACCACGCCGTAGGTGGGCTTGACGGCCACGATGCCGCAGAATGAGCCCGGCTGGCGGATGGAGCCGCCGGTGTCGGAGCCCAGCGTCACGGGCACCAGGCCCGCCGCGACGGCCGCCGCGCTGCCGCCCGAGCTGCCGCCGGGAACGCGCCCCAGGTCCCAGGGGTTGCGCGTGGGGCCGAAGGCGCTCGTCTCGGTGGAGCTGCCGAAGGCGAACTCGTCCATGTTGAGCTTACCGACGGGGATGGCGCCCGCGTCGAGGGTACGCTGCACGCACGTGGCCGTGTAGGGCGACACGTAGTCGCGCAGCATGTTCGACGAGCACGTGGTGTGGGTGCCCGTGAGGTTCATGTTGTCCTTGTAGCCCACCGGCACGCCGGCGAGCGGCCCCAGGTCTGCCAGGCGCCCCTCGGCGGCCGCCGCGTCAACGCGGGCCGCCGCGTCCAGGGCCAGCTGCTCGGTGACCTCGAGGAACGCGTGCACGCGCTCATCGGCCGACGCGATGCGCTCCAGCGTGGCGCGCGCCACCTCGGCGGCGGAGAACTCGCGGGCGGCCAGGCCGCGCTGGATCTGGCGGATGCCCATCTCCCCGAACGTCGCGGCCATCAGCGGTCACCCCCCTCGCCCAGGATGGACGGGATGAGGAAGCTGCCGTCCTGCTGGCGGGGCGCGTTGGACAGGGCCGTCTGCTGGGTGAAGCTGCCGCGCTCCACGTCGTCGCGCATGACGTTGGACAGGCTCCCGATGGGGTGGAACGTGGGCTCGACGCCCTCCAGGTCGTACTCGGTGATGGGCGCCAGGCTGTCGATGATGGCGTTGAGGTCGGCCGTCATGGAGACGACCTCCTCGGCCGTGAGCCCGATGCGCGTGTACTCGGCGATGCCGCGCACGTCGGTCTCGGTCAGATGGTGGGTCATGGGGCTGCCCCGCTTTCGTCGGTGGGTTGAACCCGCTTATGATAGCAAAGGCACCGCGCGAGCGGCGTCAAAGGCCCCCGTTCGCGGATATTTAACAGGCTCCCGAACGGACGGCCGCCGCGATGCGCGCCGCGGGCGCGCCGTGGTACCCTTTCCCCACCGTGAAACGTCCCGACAGGAGGCCCCATGAGACACCCGTCCGCCCCGCGCGCCGCAACCCGCGCCGCCGCCTGCGCCCTCTGCGCCGCCCTGACCCTCGGCGTGGCCGGCTGCGCGTCCAGCCCCGCCGAGCCGTCGGCCCCGCCCGCGTCCGACGAGGCGCCCGCGGCCGCCCAGCCCGTCAGCCTGACGGAGGGGATGACGCCCGACGAGGTGGCGCCCGCGACCGACCTGACCGAGGCGCAGGCCGACGCCCTGGCCGACTTCTCGCTTTTGCTGTTCAACACCGCCTACGACGGGCAGGGCGGCGCGGTGATGTCGCCGCTCTCGGTGGAGTACGCGCTGGCCATGACGGCCAACGGCGCCCGCGGCGACACGCTGGCCCAGATGGAGTACGCGCTGGGGCTGCCCGTGTCCGACCTCAACGAGTGCCTGCACTCCTACGCCGCGTCGCTCGAGCAGGGAGGCGTCATCCGGGCCGGCTCTCCCGACGACGACGCCGACGCGGACGACGGGGACGGCGACACGCTGCGGCTGGCCGACTCGCTGTGGCTGCGCGAGGGCCTGGCCGTGGAGGACGCCTTCCTGCAGGCCTGCGTCAACTGGTACGACGCGGGCGTGTTCGAAGAGCCCTTCGACGCCTCCACCGCCGACGCCATCAACGGCTGGGTGAGCGAGCACACCGACGGCATGATCGACCGCATCGTGGACGCCGTGGGGCCCCAGGCCATGCTCTACCTGGTGAATGCCGTGGCCTTCACCGGCGAGTGGGAGGTCCCCTACGACGACGCGTCCGTGGCCGACGCCACGTTCACCTGCGGCGACGGCACCACCCAGACGCTGCCGTTCATGGTGTCCGAGGAGGGCCTGTATCTGGAGGGCGCCGGCGCGACGGGCTTCCTCAAGCCCTATGCCGACGGGCGCTACTCCTTCGCCGCGCTGCTGCCCGCCGAGGGCACCACGCCCGCCGAGCTGCTGGCGTCGATGAGCGGATCCGAGCTGCGCGGGATGCTGCGCGGGGCGTCGTTCGACACGGTGACGGCCATCATGCCCAAGTTCGAGGACAGCTTCGGGGCCGAGCTGTCCGGCCCGCTGGCGACGCTGGGGATGGCGGCGGCCTTCGACCCGGCCGTCGCCGACTTCTCCGGCATCTGCGCGGACGGCGGCCTGTGCATCGACGAGGTGCAGCACCGCGCCTACATCGCCGTCGACGAGGCGGGCACGCGGGCCGCGGCGGCCACGTCGGTGGGCGTGCGGGCCATGAGCGCCATGCCCACCGACGAGCCCAAAGAGGTGCGCCTGGACCGGCCGTTCGCGTACCTGATCGTGGACAACGTGCAGTGCGTGCCGGTGTTCGTGGGCATCATGGACGGGGCGGCGTAGGCGCGATCCCACGCGTGCGCATCGGCCCCGGTGAGGGCCTGCGCGCCCCCTCAGGTTGCGACGCGGACGGTGGCCGGCGAGGCCCCGCGAGGTGCAGCGGGCCCAAGCGTCTCGGGCGCTAGAGCCCGCGCGTGCGCGCCGCCCTCGCGAGCGCGTCGGCGGTGATCGGCTCGCCCGCGGGCACGAAGGCGGCCAGGCACGGGAAGCTGGGCTTGTCGGCCAGGAGCGCGGCCGGGTCCTCCCCCGCCGCGCCGTCGCGTGCGAGACGTGCGCCCAGCGCGCGCACCTGGGCCTTGGCCAGGCCCGCCCGGCGCAAGGGCGACACCACGCCCCGCTCGGCGAGCGCCCGGAAGCCCGGGCGGCGCGCGGGGTCGTCGGAGGCGTTCGTGCCGTCGGCCAGGGGGATGCCCGAGGGGGCCTGCGCATCCGCCGCGGGCCCGGGAGCCGCCTGCCGCACGTCGTCGGGCATCGGATCGCCAAACGCAGGCGCGCCGTCCCACAGCCCCGCGGCGGCGTCGGCCTCCACCTGGGCGCGGATGGCGTCGAAGATGACCCCCTTGCATCGGTAGCAGCGGTCGGGGCCGTTGGCGCACACGTCGGCGCGGCCCAGCATGTCGAGCGGGATGGTGACGAGCGGCACGCCGAGCGCCGCGGCGGCGCGAGCGGCGTCGTCACGCTCGAACGCGGGCTGGAACGGGGTGTCGACCCGGTACGCGCGCACGTGGCAGCCGGCCTCCCGCGCGGCCGCCAGCAGGCAGGCGGAGTCGCAACCGCCCGAGAACGCCACCGCCAGCCGGGGCGTCCGCCCCAGGAACGCCCCCAGGTCCTCGGCGCCCAGGACCTGGCCCGGGCCCGTGTCAGGCGCGTCCGCCGCGAGGCGCGACTCGCGATCGGGATGCGCGGGGGCCTCCTTCTCCATCCGACCCTCCCCTCTTCCTGCCGCCACGGGCCTCCCGGATCGGGCGGGCGCGCGGGCGCGGTCCTACACGTTGAACTTGAAGTGCATGACGTC
>JAAWAY010000119.1 GCA_022792415.1 Eggerthellaceae bacterium | reverse complement strand
CTGCTCGGTGGTCTCGTCCTGGCCGGTGACGGCCTTGAAGAACTTGGCCTCCAGGTCCAGGTCGCCGCGGTAGTCGCGCTGGCGCGTGGGGCTCATGGTCATGGGCCACACCCAGTTGCACAGCGTCAGCGAGTCATGCAGCACGTCCGTGACGATGGACCACCAGCAGAAGTTGGCCTTGTTCTCGTTCATGGGCGTGTAGTCCTTGTCGGGCGTGATGGCGTCCTCGCCGCCCCACACCTCGGCCGCGATGGCCTGCTTGATGTCGTAGGGCAGGCCGCAGCCCTGGAAGTTGACGGCAGAGTGGATCATGTCGTCGCGGTTGAACATCATGTTGTACACGGCGCCCACCTGGCCGAAGCACTCGATGGCGTGGTGCACGGGCCAGCCGCGGTAGTTGATGAGCGTCGACTTGGAGTTGTCGAACCACGCCTGCTCGCCCCAGCGCTCGCACCACGTGTACGGGCCGTGGGCCAGGTAGGAGATCTCGGTGGTGGGGTCGACGATCTTGTTGATGATCTCGACCATGACCGTGGGATCGCACACCTCGGGGCTGAACTTCTCCCAGTGGATGGACGCGTACTCCTCGGCCGGCAGCACGCGCTCGAACACGCCGGCGGTGTAGCAGTAGGCGATGTCGCGGTACAGCTGGGCGTAGTTGCACCACAGGCCCATGTTGTCCATGGTGTTGGACGTGGTGGTATCCCACAGCACGGACAGGTCGCCGCGGTCCTTCAGGCCCATCTGCAGGAAGGGCTCCATGTACACGCTGACGGGGAAGTTGGCCGCGCAGGTGTTGCCCGTGGTGGCGAAGCCCGACGTCTCCTCGGCGGCCTCGACGCGCAGGTCAGAATAGCAGTGGATGGGGCAGCCGTGGCAGCCGTCCATCTTGATGGTGTACTGCTCGGCGGCGATGCCGAGGTCCTTGACGGACTTCATGCAGCGGTAGCCCACCTTGTTGATCTCATAGGGCTTGGGCTCGCCCGTGTCGATGGGGCCGCCCTCGGCCGCGGCCCAGTACAGGCCGTTGCGGGCCGTCCAGCGCGAGCCGGCGTCGTAGAACTCGGCCCACTCCTGCTGCGTGGAGGGCACCACGTGGTTGTTGTTGGAGCCGATGATCTCGTTGAGCATGTAGTCGGACAGGTCGGCGACGGCCTGCGGGTCGACGACGTTCACTGAGCCGTTGCCGCGCACCACGAGCGCCTTGACGTTTTTGGACCCCATGACGGCGGCCGTGCCGGCGCCGGCGGAGTGGTTGCGCGAGTTGATGATGCAGGCGTAGGGCAGCAGGTTCTCGCCGGCAGGGCCGATGGCGGCCACGCAGACGTCGGTGCCCTCGCGGCGGGACAGCGCCTCGGTGGTGGCGCGGGTGCCCAGGCCCCACACGCCCTCGGCGGACTTGATGGTGACGTCGCCGTTGTCGATGTTGACGTAGACGGGCTCGGCCGCGGCGCCCTCCAGCACGACGGCGTCCCAGCCGGCCTGCTTGATGCGCGCACCCAGCATGCCGCCGCAGTGCGCGTCGATGACCAGGTTGTCCTTGGTGAACGTGGACAGCGAGCAGATGGTGGTGCGCCCGGCCAGGGGCACGCCCGACGCCGTCAGCGGGCCCACGGCGAAGACGATCTTGTTCTCAGGGGAATAGGGGTCGGTCCCAGCGGGGACCTCGTCGTACATGATCTTGTTGGCCAGGCCCATGCCGCCGATGTACTCCTTGTAGGGATCGGTGGATTGGGTAGAGATGGTACCGTCAGTCAGATTGACGCGCAGAATCTTGCCGGTCCAGCCGTACGACGTGTTCGCGTCTTTCGTTGCATCAGCCATGGTTCATACTCCAAATCTCTTGTGTATACGAGACGGTGTTGTGTGGTCGTCCCGAGCCGAGGTGGAGCACGGATACCGGTGCATTTCCGCTGCGACCAGTATGCCCCACTGGCGTCTCCCGGCGTCCCCTCTTGGGGGTGGGGAAGGGTAACGGCGCGGTAACGTCCCAGCTTAGAGCAGGTGACCGTGTCCCCTGGTTTTCCTACGAACCCCTTACAGCGTCACGGTTCCTCCTTATTTGGGGGACACCGGCGTCGAACGCTCGGATACCGTTCGTCATGTTGTGTGGTCTGGTCAGCCTTCGGTACGTGGCGGCTGGTCGAGCCCCGGTGGAAAGAACGAGTTTCCTGACACCACCTTTTCGACACCCACTTATATAAGCGAGGGGGATACGAACATGACAGACGCAAGCAACAACAAGGCCCCTGTGGACCAGACGGCCGCCGAGGCCGCCCCGGTCGCTCCCGAGGCCGACGGCAAGAAGAAGTCGAACGTCACGCGCCGTCAGGTGCTGGCCATGGCCGGATGCGGCGTGGCGGGCCTGGTGGTCGGCGGCGTCCTCGCCTCCTGGGGCGTCACCCAGCAGGCCATCGCGTCCGGGCGCATCGACGTGCGCACGACGCCCACCAAGATGATCATCACCGACCGCGCCCGCTGCTCGGGCTGCCAGCGCTGCGAGATGAGCTGCACCCTGAAGAACGACGGCCGCGTCGACCAGCACATCGCCCGCGTGCGCGTGTGGGACACCTACAACTTCGGCTACGGCGTGGGCACCGGCGGCGGCATCTACGGCGACTGCGAGTTCACCGTCAAGCAGTGCTACCAGTGCCAGGACGCCTGGTGCATGAAGTACTGCCCCGTGCACGCCATCCATCCCAGCGAGAAGACCGGCGCCCGCGTGGTCGACGACGCGCTGTGCATCGGCTGCGGCATGTGCACCCAGGCCTGCCCCTGGAACATGCCCCGCATCAGCTCGGCGACGGACAAGTCCACCAAGTGCATCTCCTGCGGCCGCTGCGCCGACCAGTGCCCCAACGGCGCCATCCAGTTCGTTGATTGGGAAGACATCGCGCAGAAGGTCATCGACGAGGGCATCGTCTCGGCCACGACCGTGTACCAGGCCTAGGCAGGCCCCGCAGCATCCGATACGGCGGCGCGAGCTGCCGACCTGAGTGAGATAAGGAGGGAGCGACCATGGAAGACGCGGCGGTGTTCTCCACCCTGGCCCAGTGCTTCGGCCCTGTGGACGAGGGTGCGTGGGACGAGCTGACCGAGGCCGCCCAGTGGGACGAGTTCCTGGACGGCGCGCGTCGGCTGCTGCAAGACGATCGCCCCCTTGGCGCGAAGGGCCGCATCGGCTGGACGCTGGCGGGTCGCCGCCCGCTGCAGGACTTCCTGTGCGAGCGCGAGCTGTCGGCCCTGCTCGACCCGCCCTCCTACGAGGCGCGCCGGGCGTTCGCGGCGCGGCACTTCACCGGCGGGCTGCCCGAGTCGGCCGTGCCCGTGGAGTCGCTCTATCGGCCCGAGGTGCCCACTGATCCCGCCACCCCGCGGGGCGGCGCCTACCTGGGCGAGGCGGCGCTCTACGTGCGCGACGTCATCGCCGGGCTGGGCCTTGAGGTCCCCGCGGATCTGACGGCGTGCCCCGACCACCTGTCTTTGGAGCTCGACCTGGTGGCCGTGCTGCTGCGGTCGGGGATGGACGAGGCGGCGCGGGCCTTTGTGGCCGAGCGGTTCGGCTGGCTGACGGCCTACCGCACCCGGCTTCTGGCCCTGGGCGACGAGGCGAGCTTCTACCTGGCGCTCATCGACCTGATCATGGGCATACGGGCCCAGCAGGAACCCTACGCGGACTACTCGAGCATCGGATGCGCGACCGATTCTGTTGCGTAAGCTATAAGAGAGGAACAGCTATGTCAGAAAACGCTATCACGAGGCGCAGCTTTCTGGCGGGAAGCGCTGGCGTGGCCGCCGTGGCGGCAGCGGGCTTCACGGGCTTTGGCGCCTGGCAACAGGCCCATGCCGACGAGGAGGCCGGCACCGGACGGACCGACGCCGTCCACACGCTGTGCAACGCCTGCTCCAGCAAGTGCGGCTATACCGCCTATGTGGTCGACGGTAAGCTCACCAAGCTCATCGGCGACGAGAACAACCCCAACGCCGAGGGCCACCTGTGCGCCCGCGGCTACGGCTACTCGCAGATCGCCTACTCCAAGGACCGCCTGACCGACCCCCTGAAGAAGAACGCCCAGGGCAAGTTCGAGGCCATCACGTGGGACCAGGCCTACGCCGAGATCGGCGAGAAGGTCAAGGCCATCATCGCCGAGAACGGCCCCGAGGCCATCGGCCTGGTGCAGGACCCGCGCCCGTCCGGCTCGTACTACTGCAACCGCTTCATCGCCGCGCTCGGCTCGCCCAACACCTACACGCACGGCGCCGCCTGCAACCTGTCCAAGGCCTCGGGCATCACCCAGGCCATCGGCACGGGCGACTGGGTGTCGGACGTGGCCAACTCCCAGATGACCATGTTCATCGGCCGCAGCTACTGCGACGGCATCCGCCCGAGCCAGGTGGCGGCGCTCGAGCGCGCCCATGAGAACGGCGCCTACATCGTCATGGTCGACCCGCGCTGCAACAACTCGACGGTCTTCGCCGACGAGTGGGTGCCCATCACTCCCGGCACCGACCTGGCGCTCGTGCTGGCCATGAGCAACGTGCTCATCAAGAACCACCTCTACGACGCCGAGTTCGTGGCGGCCAACAGCGTGGGCTTCGATGACTGGGCCGTCGCCATCGAGGGCTGCACGCCCGCCTGGGCCGAGCAGCTCACCGGCATCCCGGCCAACACCATCGAGTCGCTGGCGGCGCGCTTCGCCGAGGCGGCCCCCGCGGCCTCCATCGAGCCCAGCTGGCGCGGCGCCTACGGCTGCGCCTACGCCAACTCCGGCGAGACGGCCCGCGCCGTGGCCCTGTTCAACACGCTTCTGGGCTGCTGGAACCAGCCGGGCGGCGCGCTGCTCACGAGCGGCATCTCGGCCGGCAAGCTGGACGACCCGCGCTTCGCCGCCCCGCCCAAGGTGGAGGCCAAGAAGCTGGGCAGCGAGGAGTACCCGCTGGCGTCCGCGTCCATGGGCTCGGCCGTGTACGCCGGCGAGATGGCCAAGACCGGCGCGCTCAAGGGCATGTTCTTCTACTACTCCAACATGGCCGTCGGCTACTCCAACCCGGCTTATCTGGCCGACGCCCTGTCCAACCTGGAGCTCATGGTGGTCTGCGACGTGCAGATGTCCGAGACGGCCATGCTGGCCGACTACGTGCTGCCCGAGACGAGCTACCTCGAGCGCTCCGAGCTGCCCGAGTTCGGCGGCGGCCGCGTGCCCTACGTGGCGCTGCGCTCCCAGGTGCTCGACGTCATCCACCCCAACACCCGCTCGTGCGACCAGATCTTCACCGAGCTGGCCGAGGCCTGCGGCGTGGGGGAGTACTTCCAGTTCACCCAGGACGAGCTGGCCGAGGCCCAGCTCAACACCGTGGGGCTCACGCTGGAGGGCCTGCGCCAGGTGGGCACTGTGCAGTTCCCCGACAAGGCCTTCGTCTACGGCAAGCAGCCCACGTTCAACACGCCTGCCAAGAAGGTGCAGTTCACCAGCGAGGCCTGCGCCAAGGCCGGCCTGTCGCCGTGCCCCGTGTGGATCGAGCCGCAGGATCCGGTGGGCGAGGGCGAGTACCGCCTGGTGGGCGGCAAGCAGGCCATCATGACTCACACCCAGACGGCCAACGTGCCCGAGCTCATGAACATCGCCGAGGAATACGGCCTCATGCGCCCGTGGATCAGCGTGGCCGACGCCGAGGCCCTCGGCATCAAGGACAACGACGAGATCGTCGTGGAGAACGACCTGCACTCCGGCACGAGCAAGGTGCGCGTCACCGAGCGCATCTCGCCCGGCGTGGTGTACCTGCCCAGCCATTACGGGTGCACGTCCCCCGAGCAGCACACCGCCTACGGCAAGGGGCTGCGCATCATGGACTACGTGCCGTTCCACATTGAGCCCGCCTACGGGTCGACCATGTCGCAGAACACAACGGTCAGGATCAAGAAGGTAGGTGCGTAATGGCTAACTACGGAATGCTCATCAACACGAAGAAGTGCATCGGCTGCTACGCCTGCCGCACCGCCTGCCAGCGCCAGAACAACCTGCTCCCCGACGAGGCGTTCATCCGCTTCGAGGAGCGCGAGGTGGGGACATACCCCTCCGTGCGCGTGGAGCACGTGCCCCTGCAGTGCATGCACTGCGAGGACGCCCCCTGCGTGAGCGTGTGCCCCACCGGCGCCGCCAAGTACGGCACCGACGGCATCGTCGAGGTGGACCAGGGCCGCTGCATCGGCTGCCTGTACTGCGTGGCCGCCTGCCCCTACCAGGTGCGCGTGCGCAACTCCGAGACCGGCGCGGTCGACAAGTGCCGCTTCTGCACCGTGGCGGCCCAGGACGGCACCAAGATGTGCTCGTGCGTGGAGGCGTGCCTGACCGGCTGCCGCATCTTCGGCGACCTGGACGATCCCGACAGCGAGATATCCAAGGCCATCGCCGAGACGGGGGCCACGCCCATCGCCGGTGACCTGACCAAAGCGAAAATCTACTACGTGAGGTGATTGAGATGACGTTCGAACCTATCTGGGGGTCCATCATTGCGTGGTACCTCTTCCTCGCGGGTCTCGGCGGCGGCGCCTACGTCAGCGCGGCGATCATCCGCTGGCGTCATCCGGAGGCCGTCCATGCGATCCGCTACGGCCGCGTCATCGCGCCCGTGGTGGTCATCATCGGCCTGTGCCTGCTCATGCTCGACGCCACGGCGGGCTTCCATCACCCGCTGCGCTTCGCGCTGCTGCTGACCAACTTCGGGTCGGTCATGACCTGGGGCGTCGTGTTCCTCGGCGCGTTCACGGTGCTGTCGCTCATCGGCGCCGGCCTCGACCTGGCCAAGCGCAACGTGCCGATGTGGCTCGACATCGTGGCTGCGGTGTTCGGCGTGTGCGTGGCCGTGTACACCGGCTGCCTGCTGGGCGTGTGCAAGACGTTCCCGCTGTGGAACAACGCGCTGCTGCCCATCCTGTTTTTGGTGTCGGCCATGTCCACCGGCATGGCGGCCGTGCTGTGCGTGACCATCCTGCGCGCCCCGGCGGAGTTCGACCGGCTGGTGGCGTTCAAGAAGCTGCACTACGTGTTCCCCATCGTCGAGATCGTGCTGGTGGCGGCCCTGCTGTTCGTGACCGCGTTCAGCGCGAGCCCCTCGGGCCTGGAGTCGGTGATGAAGCTGGTGGCCGGCGACTGCGCTCTGGCGTTCTGGTTCCTGTTCATCCTGGTGGGCCTGGTGCTGCCGACGGCCGTGGAGACCTGGCTGCTGTTCCTGAGCTCCAAGGAGTTCGAGGAGAGCCGCTCGGCGCACATGATCGGCCTGGCGTCTGACGTGGGCGTGCTGGTGGGCGGCTTCGTGCTGCGCCTGCTGGTGCTCATCGCCGCCATGCCGCTGACGCTGGTGACTCCCTGGTACTAGGATGCGGCGTGGCGCGTTAGGGCCGTATCCCTCCCGGCCAAGACGCGCGGCGTGAGCTGATCCTGCCATGGATAGCGGGCCGCCTCTGAGCGAGGCGGCGTGACGCGGGGCCTCCTTCGGGAGGCCTCGCTCTTTTGTGAGCGGTGTTACGCGGCGCCCTCGGCCAGGCATGCCTGGAACAGCTCGGCGCAACGGCCCTCGCGCGCGGTGATGACAAACACCTCTGCTCGCACGAAGTCGTCCTCGAAGGGCACGAAGGCCATGTCCGCGCGATCGGCAAACAGGAAGTTGCCCTGGTAGGTGGTCGGTAGGAGGAAGGCGCTGCCCGCGTGGAACGTGTGGTAGAACTCGTCGGGGGAGTTCGCGTTGATGATGCCGAGACGCGGGGACAGGCCGGCTGCGCCATAGAGGTCATCCACCAGGCGGTGGATGGGGCTCGATTCGTCGCTGAACGTGCTGATGCGCAGGTCGGCGATGTCATTGCGTCCCACGAAGCCCTTGGCGGGGGCAATGGCGGTGTCCATCCACAGGCAGAAAGGCACCGATCCCAGCGGAACGGCGGCGATCCCCGCGCGCTCGTACTCTGTGAGCAGCTGGCCTCGGTCGCCGTAGCGGTACTCCACCAGCACGTCGATCTTGCCCGTGTCGAGCAGGCGTCGGTGATTGCGGTAGTTGATGTGGACGAATTTGACCGACAGGTTGGGGTTGGTCGTCCTCATGCAGTTGATGGCCGAGAAGAACGCCCGGGCCGCGTGGTCGGCGAAGGGCGGGTCCTGCACGCTCACCTGGAACGCATCGGTCGCGGCCAGGCGCTGGCAGTCGCCGACCAGGTGCTGGATGGCCTCGAGCTGCTGCTGGATGCCGCCGAGGAACCGCTCGCCGGCGGCGGTGAGGCGCAGGCGCTTGTGGGAGTAGTCGACCAGCTTGAAGCCCAGCTCGGTCTCGAGCTTGCGGATGTGCTTGCCCAGGTTGCTCTGGGTCATGTGCAGATCCTCAGCCGCCTTGGTGAGATTCATGAACCGTGCGAAGGTGACGAACTCCTCAAGGTACTCAGTTTGCACGCCCGAAGCCCCCTCCTCGTTGAAATGCATTCAGATGGTTCGATGGTATCCCTCGACGAGGATGCCGACCGTTCCATTTTGGAATGAAGCACGTTTCAATTGTAACCGAGCGTGAGACGGATGCTGCTCGGCGCCTGGTGCCCATCGGTGCGTCGTACGAGCACACTCCGCAGGTCAGAAGCGTATTTCCCCCTCATAGAATCGAGACATCCCCTCTCCGCGGGCGCCAACGCCGGCACACAACGCCTTGGAGGGGGCGTGGCGCGCGAGGCAACCCGAGCGCGTCGTCTTCTAGAGAGGAGGATCTATGAGCGAACAGTTCGAGACCGAGTGGCGCAAGGGGACGCCGGACGACTACGTCGTGCGTACCTGCGCCTGGTCGGCCCCTGGCTGCCATCCGGTGGGATGCGGCCTGAAGCTCCACGTGGTCGACGGCAAGCTCGTCGACGTCGAGGGTGATCCCGATCATCCCATCTCCCAGGGGCGCCTGTGCGTGCGCTGCCTGTCGCTGCCCGAGTACATCTACCACCCGGATCGCATCATCTACCCCATGCAGCGCGCGAAGGAGGATCGCGGCAACCCCGATGCGTGGAAGCGCATCAGCTGGGACGAGGCCCTCGACTACATCGAAGAGACCACCAAGCGCTTGCAGGCCGAGTACGGCCGCGAGACGGTGGTCGTGTTCTCGGGGACGGGGCGCGAGGCCACCCTGTACGGTGTCGCCATGGCCTACGGCGTGTTCCGCACCCCGTACCACTGCATGGCCCTGAGCGGGCAGGCCTGCTACGGGCCCCGCAGCTCGGTGGCCAACTTCATCTGCGGCAACATCGGCTACCCCGAGATCGACATCGCGGGCAACTACCCCGATCGCTACGATGACCCGCGCTACACGCTGCCCGAGGTGGTGCTCGTGTGGGGCAAGGACCCGCTGCCGTCCAACCCGGATGGCTTCTTCGGCCACTCCATCATCGACCTCATGAAGCGCGGCACGGCCATGCTCATGATCGACCCGCGCGTCACCTGGCTGGGCAGCCGCTGCGAGAAGGTGCTGCGCATCCGCCCCGGCACCGACGCGGCCATCGCCATGGCCATGTGCAACGTCATCATCGAGGAGGAGCTCTACGACAAGGACTTCGTGAGCAGGTGGGTCTTCGGCTTCGACGACTTCCGTGCCCGCGTGGCGGAGATGCCCCCGGAGCGCGCCGCCGAGATCGCCTGGTGCGACGCCGACGACATCCGCTACATCGCCCGCCGCTTCGCCGGCGCCCATCCGGCGTCCATCGCGTGGGGCCTCGCGTTCGACCAGCAGCTGGCCGGCGG
This sequence comes from Eggerthellaceae bacterium, assembly GCA_022792415.1. Lineage (GTDB taxonomy): Bacteria > Actinomycetota > Coriobacteriia > Coriobacteriales > Eggerthellaceae > Enterorhabdus. The sequence continues at coordinate 15,098 of JAAWAY010000119.1, read as the reverse complement.
CCAGGCAGGCCACTGCGTCATGGCCCTGTGCGCCATGACGGGCAACCTGGACGTGCCCGGCGGCATCCTGTGCAACGCCTCGTCCGTCGTGACGATGAACTTCCTGGGCAAGTGGCGCACGGCCACGGCGTCCAACCTGGAGCCCGGCGACCTGGAGAACCGCATCGGGCACGAGGAGTTCCCGGTGTTCACCGCCAACATGTTCTCCACCCAGCCTGACCTCATCTTGGAGGATCTTGAGAACGACGGGCCGGTCAAGTTCCGCATGGGCGTGCTGCAGAGCTCCAACCTGTTCACGTCCACGGCCAACGTGCTGCCTGATCGCTGGTACGAGGCCTTCAAGCGCTTCGAGTTCGTGCTGGCCACCGACCTGTTCATGAATCCCACCATCCAGGCGGCCGCCGACATGTTCCTCCCCGTGAAGACGTTCGTCGAGCAGGACGCGGTCGTGGTGCCCTACTACGGGTCGAACCTGCCCTACATCGGCTCCATCAACAAGGCCATCACGGTGGGGGAGTGCCTGGACGACATCGAGATCAACATCGCCATCGGCAAGCGCCTCAACCCCGAGTACTGGTACTACGAGGACTCCAAGCAGTTCTTCGACGAGCAGCTGCGCGAGGCGTTCGACCTCTCGCTCGACGAGTTCAAGGCCATGCACATCTACCATCCGCCCTATACCTACAAGAAGTACGAGAAGGGCATGGGCCGGCCCGACGGCTACCCCGGGTTCAACTCTCCCACGGGAAAGATCGAGTTCAAGAGCACGCTGTACAAGAACTGGGGCTACGAGCCGCTGCCGTATTACATCGAGTGCCCCTACTCCCCGGTGCCCGAGGCCGAGTACGGCCAGGAGGTCATGGAGAAGTACCCGCTGGCCATGACCACGGGCGCGCGCAAGTACACCTCGTTCCACTCCGAGCACCGCATGATCGACTCGCTGCGCCAGATCGACCCGTGGCCCATCGTGCAGGTGCATCCCGATGACGCCGCGAAGTACGGCGTGGTGGACGGCGGCTGGGCGACGCTCGAGAACATGTTCGGGCGCTGCAACATGAAGGTCCAGGTGACCCCCACCATCCATCCGGGCGTGGTCATGGCCCAGCACGGCTGGTGGTTCCCCGAGGAAGACGCCGCCGAGCCCAACCTGTACGGCGTGTGGAAGTCCAACGTCAACGTCATGCTGGCCCACAAGCTCAACAACCCCATGGGCTACGGCTCCATCCACAAGAACATGTGCTGCTCCATCCGTCCGGCGTCGTCGCTTGACGAGGGCCTGGCCGGCAACGTGGAGCCCGCGCTGCACGCCCAGGCCATGGAGGCGAACGCCGGCACCGAGGCGTTCCTCGCCCAGCGCCCCGACCAGCATCATGCGGAATAGGAGGTGCCTGATGACACACGCACTTTTGGTGAACTACCAGTACTGCTCCGGCTGCCACAGCTGCGAGATAGCCTGCCGCAACGCGCACGGCTACCCGCTGACCCAGTGGGGCATCAAGCTGGAGGAGGTGGCGCCCTTCGAGCTGGACGACGGATCGTTCGAGTGGATCTACGAGCCCATCCCCACCAAGCTCTGCGACCTGTGCGCCGACCGCACGGCGCGCGGGGAGGATCCCGCCTGCGTCCACAACTGCCTGGCGTTCTGCCTCGAGTACGGCACGCTCGAGGAGATGACGAAGCGCGCCGAGGAGCTGGGGTCGCGCGTGAGCATCGTGCTTCCGTAGGAGCCGACCTGACGCCCGCCGGCCTCGGGCCGGCGGGCCCATTGGACGTGCCATTCGCTGAAAGGGGAAAGAAATGGCAGCAGGTTTTCTCAACAAGGGCATGGGCCCGAAGCTCCGGTGGCTGTACCCGGTCTTCGGCGCCGCCATCGGCCTGTTCATCGTGTACTCCAACATTTACAGCATGTTCTACCCGTTCCTGCAGGCTCAGTTCGGCATCGACACGGTGGCGACGTTTGCCCTGGGCGCGTCCCTCCTGGGCGCGGGCGACATGCTGGCGGGCCCCATCTTCTCATGGGCGCTCTTCGATCGGTTCGGCCCGAAGGTCATGTACATAGGCTCGGCCATCTGCCTGGCCATCGGCCTGTTCTGCATGCGCGCCCTGGGCGCGGGAACCGACTGGGCCTCGTGCCAGTGGCTCTGGTACGGCGGCAGCTTCATCCTGGGCCTGGCCGCCGGCCTGCGCTCGGGCACGGCGCCCTCCATCTGCGCCAAGTGGGTGCCTGACAACGTGGGCTTCGCCACGGGCATCGTGGCCATGGGCCAGGGCCTGGCCGCCTTCTGGATGGCGCCGGCGGCCACCTTCCTGCTCGCCAACATGGGGTGGACCGACACCTTCACCATCCTGATCTCCGTGGGCATCGTGGTGGTCATCCTGCTGGGCATCCTGCCCCAGCGGCTGCCCGATCCCAGCTGGAAGCCCGAGGGCTGGGAGCCGCCCGTGCAGGACGATCCCGCCGATGACGGCTCGCTGCCGCTCAACAAGGCCATTCGCACGCGGGAGTACTGGGTGCTGTGGATCTGCATCTTCCTGACCGGCTTCGCCAACTTCGCCTTCGTCATGAACGTGGTGCCCATCTACATCGAGGGCCTGGGCGCCCAGGGCATGGACCCGGCCTTCGTCACCGCCAACGTGACCGCCGTCATGCTGTCGATCACCTCGGTCATCAACTGCCTCGGCCGTCCGGTGTGGGGCTGGGTGCGTGACCGCATGAAGGACACCTGGCTCACGCTCAAGGTGCTGTACGCGGGCATCATCGTGTCGCTTCTCATCGTGTCCGTCTTCTACACCCAGGGCGTGGTGCCCGCCATCGTGGCCGGCTGCCTGGTGTACTTCTTCTGCGCGGGCACGTCGCCCGTGCACATGTCCGCGGGCCCGGCCCTGTTCGGCCCCCGCTATGCCGGCGCCATCCTGTCCACCACGCTGTTCGCCACGGGCTTCGCGTGGGTGCTCGGCCCCTACGTGGGCGCGACCATGAAGGACCTCACCGGGCAGTACGTGGGCTGCTTCTACCTGGCCATCGCGCTGTGCGTCGTCGCGCTCATCCTGCTGTTCTGGCTGAGCCGCGCGCAGAAGTCGGAGAAGGATCCCCTCATCGACTAGAGCATTGAGCGTCGGGGAGGGCGGTGCGCGCCCTCCCCGGCCTTGCCCGGGCGGCCGGGGAGGCCGCCCTGTCAACCGGGCATCTCGCGGATGCCCCCCCCTCAGAACGGAGTGATCATCATGTGCTTCAGACCTGCTACTGCCGGCGCCGGTCCGGTGACCTGCCCCTCCTGCGGCGAGACCATCTTCGCGAGCAACGGCGAGGTGCTTCCGGAATGCCCCTACTGCGGCGCCGAGCTGCCGGCTGCGCCCGCGGCTCCCGGTGCCCCGGCCGCGCCTGCGGCTCCGGGTGCTCCCACGCCGCCTCCGGCGCCACGTGCCTAGGGGCGTGACGGGCCGCTTCCGTGCGTGATGGGGGATAATCGGCGAGGACATGGAGGGGGACATGGACAAGTCATACCTGAGGATCGGCCGCATGAGGATACATCGGGCATGGATCATGCTCGTCGCCTGCTCGTGCCTCGGCATCGGCTACCTGGCGCTGATATTCGGGCCGAACGGCGTGTTCTTCGTGGCGGTATGCGACGACATGGGCTTCGCGCGCAGCGACATCGCCGCCTGGCAGCAGGTGCACTTCATCGCCAGCGCCCTGTGCATGCCGGTGTTCGGCTGGCTGTACGAGCGGGTGAGCCTGCGCGTGGTCCTCAGCGTGTCGGCGCTCGGGTGCGTGGCCGCCTCGGCGCTCATGGGCACGTATGACGAGGCATGGCAGTGGATGATATCCGGCCTGCTGTACGGGTCCCTGGGCGCCGGCCTCATGTACCTGCCCCAGGCGGTGGTCATCGGCAACTGGTTCGACCGGCGCCGTGGCCTGGCGTTGGGCATATCAACGGCCGTGGCCGCCCTGGCCACCTCGGTCATCGCCCCGCTCTTCGCCGTGCTCATCGACGCGATGGGATGGCGATCCGCCTACTTCGCGCAAGCGGCCCTCATCGCGGCGTTCACGCTGCCCTTCACGCTGTTCGTCATCGTCCGCAAGCCGGCCGACGTGGGGGCGCTGCCCTACGGCTACGAGCCCGGGGGCGACGCGCAGGAGCGGGCGACGGCGACGGGGTCCGCAGGCGTGCCGTTTCGCCGCGCGCTCGTGTCCGTGCCCTTTGTGATGCTGTTTCTCTTCGCGGGCATCGCCTCGCTCATCGGGTCGGGGTTCGACGCCCACATGGCCGGCTATGCGGTGTCCATCGGGTTCTCTCCGCTGTTCGGGTCGTTTCTGGTGTCTGCCCTGTACGCGGGCAGCTTCTGCGAGAAGCTCATCATGGGCTGGCTCAACGACCGCATCGGGGTGCAGCGCACGGTCATGCTCGAGCTGGCGCTGGTGGCGGCGGGCATGCTGGGGCTGGTGCTGCTGCGCAACGAGGTGGGGCTCATCCTCGCGTCCTTCGTCTTCGGCGTGCAGGACTCGTTCATATCGGTGAGCCTGCCGCTGCTCGTGCGCTCCTTCTTCGGCGAGCGCGACTTTGCCCGCATTTTCGCGTGGGCCAACGTCGGCTCGGGCTTGCTGGGATCGTTCGGATCGCGCCTCGTGGGCCTGAGCTACGACGTCACCGCCAGCTTCCTGCCTGCGTTCTGGGTGGGCATCGCGGCGTGCCCCGTCGCCGTCGTGCTGTTGCTGGTGGCTCGCCGGGGAGCGCGGCGCCTCACCTGGGAGGGCCTTGGCGAGCCACGGTGAGGTCGCCGGCGGCTGCGCGGCGCAGAGGTGCGCCGGGGAAGGAGGGGCCATGTGTTGGGCCTGTAGCCCCACCTGCGGCGGGTGTCGCCCGCCGAGCGTGCGCTCGGCGCTGTGCGACGCGTGCGGGGCGTTCAACCTGTGCGATATGGGGGAGGCGGCTGCTGGATACGCCTGCGACGCGTGCGGGGCGGACATCACGGCGGCGGCCCTTCCCCCTGCGGTGCGCTGCGTCTTGTGCGGCAGGCCGTGCTACAACCCATGCGCGAAGGGCCGGGGCGCGTACCCGGGCGCCGCCTCATCGGATGAGGGGCTCATCGACGAGTGCTCTTACCGCGTGAGGGAGCCGTTGCACCCGCTGCAGGCGCCCGTGGACTGAGTGCGCCCTACCTGACGAGATCCAGGAAGCGGCGGTAGAGACGGTCGTCGTCGTCCAGCTCGGGGTGGAACGCGGCGGCTACCTGCGCGCCCTGCTGCACGGCGACGGGCTGGCCGTCCAGCGTCACGAGCGGGTGGACGGCGGGCCCCATCGCGGTGATGCGCGGCGCGCGGATGAACGTGAGGGGGAGGGGAGCGGTGCCTGCGTCCGGCGTGCCCGCGCCGCCGCCTGCGACGAGCGCGCCCTGCGCGTGGAAGCTGCCCAGCTGGCGGCCGTAGGCGTTGCGCTCGACGGTGACGTCCAGCGTGCGCAGGCCGTCCACCCGCGCCCGTCCCGCGGCCCGGGCCTCGTCGAGCCCGCGCAGGTCGCCCGTGCCCTCCACCCGCGCCGCCAGCAGGATGAGGCCCGCGCAGGTGCCCAGCACCGGCAGCCCCGCGGTGATGAGCTCGCGCAGGGGGTCGAGCATGCCCAGGTCGCGCAGCAGCTTGGACTGCGCGGTGGACTCGCCGCCGGGCAGCACCAGCCCGTCGAAGCCGCGCCGCAGGTCGGACGCCTGGCGCAGCTCCACCGTGGTGCAGCCCAGCTGGCGCAGGCGCCGCTCGTGCTCGATGAACGCGCCCTGCACGGCCAGCACCGCGATGACGGGACGGCGCGACGCGGGGCCCGCAGCGCAGCGGGCCTCCGCGTCTGCATCGGGCTCCGTAGGCGCGCCGCCCTCGCCCGCGGGAAAGAGCGCCGCGCTCTCGGCGTCACATTGCGCGCCGCCGCCCTCGCTTGCGGGATGAGGCCCCCCGCTTCCGCCGCCAAGACGCGCGCTCACTGGCCGCGCTCCTCCATGATGAGCGCGATCTCCTGCGCGTTGATGCCCACCATCGCCTCGCCCAGGTCCTCTGACAGGGCCGCCAGCAGCTCGGCGTCCTCGTAGTTGGCCGTGGCCTTCACGATGGCCGCCGCGCGCCGCGCCGGGTCGCCCGATTTGAAGATGCCGCTGCCCACGAACACGCCCTCGGCGCCCAGCTGCATCATGAGCGCCGCGTCCGCCGGCGTGGCGATGCCCCCCGCGGCGAAGTTCACCACGGGCAGCGCGCCGGTCTCGTGCACCTGGCGCAGCAGCGCGTAGGGCACGCCCAGCTGCTTGGCGGCCTCGAACAGCTCGTCGTCGCGCAGGCTGGCCACGCGACGAATCTCGGCGTTCAGGGCGCGCATGTGGCGCACGGCCTGCACGACGTCGCCCGTACCCGGCTCGCCCTTGGTGCGGATCATCGACGCGCCTTCCTCGATGCGGCGCAGCGCCTCGCCCAGGTTACGCGCCCCGCACACGAACGGCACGGCGAAGCGGGTCTTGTCGATGTGGAACGTGTCATCGGCCGGTGACAGCACCTCGGACTCGTCGATGTAGTCGATCTCGATGGCCTGCAGCACCTGGGCCTCGGCGAAGTGCCCGATGCGGCACTTCGCCATCACGGGGATGGACACGGCCGCCTGAATGCCCTTGATCATGGCCGGGTCGCTCATGCGCGACACGCCGCCGGCCGCGCGGATGTCGGCGGGGATGCGCTCGAGCGCCATGACCGCGCACGCGCCGGCGGCCTCGGCGATGCGCGCCTGCTCAGGCGTGGTGACGTCCATGATGACGCCGCCCTTCAGCATCTGCGCCAGCTGGCGGTTGAGCGCCGCGCGCTCGGCCGCGGCCTCGGGAGTAAGCTCTGACATGGGGATTCCTTCCGCTCGCATAGTAGATGAGCGGTAGGGTAGTCGTTTGCTGGGTACAGCGATATAGTCAATTCATCACATTTTGATAAGGTCAGTTAAAGAGAGATGAGGGGGAAGGGACGCCATGCTCACCTACGCGCTCGACCGAGACGCGGGCCTGCCCTTGCAGGGCCAGCTCTATCAGTGCATCCGGGCCGACATCGAGGCGGCTGCCCTGGGGGCGGGGGAGCGGCTGCCCTCGAAGCGGGCCCTCGCGCAGCACCTGGGCGTGAGCGTCGTCACGGTGGAGGCCGCGTATCGCCAGCTCGTGGCCGAGGGGTACGTGGAGTCGCGCCCCCGCAGCGGCTACTACGCCGCCGAGCTGCCGCAACCCGCCCCGGCGCACGCCGCGCACCGCCCCGCGGCCCCATCGCCCGCCCCCGCCTCCGGACGCGCGCTTCCTCCCCACGCCCCCTCCGCCCCCTCTGCCGGCTGCGCCTCCGCCCCGCCGGCCGTCGACCTCGCGGGCGCCACGCCGGCGGTGGGCCGGTTCCCCTACGCCAGCTGGGCGCGTACCATCCGCCAGGTGCTCGCGGACGAGTCGGAGCGGTCGCTTCTGGCCGCGTCGGGGCCTCGCGGGTCGCTCGCGCTGCGCCAGGCCATCGCCTCGCATCTTCACGGGTTCCGCGGCATGGACGTCGCGCCCGACCAGATCGTCGTGGCGGCCGGCGCCCAGACGCTCTACCACCTCCTCGTGCAACTGCTCGGCCGGCATCGCCGCTTCGCCGTGGAGACGCCGGGCTACCCGCGCCTGGCCGCCACCTACCGGGCCGAGGGCGTCGACGTGGCCCCCGTGGCGCTTGACGCGAGCGGGCCGTCGGTCGCGGCCCTGCGCGCATCGGGCGCGTCGGTGCTCCACTGCATGCCGTCGCACCAGTTTCCGACGGGCCTCGTGACGTCCGCGCCGCGTCGCTTCGAGCTGCTGGGCTGGGCGCGCGAGGAGCCGGGCCGCTACCTCGTCGAGGACGACTACGACTGCGAGTTCCGCATGGCCGGGCGCCCCGTCCCGTCGCTGCAGGGCGTCGATGCCGACGAGCGCGTCATCTACCTCAACACCTTCACGAAGAGCCTCGGGTCGGCCTTCCGCATCGGCTACATGGTGCTTCCGCCGCACCTGTCGCAGGCGTTCGATTGCGACCTGGCGTTTCATGCGTGCACGGTGGGCGCGCTCGAGCAGGCGGCGCTCGCGCGCTTCATCGCGTCGGGCGACTACGAGCGCCACGTCAACCGCACGCGCACCCGGGCGCGCCGTGTGCAAGACGCGCTGGTCGAGGCCCTGCGCGCCGTTTCCGGTGATCGGCTGGCGCTGGAGCACGTGGGCGCGGGCCTGCACTTCGTCCTGCGGGTGGACGGGCTGGGGGATGCGTCCGGCGGTGAGGGCGCGGACCTGCCGTGGCCGGGCACGCGCCGGACCGCCCCGACGGCCGCCCAGGCCCGTTTCCTGGAGGCCGTGCGCGCTCGGGGCGTGCGCCTGGCGCCGCTGTCCGACTACGACGTGGCGGCCGTCCTCCCTGCGGCCGGCCTTGCCGAGGCTGGCGTCGAGGCTTCCGGCTCCCCTTCTGCCGCCAGCGCCCCCACTCGGGCCATCGACGTCGAGAGCCAGCCGCATGCCCCCGCTTCCTGCGAAGAGGCCTCCCTCGGCCGCTTCCTCGTGGCGTTCGGATCGCTCGAGCTGGAGGACGTCGCCCGCGTGGCCGAGGCGGTGGGGGAGGGTCTGCGCGTTATCTGATGGCTCGCGCGCTGCCCCGCGCCGCCAGCCCGAACATCCGCGTAACGGCTGCCCTCCCGCCAGCGGCGCGCGCCGCATTGCGGATATCATGAAAGCCAAGGTACCCGGTCGGCCCTGCGGGCGCTCCGCCCCTCGGGTCGCGCCCCCTGCGCCTCGCGGCAACCCAGCTCAGCCTGGCCGCCGCGCCCCGCGCCCCCGTACCGCCCGACCCAGAGAGGAGGATCTCGTGGCCAACATCGTGTCCTACGTCGCGCGCGAGCAGCGCACGTTCGAGGAGCTGCCGTTCAACGTGGTGGACGGCCTGGTCATGGCCACGCTGTCCTACCTGCGCTACGAGCGCTACGACCGCATGCCGGCCGACCCGGCCGTGCCGGTGCTGCTGCACGACGTGCTGGCCCTCACCTCGTGGAAGGACCTCGTCCGGGGCAGCTGGATGCGCGACGCCGACGACAGCCGGCCGTTCCTGCGCGCGCTCATGGCCAGCCGCCGCTACCGCGACGCGCATGTGTCGTTCTACGTCAACGAGCACTCCGACGCGGTGGAGAAGCAGTTCTCGGCCATCACGCTCACGGTGGGGGACGGCCGGACCTACGTGTCGTTCCGCGGCACCGACGGCAGCCTGGCGGGATGGAAGGAGGACTTCAACCTCTGCTTCATGGACGTCACCCCCTCGCAGCAGTCGGCCGTGGCCTACGTGTCGGGCGTGGCGTCGGCGCTGCCGGGGCACCTGGTGCTGACGGGCCATTCCAAGGGCGGCAACCTCGCCCAGTACGCGGCGCTGTGCGTGGGCGACGACGTGTTCGCGCGCATCGACGCGGTGTGCAACTACGACGGACCCTCGTTCCTCGACGACCCGTCGCCCCGCGTCCACGACGACGCCTACCGGCGGCTGCTGTTCAAGGGCGTCCCCGAGTCGTCGCTGTTCGGCATGATCCTGGAAAACGGCGACGACTACCGCGTGGTGCAGTCGAGCGCCCTGCTCATCTTCCAGCACGAGCCGTTCTCGTGGCTGGTCAGTCACGGCGACTTCCTGTACCAGGACGGCCTCAACCGCACCGCGCTGTGGGCCGACGGCACGCTGGACGGTTGGCTGCGCTCGCGCACACCCGAGCAGCGCGCCCAGTTCATCGACACCATCTACGACTTCATCGCCGCCTCGGGCGTCAAGACGGCCGATGACCTGCACCGCAACTTCGGCAGCATCGTCATGAACATCGCCACGTCCACGGCCAAGCTCGACCCGGAGGACCGCGCTTTCATCCTGGACACGTTCAAGGCGCTCGTGGGCGTGATGGGGCGCGAGACCATGAAGTCCATCCGTCCGGGCGCGCGCATCCGCCTGCCGCGCCGCCGCGAGAGCTACCACGACCCGGCCCCGGCCGCTCCCGCATCCGCGACCCCCGACGCCGCGGCCGCCCCGATGTCGCCCGACGCCCCCGTCGCGACCCCCGACAGCCCGGCTGGCCCCGCGGCAACCCCTTTCGCTTGACAATACCTAGTGAATTGCTAGGATTTAAGTCGTCCATCGAACCGGCGAGAGAAAGAAGCCACCCATGAACGTCCATTCCAGCGTATCCGAGCTCATCGGAAAGACCCCGCTCGTGGAGCTGACCAACTTCGAGCGCGAGCGCGGGGCGGGCGCCACCATCCTCGGGAAGGTGGAGTTCTTCAACCCCGCCGGGTCGGTGAAGGACCGCATCGCCCAGGCGATGCTCGCCGACGCCGAGGCGGCGGGCAAGCTCGACGCCGACACGGTCATCATCGAGCCCACCTCGGGCAACACCGGCATCGGCCTGGCCGCGCTGGCGGCGGCCCGCGGCAACCGCATCATCATCGCCATGCCCGAGACCATGTCGGTGGAGCGCCGCAACCTCATGCGCGCCTACGGGGCCGAGCTGGTGCTCACGCCCGGCGCGGAGGGCATGAAGGGGGCCATCGCCAAGGCCGAGGAGCTGGCCGCCGAGATCCCCAACTCGTTCATCCCGTCGCAGTTCACCAACCCGGCCAACCCCGCTGTCCACGAGCGCACCACCGGCCCGGAGATCTGGGCCGACACCGACGGGAAGGTGGACATCCTGGTGGCCGGCGTGGGCACGGGCGGCACGCTGTCGGGCACGGGCGCGTTCCTGAAGGCGCAGAACCCCGCCATCCAGGTCATCGCCGTGGAGCCGGCGTCGTCGCCGGTGCTGTCCGAGGGACGCGCGGGCGCCCACCAGATCCAGGGCATCGGCGCGGGCTTCGTGCCCGAGACGCTCGACACGGACATCTACGACGAGATCATCACCATCACCGATGAGGAGGCGTTCGAGGCCGGGCGCCAGCTGGCGCAGGGCGACGGTCTGCTCGTGGGCATCTCGTCGGGCGCGGCGGCGGCCGCGGCGGCCAAGGTGGCCGCGCGTCCCGAGAACGCCGGCAAGGTCATCGTGGCCATCCTGCCCGACACGGGCGAGCGCTACCTGACCACCGCCATGTTCGATTTCGGGGAGTAGCGGCGCCGATCGCGTCGACAGGCGAAACGAAAGCGCCCCCGCCGTCCTGGTGACGGCGGGGGCGCGGTCTTTTCCGGCGCCGTTCCTAGCGCGCGGCGCGCACCTCACGGGCGGCGTCCACCAACGCGCCGAACAGCGGCCCCATGGGCCCCTCGCCCGCGAAGAACTCGGGATGCCACTGCACTCCCAGCATGAACGCGCGATCGGGGTGCTCCACGCCCTCCACCAGCCCGTCGGCCCAGGCGCAGGGGCGCAGGGCGGGCGCCACGTCGCGCACCGCCTGGTGGTGCAGCGAGTTGACGGAGAACTCGCCGTCCCCCATGACGGCGCCCAGGCGCGTGCCGGGCCCGATGCGCACGGCGTGCACGGGCTGCGCGGGGGCGGCGGTCTGCCAGTGCTGCTCGCGGGGCAGGCCCAGGTCGGTGGGCAGGTCCACGTGCAGGGTGCCGCCGTAGTACACGTTGATCAGCTGCATCCCGCGGCAGATGCCCAGCACGGGGATGTCGTGGGCATCGGCGAAGTTGAGGATCTCGAACTCCAGCGCGTCGCGGTCGGGCGTGAGCTGGCTCACCGACGCGAAGGCGTCGTCGCCGGGGCAGGGGCCGCCGTACAGCGCCGGGTCCACGTCGTGGCCGCCCGTCAGCACGAACCCGTCCAGGTGCTCGAACAGCGCCGCGTAGGCGTCGACGTCGTCCATGAACGGCAGGATGACGGGGATGCCGCCCGCGGCGGCCACCGCCGGGGCGTAGTCGGCCGGCAGGCTGAGGAACCGCTCCTCGGGGAACTGCTTGGCCACCAGCCCGATGAACGGGCGGTCCGTGCCGGAAGATGCCCAGGCTGCCCCGCGCCGCGCCCCGCCGCGAAAGGCGCCCGCGCCTGCGCCGGCGATCTCGTCGAGCGCCTCGGGCACGGCGGCGCGCACGGCCTTGGTGCAGGGCATGCCGGTCGACGCGCTGCACAGCGGCACCACGGCGCCGTTCACCACGGTCTCGCCGTAGGCCTTCAGGCACGTCTCCGGCCCGTCGGGCGAGCAGCCCGCCATGGTGGGGGAGGGCTTGATGTCGTAGAGGGGCTCTTCCTTGTTGGTCACGATCGATCGCCTTCGTCTCACGGGCGCCCGGCCGGGCGCGTTGTCATCGGGATGCCGCGGCCGGGCACGAAGCGGTCGCGGGGGCGTGCCGGCGGGCCCCCGCGCCGTCATCGGTGCGGGCTACTCGCTGCGCAGGGCCTCCACCGGGTCCTTGCGGCTGGCGCTCGACGCGGGGATGAGCCCGGCGATGAACGACAGGAACACGCTGATCCCCACCAGTATAGCGGCAGCCTGCCACGGCAGCCGCGCGACGTCGGGAACGTCGAACAGCGAGTAGACGATGGCGTTGACCGGGATGCAGCCCAAGGCGGTGATGCCGACGCCCAAAAGGCCCGCCACCAGGCCCTCGATGATGGTCTCGGCGTTGAAGATGCGGCTGATGTCGCCCTTGGAGGCGCCGATGGCACGCAGGATGCCGATCTCCTTGCGGCGCTCGAGCACCGAGATGTAGGTGATGACGCCGATCATGATGGAGCTCACCACCAGCGAGATGGCCACGAACGCCACCAGCACGTAGCTGATCATGTTGACGATGTCGGTGACCGAGGCCATGAGCGTGCCCACGAAGTCCGTGTACGTGATGACGCGGTCGTCCTCGCCGTCGGCCTCCATGCGCGCGTTGTAGTCGTCGAGGATGGCGATGACGTGGGCCTTGGCATCGAAGTCGATGGGGTAGATGTCGATCTGCGAGGGCTTGGCCGGGTCGGCGTAGCCGAGGTTGCGCAGGTTGTTGTCGTAGGTGGCGTCCTCGGATCGCATGAGCGACATCATGAGGTCGGCCAGGTCGTCTTCGGTCATGTTCGACTCGAAGGCCCCGGCGAAGGCGTCGGCGTCGATGGAGATGGCCGATGCCATGTTGGCGCCCATCTTGTTCATGGCCTGCTGCATGGCGGCGGTCACCTGCGTCTCCATCGCCTTGGCCATCGTGGACATGTACGAGGTCATCGTGGTGGTGACGTAGCCCTGCAGCGTCTTGGCCACCTGGCTCTCCAGATCCTTCTCCTGGGCGATCTTGAGCGCCTGGCCCGCCACGGCGGCCTGGCCCTCGGGCGACTGCAGGAACTTCGAGAACGCGGCGCCGAAGTCGGCCGCGGCGGCCATCTGCTCCTCGGGCGGCAGGCCCTTCAGGTACGCCTGGAACGCGCCCATCACGTTGGTAACCAGGCCGTTGATCTGGTCGTTGCTTAGCTCCAGGTCGAGCGAGCCGGTGAGCGCGGCCATGTCGGGCTCGGGCGCGGGCGGCAGGCTGGACGCCACGCCCTGCAGGTTGAGCGTGTTGGACATGTCCACGGACAGCTTGTTGCGGTCAATCTTGAACGCCTGCTGCAGGGCCTCGGTGTTGATGGTGAACAGCGAGTCCATGTCGAAGGCGGCCTCGTCGTCGTCCTCTTCGCCGAAGGGCTTGCCGGTGAGCACGTTGACGGACGGGTCGGCCAACTGGTCCTGGACGATCTGGGTGGCCGCCGCCTGGTCGATGACGTGGTCGGTGAGCGAGGCGGGGTAGTTGAGCCCCGGGTTGAGCATGGTGGCCTTGGCGTCGGGGGAGGGCGTGGCGATGCCGACGATGGCCACGCCCTCGCCGGCGGCCACCAAATCGCGCATGAAGGCGTTGTCGTCGGACTTGTCCACCCACACGCCGTAGTCGGCGTCGTAGCTGTACCAGTCGGCGGCGTTCACCAGCTTGAAGCGCACGTTCAGGATGTCCTCGTAGGACACGGGCTGGATGTCGGTGGGCACCGCGACGTCCTCCTCGGCGGCGAACTGACGCACCATCTCGTCCAGCTCGGCCGCATCGCGCAGGCCCAGCGTGTACAGCATGAAGTCGCTGATGCGCCCGCTCGGCGTGGTGACGAGCACCACCTCGTTGGGCGACTCGGGCCAGCGGCCGGCCTTGATGTCGTACTGCGACTCGTACAGGTTGGGGTCGCTCGGCATCTCGTAGAACACGTCGGTGCTCATGGCCATGGACATGAGCGAGTTGCTGCTCACCGACGACCCGATGCCCAGCGAGGCCATGGACTTGTCGGGGTTCACCTGGCGCAGGTTGTCCACGTCGGCGCTGAATATCTGGGGCACCACGTCGTAGCTGTACTGGATGGCGTTGACGTAGGGCTCGATGCCGCTTTCGCCGCTGTCCAGGTACTCCTTGAGCGAGGCCAGGTCGTTTGACCCGATGGAGCCGAACATGGTGGTGACCATCTCGGCGATGCCCACCTCGCCCTCGGGCGCGCCGGCCGTGGCGTCGTCGTCGGCGCTCGCCTCGTTCTCGGGGCCCGTGCCGTCCTCTGGCGCGCCGGCATCCTGCGCGGCCTCGGGGCTGGTGACGCCGTCCGTGGCGTCGGGCGCGCTGTCCGACCCGCCGCTGCCCAGCAGCATGGTGGTCATGTCGAAGCCGGTGGACATGATCTGCAGCGGGTACTCCGACAGTGTCTCCTCCTCCACCGACTTGATGTAGGCGTTGACGCCGTTGGCCAGCGACAGGATGGCGGCGATGCCGATGATGCCGATGGATCCGGCGAAGGCCGTCATGATGGTGCGGCCCTTCTTGGTCATGAGGTTGTTGAACGACAGCGACAGGGCCGTGAGCGGGCCCATCGACGTGCGCCGCACCGTCTTGGTGGACTCGCGCATCTCCTCGGGCGTGGGCTCGAACGGGTCGGTGTCGGATCGGATGACGCCGTCGGCCAGGTTGACGATGCGCGTGGCGTACTGGTCGGCCAGCTCGGGGTTGTGGGTGACCATGACGACGAGGCGGTCGTTGGCGATCTCGGTGAGCAGGTCCATGATCTGCACCGACGTCTTGGAGTCCAGCGCGCCGGTGGGCTCGTCGGCCAGGAGGATCTCCGGGTCGTTGATGAGGGCGCGGGCGATGGCCACGCGCTGCATCT
>JAAWAY010000118.1 GCA_022792415.1 Eggerthellaceae bacterium | reverse complement strand
ATGATGGCGCCGATGACCATCATCACGCCGTAGTCCCAGCCGAACAGCGTGGCGAACAGCTTGCCCACGGTGACGAAGCAGCTGGCCGTGTAGATGGTGAAGAACAGCAGGATGATGACCGCGGCGATGGTCATGAGGATGTGCTTGGAGTCATGGAAGCGGTTGCTGAAGAAGTCGGGCACCGTGATGGCGTTGCCGGCTTTCTCCGAGTACTTGCGCAGGCGCTTGGCCACGAACTTCCAGTTGAGGTACGTGCCGATGGCCAGGCCGATGGCCGTCCACATGGCGTCCGACGCGCCCGTGAAGTACGCGACGCCCGGCAGGCCCATGAGCAGCCAGCCGGACATGTCCGAGGCCTCGGCCGACAGCGCCGTCAGCCACGGGCCCAAGCCGCGCCCGCCCAGGAAGTACTCCTCGCTCGAGGAGTTTGACCGCTTCGCGTACACGAAGCCGATGATGACCACCACCATGAAGTAGAGCAGCATGGCGATGACGACCTGCACATCACTCTCAATCATCTTGATTCCCCTATCGGCCCGCGATAGCGAACGCCCGCGGACTCTCCTTACCGTGCGATAACGACGGGATTATACTTTATTGTGCTGGAGCGCCCGACAGGCGCCCGAACCGAAGTGGTGAACGGCGAAAGGATGAGAGCCCATGGCCCGCTACGCTGACATGACGACCGAGGAGCTGCGCGCCGAGCTCGCGCGCCTGCAGGACGAGTACGCCGCCTACCAGGCACGGAGCCTGGCGCTCAACATGGCGCGCGGCAAGCCGTCCTCCGAGCAGCTCGACCTGTCGATGCCGCTGCTGGGCGTGCTGGGCCCCGACGCCGACCTCACGAGCGAGGACGGCACCGACTGCCGCAACTACGGCGTGCTGGACGGCATCCCCGAGGCGAAGCGCCTCATGGCGGCCTTCCTGGACGACGACCCCGACAACGTCATCGTGCTGGGCAGCTCCAGCCTGACGGCCATGTACGACGCCGTCGCGCGCTGCCTGGACTTCGGCACCGGCGGCCACGAGCCCTGGGCGCGCGGCGAGCGCGTGCGGTGGCTGTGCCCCGTGCCCGGCTACGACCGACACTTCGCCATCTGCGAGGCGCTCGGCATCGAGATGATCCCCGTGCCCATGGAAGAGCACGGGCCCGACATGGACCTGGTGGAGCGCCTGGTGGCCGAGGACGACACCGTCAAGGGCATCTGGTGCGTGCCCAAGTACTCCAACCCCGGCGGCATCACCTACTCTGACGAGGTGGTGCGCCGCCTGGCCGAGATGGAGTGCGCCGCGCCCGACTTCCGCATCTTCTGGGACAACGCCTACGCCGTGCACCACCTGAGCGATGATGAGGCCGAGCAGGACCGCGTGCTCGACATCGCGGACGCCTGCGTGGAGGCCGGCGTGCCCGACCGCTACCTGAAGTTCGCGTCCACGTCGAAGGTGACGTTCCCCGGCGCCGGCGTGGCGGCGATGGCCGCGAGCCCCGAGATCGTGGCCGAGACGCTGGCCCAGATGGGGTCGCAGGCCATCGGCTACGACAAGATCAACCAGCTGCGCCACGCGCGCTTCCTGCGCGACGCCGAGGGCGTGGCCGCCCACATGGCCGCCCACGCCGCCATCCTGCGCCCGAAGTTCGCGCTCGTGCAGGAGAAGCTGGCGCAGAGCCTGGCCGAGGCCGACGTCGCCACGTGGAGCGACCCGCGCGGCGGCTACTTCGTGTCGTTCGACGGGCTGCCCGGCACGGCGGCGCGCACCGTGGCGCTGGCCCGCGAGGCGGGAGTGGTCATGACGGGCGCCGGGGCCACCTGGCCCTACGGGCGCGACCCCGAGGACGCCAACATCCGCATCGCCCCCACCCTGCCGCCGCTCGAGGAGCTCGACGAGGCACTCGACGTGTTCACGTGCTGCGCCAAGATGGCCGCCGCCGAGGCGCTGCTGGCATAGCCGTGCGTAGCGGGGCGGGCACAGGGCGCTGAACCGCCGTCGCGCCCCGCTCGCTACACCCCCAGGCCCACGGTCATGTGGGTCATGTAGAAGGCGAAGCGCATGACGAAGATGCCGGCCAGGGCCAGCAGGCTCGCCGCGCCCAGGCGCGCCGGCGATGCCGACCCGTCCCGCCACGCCTCCCGCGCGGCGAGCGCGACGCCGCAGGCGCACAGCGCGGCGAACAGCGCCGTCAGGGGCAGGAAGCACGGCATCAGCGACGCGGCGTCGGTCATGGCGTTCTCGAACGCGGGCAGACGCGCGCCCCACAGCGCATACACCACGACGTTGCCCGCCAGGGCCGCCCCCGCCAGTGACACCAGGGCGCGCCCGTAGCGGTGCCGCGCGGTCTGGTACCCCGCCATGCGCAGCCCGATGGACGCGAGCAGGGGACCGCCCACCAGGGCGTTCAGCCACAGCGACAGCGGCACGAAGGCCGTGTGCCACGACACGATGGTCTGGGCGTGGTAGGCGAAGGCGATGGTCGTCACGAACAGCGCGCCCGCCAGCGACACGGCGGCCAGCGCGATGCGGCGCAGGCCCACGTGGCCCCGGGACGCCGAGAAGGAGGTCAGCCAGTACATGCCGGCCGACCCGAGGAACGCCACGCCGCACACCACCTCGTTGGACAGCGGGCTGCGCCCCACGCCTGCCAGCACGTACAGCGCGTTCGCGGGGTTACCCAGGTGGGTGGCCGAGGCCACCAGCCCCACCATGGCCACGGTGATGGGCAGCCACAGCCAGTGCTCCAGCGTGCGGCGCGCCTCATCGCCCATGCGGTCGGCGCGCGCCACCAGCGGCGCCGCCATGAGGATGAAGGCCACCACGCCCGAGGGGGCGAGCGTCGTGAACAGCACGAGCGTGATCTCGTTCCACGCCGACGCGAATCCGGTCGTCACGTCCACGGGCTCCCCCTAGCGGTAGAAGCGGGGCACCGTCACCGACAGCCCCAGCTCGTCGCCCATGCCCACCAGGGTGGCGCGGGTGATCGCCGCCAGGCCGCCGAGGAACGGCTGGGCCGCCTCCGCCTCCATGACGTCCAGGAAGTGCGGCGCCCAGGTGAGCAGGTGATCCTGCAGGTACTCCCCCACCAGCTCGGGGCGGTTGCGGGCCAGCCACGCCAGCAGCAGGAGCATCGTGCCGATGTGGTCCTCGGGCTCGGCCTCGGTGCCCAGCCGCTCGACGCCGCGCTCGCGCATCCAGCGGCGCAGGGCGAGCGTGGACTCGCCGAACACCACCGTCTCGCGGTCGGTGTAGACCGATCCCCACGGGGGCGCCGCCTTGGCGCCCGGCCCGCAGAACAGGCGGCGGTACTCCCAGGTCAGGTCATCCCCCACGCCGTCCGCCAGGGCACCCGCCATCGCGCCCAGGGCCTCGCGCGCCGCATCCGCCCCGGCGAACGGCCAGGCCTCGGCCGCCTCCCCGGCGTCGAGCGACGCGAGCGCGGCGTAGAGCGGCGCCACGGCGGCGTCCGTCGGGTCATAGGCAAACAGCGACCCCAGGGTCTCCCCCGCAAAGGCGATGCCCTCCATCTGGGCGGTGCGCGCCTCGTCAGTCGTATCCATCCCTCTCCTCCCCTCGAAGGTCCGCATGATAGCAGGAAGGGCGGGACGCCCGAAGGCGCCCCGCCCGGTGGCTCGGATGGCCGGCCCGCGTTACGGCAGCAGGGCCAGGCCCACGGACAGCTGGATGCCGTAGAAGGCCAGGCGCAGGCAGAGGATGCCCACGAAGGCCAGCACGGTGGCCGCGCCGCCCAGGGCCGCGGCGCTCTTGCCGCGCACAGCCAGCACGGTGCACACCGCGGACGCCGCCAGGCACACCGCGCCCAGGACGAACGTCATCATGACGCCGTCGACCAGGTCACCGCCCGCGTAGAACGGCGTGGCCATGCCGCTGGCGGCCGAAAGCTGCATGGCCGCCGCGCCGATGCCGATGACGGCTCCGGCGATGGCCAGCACGATGAGCGTGACCTTGAGGGGCGAGGTGCCCAGCGCCTCGCCGCAGCCGGCCAGGCCCAGCACCAGCACGCCCGCGGCCGCGCCGCCCGCCAGGCAGTAGCCCATCATCTGCAGGGGCACCGCCGGGGTGTTCCACGAGGCGATGGTGTCCATCAGGTAGGCCAGGCCCGTGAACGCGGCGAACACCAGGGCCGCCACGGCCACGACCACGGCCATGCCCTTGCGGGCCCCGCGGCCCATCTTGCCCGTGAGCGCCCAGATCCAGTACGCCAGCATGAGCACCACGAACACGCAGCCCACGGCCACCTCGTTGGACAGCGGCGAGGTGCCGACGCCCGCGAACACCCCGAAGGCGTTGAGGGGGCTGGCCAGGTGGAAGAACGCGGCGACGAAGCCGGCCAGCACCAGGACCACGGGGATGGCGGTCATCTTGTCGATCTTCTTGAGCTGGTCATCGCTCAGGTCGGCCGCCAGGAACGCGGCCGCCAGGGCCACGAAGGCGCCGGCGCCCAGGGGCGCGAGGGTCGAGAACAGCGCGAGGGGCATCTCGGCGAAAGCTGCCTCCACGTTACATCACCTCCAGGGGGTTGGCGACCTTCACGGACGCGTCGCCCGCGGGCTTGGCGTCGGTCGAGGGCTTGATGTACAGGTTGGGATGGGTGTAGCCGGGCTCGGGCAGCGGCGCGATGGCGGCCTGCTCGCCCTTCTTCTTCATGTCCTCGACGGTGCCGAAGTCCAGCGCGCGGGCCGGGCAGGCCTCCACGCACACGGGCTTCTCGCCGGCCGCCACGCGCTCGGCGCACCCGTCGCACTTGACGGAGTGGCCCTTGTCGCGGTCGACCTTGGGGGCGTTGTAGGGGCAGGCCATGTGGCAGTAGCCGCAGCCGATGCACTTGGCGGCGTCCACGGACACCAGGCCCGTCTGGTCGTCCTTGTGCATGGCGCCCGTGGGGCACACCTCGGCGCAGGCCGGGTCGTCGCAGTGGTTGCACGACATGGACAGCGGGTAGCTCACGCAGTCGGTGGTGATGGCGCCCTGGGCGTCCTTCACGGTCTGGCCCAGCGTGACCTCGTACACCTTGCGGTAGGCGATGCCGAGGTCGGTGTCCTTGTAGTCCTTGCAGGCCATCTCGCACGTCTTGCAGCCCGTGCAGCGCGTGCCGTCGAAGTGGAACGCGTATTGAGTCATCTTCTGTCTCCTCCTCTCGGCGCCGTTAGGCCTTGGTCACTTCGCAGATGTTGCTGTGCTGGGGATTGCCCTTCGCAAGCGGCGACGGCCGGTGGGTCGTCAGCGTGTTGATGCAACCGCCATGATCGACGCGATCGCCGTACATGTCCGCGTCGTGCCAGGCGCCCTGCGCCATGCAGACGACACCGGGCACCACCCTGGGCGTCACCTTGGCCAGGAGCTCCGTCTGCCCGAAGTCGTTGGAGACACGCACCTTGTCGCCCGCCTTGATGCCGCGGGGCTCCGCGTCGGACGGGTTAATCCACAGTTCCTGAGGGTTGACCTCCTTGAGCAGCTCGATGCCACCCCACGAGGAATGCAGGCGCCCGCGATAGTGGAACCCGCTGCAGCGCAGGGGGTACTTGTCGGTGGGGATGTCCGTCTCGGCAAAGCCGGCCGTGTAGACGGGGATGGGCTCGATGACGTCGTCCTTGCCGAGATCCCAGGCCGAGGCGATCTTGGCCAGCGTCTCGGAGTAGATCTCGATCTTGCCGGAGGGGGTGCCGAGGGGGTTGGCGATGGGATCCTTCCTGAACGCCTCGTGGACGATGGTGCGCCCGCGCGGGTTCTTCCGCAGGTAGACCCCCTGGGCCACGGCCTCATCGTAGGTCGGCAGCTGGGCATCCTTCTCGCGGCTCTGCTCGTAGAGCTCGCGGATCCAGTCCTCCTCGGTCTTGCCCTCGGTGAACACCTCCTCGACGCCCATGCGGCGCCCCAGCTGGGTCAGACAGTCATACAGGCTCATGCGCTCGAACTTCGGGCTGGTGCAGGGCTGGCCGGCGATCATGTAGGCCACGTCGCCCCCGGTACCGATGACGGACACCTGCTCGAACCGGAACAGGTCGGGCAGCAGGTAGTCGGCGTACTTGGCGGAGTCGGTCATGGCCGTCTCCCACACCACGATCAGCTCGCACTTGGACTCATCGGCGAGAATATCGTGGGCGCGGTTGATGTTGCCGTGCTGGTTGGTCAGGCAGTTGCCCGCGTAGTTGAGGATGCACTTGATGTTCTGGTTCAGCTTGGGGGCACCCTGCACGCCGGCGTTGAGGGCCGTCATCTCCGTGCCGTGATCGACGGCGTCCGTGAACAGGAACACGGGAATGGACGCCTCGACGGGGTTCTTTCCCGCCGGCAGGGAGGCGAGGCTGATGGTGAAGGTTCCCTCACGCGTGCCGTTGCTCGTGCCCGGCAGGCCCACCTGACCGGTGAGCAGGGGGAGCATGGTGATGGCCCAGCAGTTCATCTCACCGTTGCTGCGGCGCTGCGGGCCCCAGCCCTGCACCACGAAGAGGGGCTTCGTGGTGCCGATCTCCTGGGCCAGCGCGCGGATGCGCTCGGCGGAGATGCCCGTGATGGGAGCCGCCCACTCCGGCGTCTTCTCCACCTTGTCATAGCCGGTGCCCATCAGGTAATCGTAGTAGGACTTGTTCTGCCCCTTGGCCGACTCCGGCATGGTCTCCTCGTCGTAGCCCACGCAGTACGTGTGCAGGAAGTCCAGGTCTACCAGGTCGTTCTTGATGAGCTCATGGCCGATGGCGGAGCACAGCGCGGCGTCGGTGCCCGGGTTGATGGGCAGCCATTCGTCGGAGTGCCCCATCGCCGAATCGCTCAGGCGCGGGTCGATGAGGATGATCTTGGCCTTCGTCTTCTCGCGCATGCGCACCCAGTCGTAATGCGACACGGCGCCGCCCTGGCGCGTCTCCACCGGGCTCGTGCCGAACGCCAGGATGAGCGCGGCCTCGTCAGCGGCGTTGAGCGTGCTGCCGAACATGCCAGTCATGCCCTGCACCACGGGAATGGTGCGCTGCATTTGCATGGCGCTGTAGTCGCCGTACCCCGCCAGGAAGCCTCCCAGGCAGTTCATGAAGCGGTAGAGCGATCGTGCCGTGGTGGAGCTCACGCCGGTGGCATAGGTGACGAACACCGACTCGTTGCCGTAGTCGTCAATGATGCCCTGTAGCTTCTCCGCGATGTCATCGAGCGCCTCGTCCCAGCTGACGCGCTCGAACTTCCCTTCGCCGCGCCGCCCGACGCGCTTCATGGGGTAGTTGACGCGATCCGGGCCGTTGGCCCAGCGACGATAGGTGCGCCCACGCAGGCAGGCGCGGGGCTGCGGATCCTCGAACGCGGCATCCCCGGTGGTGTAGGTGTCCACCCAGGCAATCTCATCGTCCTTGACATGGAACTTGAGCGCGCAGCGCCCTGGGCAGTTGATGGCGCAGTGGCCCCAGGTGGTCTTCTCCCCCGCCTCGGCGCGCGCCGCCGGTACGCTGGCGAACAGCGTCCCGGCCGTCGCCGTTCCCGCAGCGGCCGCGACGGCGCCCAGGGCCCCGCTCGTCTTGAGGAACGTTCGGCGACTTAGGTTTCTTTCGGACATTGACTCCCCTCCCCTTTCTTCTCGATCGCGGAGACGTCCTCCGCTCGAGTCAGACGCACAGCGTCATGGCGATCACGAACCGCGCTTGCGCGCAGCCCGCAGTCGGACGGCCCCTCGCCTCGAGGGATCCGCATCGACGGGCAGACCTTACGCGTCCCTCGGGGTAACCTTGTCACATATTCCGTGTGAATTTTGCAAAGTGCCTGGTCAGGGAATTTATATCTCATTGAGAATAAATATGTTTCCGCGCCTTTACCATTCACGGGAACTCCCGCTTCCCTATACTCTTCCCTCACAAGAACAGCTCGGGGGGAGTCGGCGGGGAGAGGGAGATGGAGCGAGCCAGCGCAGTGATGACGGCCAAGCCCAACGTGGGCTCGCTCGGCTACGCCCTGTTCCTGGCCATCAACGCCGCGAGCGTGTGGGGCGGCGTGTTCCCCTTCCTGCCCATGGAGTTCCAGACGCACGAGATCGCGTTCTGGTTCTTCCTCACGCAGTCGCTCGTGTTCTCCGCGTCCTACGCGGCCAGCACGGTGGGCTCCTACTTCTTCCCGGGGCCCACGCGCGCGTTTCTGGTGAAGGCGGTGAGCGGCCCGTACTTCGCGGGATGGTGCTGCCTCATCGCGGCCATCTACCTGGACGGCTGGGCGCTCCCCCTCATCACGGTGGGCGGCGCGTTTTTGGGGCTGGGGTCGGCCGGCTTCTACATGCTGTGGCAGCGCCTGTTCGCCAGCGAGGATGCCGACACCGGCAACCACGACCTGCTGCTGGGCACGGCCTGGGGCGCCGTGCTGTACTACGCGCTCTACCTCATCCCCCAGGCGGTGACGGCGTTCCTCATCCCGCTGGTGTTCCTGCCGCTGTTCGCGCTGTGCGTCACGCTGCGCAGCCGCGAGATCGACCTGGACCAGCCGATGTTTGAGGACGTGCCGCGCGAGCACCCCCAGGTGTACCGCCGCGTGCTGCTCGACCACTGGCGCAGCGCCCTGTGCGTGGGCGCGCTGGGGTTCTGCGCGGGCATCATGCGCGCCGTGGCGGTGGCCGACCCGCAGGTGGGCAGCCTGGTGAACATGCTGTCGATGGCGGGCATGCTGGTGGCGGCCGTGGCCATGATGGCGGTGTGGCGGTCGAAGAACCTGCGGCTGTCCATCACGGCGGCCTACCGCGTGGTGTTCCCGTTCCTCATCACGTCGCTTCTGGCCCTGCCGCTGCTCAGCCAGGAGTACGCGCGCTGGCTGGCGGCCATCCTGTTCGCGGTGTACAGCGCGGCCATCATGCTCATGATGATGCAGTGCGCCCAGACCTCGCGCGACCGCGGCATCAACCCCGTCTTCATCTACGGCTACTTCGGGGCCATCGTCTACGCGCTGCACGGCATCGGCTTCATCGGCGGCACGTTCGCCGAGGAGGCCTCCCTCATGGGCGTGGCTCCCCTCGCCGTGGTGGCGCTCGTTGCCATCTGGGCGCTGGGCGTCATGCAGTTCGTGGGCACGGGCGGCTTCTCCGGCGCGCTCGGCCCCCGCGGCGAGGCCGAGGCCATCGAGCTGGTGGCCCTGGGCCCGCGCCGCGATCCGTCCCCCACGCAGGCTGCCCCCTCGGGCGACGCGACGCCCCTTCCCTCCGGCGCGGCATCGCCCGAGGGGGAGCCGATAGACCTCATCGCCGTGCAGGCCGAGCTCGTGCGCGAGCGCTACCGCCTGTCGGCGCGCGAGGCGGAGGTGATGGAGCTGATCGCGCGCGGCCACTCGGTGGCGCGCATCGCCGAGATGCTCGTCGTGTCCGAGAACACCATCCGCACCCACTCCAAGCGCATCTACGCCAAGCTGGACATCCACAAGAAGCAGGAGCTGGTGGACCTGCTGGCCACATTCGGCGACGCGCAGGCGTGACAGAGGGTCACATCAAATGTCACGCGATCGCGTGACATT
>JAAWAY010000117.1 GCA_022792415.1 Eggerthellaceae bacterium | reverse complement strand
GCACACGTTGACGCAGGGGGCGTTCTCGCACTGCTGGCACATGGTGGGCAGCCAGTACTGCTCCACGTCGGGGAAGGTGCCGTGCGGCCCCTCGACGATGACCTTGTTCCAGTACTCGCCCAAGGCGACGTCGTTCTCCATCTTGCACGAGACCTCGCAGCCGAAGCAGCCGATGCACCGGTCGAGATCGACGACGATAGCGTTACGCATAGTTAGCCTCCCCTGCATCGTAGACCGCATAGCCGCCGCCCGAGTGCTCGGCGTACTCAGGCAGCCACGGCGTGAACTCCTCGGGCTCCTCCCACACCCCGGCGGGCTTCTCCGACTTGGAGACGCGCACCGTGAATCCTCTCAGGGTGTAGGACCCGTACACGTCGTTGTAGGGCGGGTCGTTCTTCGTGAGCACGTTGACGTTCATGGCCTTCCAGGCCTGGCTCGGGTCGTCGGAATCGAGCAACTCGGGGTTCCAGAACCGCTCCTGGGCCACCACACCGGGCGCGATGCCCTCGGTGAGGAGCGCCTTGCCGTGGGTCTCCCCGCGGCGCGACTCGATCTTCACCCAGTCGCCGTCCTCGATGCCGTACTCGGCGGCCGTGGCGGGGTTGATCCAGCACTCGGGGACCGGGTAGATCTCGCGCAGCCACGGGATGTTGCGCAGCGTGCCGTGGTGGTACATGGGCACGCGCCCCGACGTCAGCACGAGGGGGTACTCCTCGTCGGTGAGGGGCGACTCGCGGGGCTCCTCGAAGTGCGGCAGCGGCTCGTAGTCGACGCTGGCGGCCGGCTGCACGTTGCCGCAGTGGTCCGCGCCGAAGCGTCCGCCCGTGCGCCCCATCACCGTGAATCCCTCCGCGTAGGGCTCGCACTTCTTCGAGGCGGTGTTGAAGCCGGTGGGCAGGCCCGTCTTCTCGTTGATGGCGCGGTACGTCTCGTAGTAGTTGTCGCGCCACTCGTCGAGCGGCATGAACTCGATGGGCGACTGCTCGCACAGCTCGGCCCACGACAGGCCCTTGTGGAGCACCTTGATGTCGGCCTGGTAGGCCAGCCACTCCTGGAACTCCTCGAGCGTCTTCCAGTACCCGCCGTAGGACGGGTCGGGGAAGGGGTCGGCGAACGTGAGCTGGCAGCCGGCGTGGCCGCGGTCGGCCAGGGCCTTGGCCAGCCACGAGTAGATCATGTGGTTGTCGACCGACTCGTAGAGGTTGACGCAGGGCTGGCGCACGACCACCTTGTTCAGGCGGTACGCCACGTAGGAGTTCTCGAGCCACTCAGAGGTGGGCAGCAGGATGTCGGCCATCTCCACCGACATGGTGGTGGGGTACATGTAGCAGTGCACGGCCAGCTCGATGTTGTTGCGCATGTCCTCGATGAAGCCCGCGGCGTTGCCCATCATGACGGGCTTGTTGCCGGAGAAGTCCACCCACACCTTGGGCTTGTAGGGCTTGCCGGTGCGCACGGCCTCCAGGATGGTGGGGATGTGGGAGGCGTGCCAGTGCTCGAGGCCCTTGTGCTCGATGTAGCCGAGCTTGGCGGCCTGCTGCTCGGCAGGCACGCACAGCTCGGGGACCTTCTCGTTGAAGCCCGCGGAGTCCCAGGGCTGCACGACGCCCGGAGGGCCGCTCGGGCGCTTCTGCACCCAGCTGCCGGGGCGGTTGATGTTGCCCATGATGATGTCGAGGATGGCGGCGCCGGCCGGGCCGTCGGAGGCGGCGACGTACTGGTCGGTGGGAACGCCCAGGCTGATGCCCGAGGCAGGCGCACCCTCGACGTAGATCCTGATGGCCTCCTCGATGCGGTCGGCGTCGAGCCAGCAGATCTCGGCCGCCTTCTCCAGCGTGTAGGCCTCGCAGGCGTCCCACAGCGCGCGGAAGGCGGTGCGGCTCTTCACGCCGTTGACCTCGAACTCGCCGTCGAGCGCGGGGTCCAGGGCATCGTTCCACGGATAGGGCATGGCGGCGGGGGCGCCGGTGGCCTGGTCCCACACCACGTACTCGTCATGCGACCCGAGCCCCAGCTCGTCGGCGCGGTACGTGAGCTTGGTCTCCTCGTTCACCAGGTACGGGAGGTTCGTCCAGCGCATGACGAACTCCTCGTCGTAGAGCTTGTTGTCCAGGATGTAGCGGATCCAGGACAGCATGAGCGCCACGTCGGTGCCGGGGCGCACGGGCAGCCACACGTCGGCCTTGGCGGCGTCGGGCGTGAAGCGCGGGTCGACGACGACCGTCTTGCACCCGTTCTTGCGCAGCTCGGTGAGGGCGCGGCCGCCCGCCGCCACGTTGCTCTGGGAGGGGTCGGTACCCCACAGCACGCAGGACTTGGACGTGTTGAAGAAGATCTCGACCACCGACCCGTCGGCGATGGAGGTGTCGTTCATGCCGTTGACGAGCGGCATGGCGTTGGCGCGGGGCAGGTAGCACTGGGCGCAGCCCGGCTCGAAGAAGTTGCCGCCGCCGAAGGCGTTCAGGAAGCGCGGGGGGCACATGATGCGCGTCGGGTTGCCGCCACCGCCGCAGCTCAGGAGCAGTTGCATCGGGTCGTCCTTCTCGTGGAGCTCCCACATGGCGTCCGCGATGGTGTCGATGGCCTCCTTCCAGCTGATGCGCTCCCACTTGTTCTCACCGCGCTCGCCCACGCGGCGCATGGGGTACTTCAGGCGGTTGGGGTTGTAGAGCGCCTGGATGCCCGACAGGCCCTTGGCGCACATGCGGCCCTTGTTGATGGGGTCGCCCGGGTCTCCCTCGATCTTGACGACCTTTCCGTTGCGGACGGTGACCATGGCGCCGCAGTCGATGATGCAGGCGCGGCACGCCGTGTGGATGACGCGCTCCTCGTCCTGCTCGGCCGCCAGGGCCGGGTCGAGCTCGACGAAGTTGGACGCGAAGGCCCCCGTCGCTGCCGCGAGGGCCCCGCTGGCCGCCGCGGCCTTCAGGAATCCCCGGCGGGTCAGGGTGGTGCTTGCCATAGCTCGGTCTCCTCTCTCTCCTCAGTGGTTCTCGTTGCTCATCGGGTGCG
Organism: Eggerthellaceae bacterium; assembly: GCA_022792415.1. Classification (GTDB taxonomy): domain Bacteria; phylum Actinomycetota; class Coriobacteriia; order Coriobacteriales; family Eggerthellaceae; genus Enterorhabdus. The sequence continues at coordinate 12,064 of JAAWAY010000117.1, read as the reverse complement.
CGGGCCTCATGGCCGCGGCGCTCCCCTAGCGGTCTCTCTCCTCCTCGAGCAGGTCCCTCCCCTCACGCGTGGTCTTCCAGGTGGACTCCCAGAGCAGGCCGCCGGCCCGCTCCAGGTTGTCGATGTAGTAGGTGGGGAACACCCGCGGCAGCCCCGTGCGCTCGTCCACGGGGACGAGCCCCTCCGCCCTCAGCGCCGCCGCGATGGCGTCGCGCGAGCGCCCCTCGGGCGCCGACGCGAGCTCGAGCACCCGCAGGTGGGCCGGCGCGGAGGCGGGATCCTCGTCGATGAGGCGGCGCAGCTGGGCGCGGGGCGCGAGCCCCGCCGCGACGGCGCGTCCCTCGTCGGTGGCGCGCAGCCCGTAGGAGACGGCGGCGTCGGGCCCGACCGCCTCGTCGTCGACCAGGTCGTCGGGCGTTCCCGCGTAGGGCTCGCCGTCCACGTAGACGTGCAGCGAGAGCAGGCCGTGGTCGCACAGGAGCGAGGCGAAGGCATCGGGCTGGGCGACGAAGGTCTTGGGCCAGGGGCCCGCCGCCAGGTGCTCGACGGCCTCGGCGAATGACCGCTCCCGGTCGCAGAAGCGCACCAGGTCGCACGTCGGCGCCGCGAAGGAGGGGTTGGCCTCGAGGAGCGGCGCGGCGGCGACGCTCACGGCGGGGCGCTCGCGCCGGGCGGGGCGGGCAGCGCCCTCGGCGAAGAAGTTGGCGACGCGCTGCTCGGCGGCCGGCGCGTCCTGCGTGGCGGTGTAGGTCATGGCGTGATCCCCCTCCGGTCGATCGGGGCAGCCGTCCTCCTCGCGGCCGCCTCGGTGCCCATTCTTCGGCACAGAGGGGTGGTGCAAAAGATTCATCACGCATCATTTTGCCCGTTGAACTCCTTTGATGCAGTTTGCATCATTCGGTGTTTTCGCAGGTCAAACCCTATAAACGAAAAAGGCGCCCCGAAGGGCGCCCGAAAGGCGTGATGCGACGCGGGGCTAGCCCTGCGCGGGGCCGGCCACGAGGGGGAAGGTCCGCGCGATGTCGCCCTCCACCGCGATGGCCGAGCTCAGCGCGGGGTCGACCGCCGCGTCGTCGAGGCTCATGCGCACGAGCGTGCTGCCCGTCAGCGCGGCGATGCGCTCGAAGGGGAAGCGGATCCACACCGGCGTGTTCCAGCCCACGCCCAGCTCGAGCAGCAGCGTGGGATGCTGCGCCACACCGGCCACGAAGGAGCGGTAGCGCTCCTCGGCGGCGTGCCAGGCGTCGTCCTCGCAGAACGTGCCGTCGACGCGCAGGTGCATGGCCATGGGCGCGCCGCACACCTCGCAGCGCGGCACCAGGGCGGCGTCCGTCACGCGCGTGCGGGCGCCGCCGCCGGTGTCGCGCTCGATGGCGGCCAACGCCTCGGCGGCGCCCACGACGCCGTGGCGGCCGGTGGAGCACTGCAGGTGCGCGTAATCCCCCTGGGGGGCGAACACGCGGTCGGGGCTGAAGCCGGCCTTCTCGAACTGGCCGTCGGCGTTGGTGGTGATGACGAAGTAGTCGCGCTCGCGCGCCCAGTCGTACAGCTCGCGGTACAGGGGCAGCGCCTCGCGCGCCAGGTTGTTGACCGTGGCGTGGTGGGCCCAGTACGCCCAGCGGTCCTCCTCGGTCGTGAAGGGGTAGAAGCCGGCGGAGTACATGTCGGTCATGCCGTAGCGCTTGATGAACGCCGGGAAGTTCTGGCGGAAGCGCTCGCCGGAGTAGGTGAGGCCGGCGGCCGCCGACAGCCCGGCGCCGGCGCCGATGAGCACGCGGTCGGCCGCGGCCAGAGCGACGCGCGCACGCTCGATGGAGCGCTCGGCCTCCGCGCGGGACGGCCCCTCGGGGGCGGATGCAAGCGGGAACATGGGATGGCTCCTTCCTCGGCGCGGCGGCCTAGAGGCCCAGAAGGTCCCGGTAGAGGGCCTCGTCGCCGTCGCCGTACACATCGAACACCGTGATGAGGGCGCTGTCCGGGTGATCGGCGTACCAGCCGCGCACCGTGGCGACGGCGATGCGGGCGGCCTCGTCCTGGGGGAACCCGAACACGCCGGTTGACACGCAGCACGCCGCCAGCGACAGGCAGTCCCGGGCGGCGGCCGCGTCGAGGCACGCCTCATAGCAGCGCGCCAGCTGGCGGCGGTGCTCGGCGGTGGGGCGCCCGGCGGCGATGGGCCCCACCGTGTGGATGACGTGCTTGGCCGGCAGGTTGTAGGCGCCCGTCACCTTGGCGTGCCCCGTAGGCTCGTCGTGGCCCTGGGCGGCCATGAGGGCGGCCGTCTCGGCCCGCAGCTGCACGCCGGCGAAGGTGTGGATGGCGTTGTCGATGCAGTAGTGCAGCGGCTGCCAGCACCCCGTCATCTGCGCGTTGGCCGCGTTGACGATGGCGTCGCAGGCGAAGGTGGTGATGTCGCCGCGCCACAGGCGCACCCGCCCGTCGAGGGGGCTCGGCTCGGCATCGGCGACGGTGCTCACGCCGGCCTCCTCGATGAGCGCGGGAAGCAGCTCGTCCTGGGCCACCAGGAACGAGGGCTGCGCGGGCCACGGGGGCCTCACGTTCACCAAGGCGCGGAAGGCCGGCCACAGCCGGTCGAAGCCCGCCCGCGGGTCGGCGGCCAGCCCGGCGATGTCGCCGGGCACGCCCCTCCCGTGGGCCCGTGCCTCCTCCACCAGGTACCCCACCAGCTGCCGGGCGAGGTCTTCCTTGCGCGTGGCGTCCATGGCCGTCCTCCTCTCAGGTCGCGTCCCGCCTGCCGTCGGGGCAGGCGCCTACTTGCCCACCACGCTGATGCGCTCGCGCACGTGGGCCTGCGGCGTGCCGGTGCGCTGCGCCTCGTCCACCATCGCGATGGCGTAGTCGGCGTAGCTCACCGCGGACTCGCCGCGGTCGTTCACCGTGAACTCCTCGCCCGCCAGCAGGTAGTCGCCCGTGCGCGGGCCGTCGGCCTGGAAGTCGGCGGCCGGCGAGACGAAGGTCCACGCCACGTCATCGACGCCGCGCAGGAAGGCGAGCGCCTTGTTCTGGGCGCTGGCCAGGGGCTTGAACACGTCGGGGAAGTCGGGCGTGTCGATGAGCTGCACGGTGTGCTCGGGATCCATGAACAGCGACCCGGCGCCGCCCACGACGAGCAGGCGCGCATCAGAGCCCGCCATGACGGAGGCGAGGTGCTCGATGACGGCGGAGTGCTGGTCGAGCGTCTCGGGCGCCCAGGTGCCGAACGCGTCGATGACCACGTCGAATCCCTCCAGGTCGGCGGGGACGAGGTCCATGATGTCCTTGCGCACGGCGTGCTGCGCCACCGTCTGGTTCTCACCGCGCGTGAACGCCGTGACCTCCTCCCCGCGCTTCACGGCCTCCTCCACGATGAGGCGGCCCGCCTTTCCGTTGGCTGCCAGCACTGCGATCTTCATGATACGCTCCTTCCCGGCCCTCGTGGGCCCATGGTCTCACGGTTCCTTTGTTGTAATAATTATTATTACAACGTATGGGTACAGTATTGTCGCCCGATGGTGTAATGTCAACCCTTACAATATGGAGAGAAGATGACAGGATGGTGGCGCCCCGCGCGGACGCCGCCCCAGGAGGATGACCATGAAGATCGCGGCCCGGTTCCCCATCGCGGTGCACACGCTGCTGTGCATCGACTACTTCTCCGGCCAGGAGCGCTGCACGTCCGACTTCATCGCCGGCAGCGTCAACGTCAACCCCGTCGTCATCCGCCAGGTGCTCCAGAAGCTCAAGGGGGCCGGCCTCGTCGAGGTGGAGCGCGGAGCGGGCGGGGCGCGCCTGGCGCGGGCGGCCGACGAGATCACGCTGCTCGACGTCTTCCGCGCGGTGGAGTCGGTGGACGGGTCGCTGTTCGGGTTCCACGAATCGCCCAACCCGGAGTGCCCCGTGGGCCGGGCCGTGCGGCCGGTGCTCGGCGAGCGGCTCGACGGCGCGCAGCGCGCGCTCGAGGAGAGCCTGGGCGCCACGACGCTCGCCGACCTCGTCGCCGACGTGCGGGCGCAGGACGGCGCCGCGGCGCGCTGAGCGCTACAGCTCCACCTCGACGAGGGCGCCGGCGGGCAGGGACGGGTCGACGGCCAGCTCGTGGTAGCTCTCGGAGCAGGCGCGGCCCGGCGCCTCCACCACGGCCAGCTCGACGGTGCCCGCGCGCGCGGCGCGGTCGGCGGCGGCCAGCTCGGCGCCGATCGCGCGCAGCTCGGCGGCGCGGCGCGCGCGCAGCTCGGGGGGCACCTGGTCAGCGCGCTCGGCGGCCGGAGTGCCCTCGCGCCGCGAGTACGGGAACACGTGAAGGCGGCTGAACCCGCAGGCGCGCACCATGTCGCACGTGGCGGCGAAGTCGTCGTCCGTCTCGCCCGGGAATCCCACGATGACGTCGGTGGAAAGTGAGAGGCCCGGCACCGCCTCGCGCAGGCGCCTCACGAGCGCGAGGAACGCCGGGGCGTCGTAGGGGCGGCCCATCTGCCCGAGCACGCGCGAGCTGCCCGACTGGAGCGGCAGGTGCAGGTGGCGGCAGACGCGCCCGCCGGCACGGGCCAGCAGCGCGATGAAGTCGTCGTCGACGTCCATGGGCTCGACGGAGCCGACGCGCAGCCGGCACGGCCGCGCGTCGGGCGCGGCCAGGGCGGCCGTCTCGGCCAGCAGGCGCTCGCACAGCCCGGCCAGGCCCGTCCCGCCATCGCGGTACGACCCCAGGTTGATGCCCGTGAGCAGGATCTCGGGCACGCCCGCGGCCGCCAGGCGGGCCACGTCGGCCGCCACCTCGTCGGCCGGGCGCGACCAGGCCGCGCCGCGCGCCACGTGCACGATGCAGTACGTGCACGCGTTGTCGCACCCGTCCTGCACCTTGACCCCCACCCGCACGCGCCCGCCGGGCGCCACGCCCCCGCCCGCGTGCGCCGTCATGCCGGCGGGATCCTCGGCGCCGGGCGCCTCGCGCGCGAGCCACTCCCCCATCTGCGCTTTGGGCACCACGGCCACCCGCGGCCCCAGCGACGCGAACCACGCCGGGTCGATGGCGGCCGCGCACCCGGTGACGGCCACACGCGCGCAGGGCGCCTCGCGCAGGGCGCGGTGGACGGCCTTGCGCGTCTTGCGCTCGGCCTCGCCGGTGACGGTGCACGTGTTCACCACGACGAGGGCCGCCTCGCCCAAGGGGCCGGGCCGCCACCCCGCGTCGCGCAGGGCGCGCTCGAAGCCGTCCGACTCCACGCGGTTGACCTTGCACCCCAGGTTGACGACGGAGAAGACGCCGCCCATCACGCGCCCGTCCCGCCCAGACCACCCAGCTCGTAGAGCACGAGCGCGGGGGCCACCACGCCGGCCGTCTCGGTGCGCAGGATGGACGGCCCCAGGCTCACCAGAGACGCACGCGGGTTGCAGGCGAGCAGCGCGTCCACCTCGTCGGGCGCCAGGCCGCCCTCGGGGCCCACCACCACGGCCACGCGCGCGTCGGCGGGCACGCGCGTCTCGGTGGCCGCGAGCGCGCCCCTGAGGGCCTCCCCCAGCCGCGCCGCGGACGGCGCCTCCTCCCAGCACACGAGCACGGCCGTGGCGCCGGCCAGGGCCTCGCAGGCCTGGGCCACGGTGAGCGGCGCGCTCACCTCGGGCACCCGGTGCTGCCCCGACTGCATGGCGGCGCTCTTGGCGATGGCGCGCCAGCGCTCGACGCGCGACGCGGCCTTGCGCTCGTCGAGCCTCACGACGCTGCGCGCGCACCGCAAAGGGACGAACCCGGCCACCCCGAGCTCCGTGGCGTGGCGGATCACGTCGTCCATCTTGTCGCCCTTGGCCAGCCCCTGCACCAGCAGCACGGCGGGCCCCTCGTCCGGGGCGTCCAGGCGCCGGGCCACGCGCACCTCGGGCAGGCCGCCGTCCACGGCCACCACCTCGCACTCGAAGTAGTCCGACGCGGCGTCCACCACGGCCACGTGCTCGCCGGGCGCCAGGCGCAGGACGCGGGCGTGCCGCGCGTCGTCGGGCGCCAGGCGCAGGGGGAACACCTCCGCGGTCTCGGCCGCGATGACCTGGTCCTCCAGGAAGAATCGGTGCAGGGACATGGCTATCCTCTCTCATGGGGCGGAGCGGCCGGCGGGCGTGGCGCCCGCCGCCTTGGGCCCCGGGCGCGCCGGAGCCGGACGGTCGGCCGCGGGCCGGCCCCTAGATGGCGTCGCGCAGCTTCTGCAGAAACGAGCGGTTGTCGCCCACGTCCTCGCCCATCTCCGCCGCCAGCTCCTCCAAAAGCTCGCGCTCGCGCTTGGACAGCTTCTTGGGCACCTCCACGTCCACGTGGGCGAACAAGTCGCCGCGGGCGTCGCTGCGCAGGCGCGGCATGCCGGCGCCCCGCACGCGCACCACCTGGCCGGGTTGGCACCCCTCGGGCACCTGCACGGTCACCTTCTCGTCGTCCATGATGCCGTCGATCTCGATCTCGGCGCCCAGGGCCGCCTGCACCATGGGCACGGACACCCGCGCGTGCAAATCGTCGCCGTCGCGCTCGAAGAACTCGTGGGGCTGCACGCGGCACGTGACGATGAGGTCGCCGGCCGGCGCGCCCTGCATGCCCGCCTCGCCGAAGTCGGCCACGCGCAGCTGCTGGCCGTCGCGGATGCCCGCGGGCACCTCCACGGTCACACGCTGGCGGTCGGGCACGCGGCCCTGGCCCTCGCACTCGGGGCAGGGGTTCTCGATGATGGTGCCCATGCCGTGGCACTGCGGGCACGTGGTGGCCGACTGCATGTCACCCAAGAACGTGTGCTGCACGGTGACGACGCGGCCCTGGCCGTTGCACTCGGGGCAGGTGACCTCCTGGCCGTCGGGGCCCAGGCCCGTCCCGTCGCAGTCGGGACACGGCGCCAGGCGGTCGTAGACGATCTCCTTCTTGACGCCGGCGGCCACCTCCTCCAGCGTCAGGCGCAGGCCCACGCCCATGTCGCGGCCGTTCTTGCGCACCTGGCGCCCGGCCGCCGCGCCGCCGAAGAACGTGGAGAAGATGTCGCCCATGCCGCCGAAGCCGCCGCCGAACAGGTCCTCGATGTCCACGTAGCCCCCGCCGTAGCCGCCGCCCGGCCCCGACGCCGCGCCGGGGATGGTGCCGAAGCGGTCGTACTGGGCGCGCTTCTGCGCGTCGGAGAGCACGTCGTAGGCCTCGTTGAGCTCCTTGAACTGGTCCTCGGCGTCGGGCGCCTTGTTCACGTCGGGGTGCAGCTCGCGCGCGCGGTGGCGGAACGCCTTCTTGATCTCAGCCTCCGAGGCGTCGCGGCTGACCCCCAGAATCTCGTACAAATCCTTGGCCCTAGGACCGATGCTTCCTTTCCTGAACCTCTAGGGACGGCGCGCCGACGGGTCGTCGGACAGCGCCTGCTGCGCGGCGCGGACCGCGCGGATGACGTTGCTGTAGTCCATGCGCGTGGGGCCGATGACCGCCACCACGCCGGCGGCGTCGCCCCAGCCGTACTGGCCGGCCACCACCGACACGCCGGCGAGCCCTGCCGCGCCGTTCTCGCGCCCGATGCTCACCCGGCACGAGCCGCCCGGCGCGGCGGCGGCGTCGTCGAGCACGTGCAGGAGCACGGTGCTGTCCTCCAGCGCCGCCATGACGGGGGCGAGCGCCTGGGACTGCGAGAACTCGGGCTTGCGCATGAGCGAGCTGAGCCCGACGGTGTGGGCGCGCACCGCGCCGGACTCCTGGACGCAGGCGAGCACCTCCTCGAGCACGCGGCGCGCCAGCGGGTCGGTCAGCGCCGCGACGTCGGAGCCGCCGGCGCGGGCGTCGGCGAGCGAGCGCCCGGCAAGCAGGCGGTTGAGCGCCTCCTGCACGCGGGCCAGGTCCTCGGCGGGCACCTCGTCGGCGAACGTCACCTGGCGGTTGGCCACCTGGCCGTCCTCGGCGACGATGACCAAGAGCGCGCGGTGGTCGGACAGCGAGATGAGCGACAGCTGGCGGATGTGCGCGGCCAAAAGCGACGGGGCCACCACCACCGACAGGCAGTCGGTCAGCCGCGCCAGCGCCGCCGACGTCTGCTCGATGAGCACGTCCAGCTCGCTGGCCGAGGCGCGCAGCTGCTCCACCACGTCCGGCGCCGGGGCCTCCCCCGCGTCCCGCTCGCGGGCGAGCAGGTCGTCCACGAAGGCGCGGTAGCCCGCGTCGGTGGGCACGCGCCCGGCGGAGGTGTGGGGCTGGGTGATGTAGCCGGCGTCCTCGAGAGCCGACAGGTCGTTGCGCACGGTGGCGGGGCTCACGCCCAGGGAGTAGCGCTCGGTGAGGGTGCGCGACCCCACGGGCAGCGCCCGGGCCACGTACTCCTCGATGAGGGCGCACAGCACCCTCTGGCGGCGGTCTGACAGCATGGGGCCTCCCTTCGCGCACTCGACTCCCCTGCGCCCGAGGCAGTATTCTAGCAGCCGATTCCCGAGAGTGCTAACGAAGCCGCCTTTTAAACGGAAGCGCCACAAAGCGCCCGGCCGCTGGCGGGCGCGCCCGGGCGAGGGCCCGCATGCGGGCCCACCCCGGCACGCGCGGCGGTCGCGGGCCGGCGAGTCCTACATCACGATGGCGCAGACGTAGAACGCGCCGAGCGCCACGTTCACGCTGCAGATCTGCCCCATGGCGCCCACGCGAGAGGCGGGGACGAGGGGGTTCTTGCGCAGCCCCATGACCAGCGGGTAGCACGCCAGCACCATGAACAGCATGACGATCAGCCCGTCGGCGAACCATGCCGCCACCAGCAGCACGATGGCGAGCACCCAGGCGTAGAGCAGCCCGTGGTACAGGCGCCGCGCCCGGTCGCGGCCCAGCAGCGCCGGCAGCGTGCGGCGGCCGGCCTCGACGTCCTTCTCGATGTCGCAGGTGTTGTTCGTCATCATGATGAGGCCCACGCCGATGATGGTGGGGGCAGCCCACAGCAGCGCGAGCGGCGTCAGCTCGCCGGCGAGCACCTGGTAGCACGCCAGCGGGATGAGCCCGCCCATGACCAGCCCGCTCACGGCCTCGCCGATGGGCAGGTACGAGATGGGCGTGCGGCCGCCCGAGTACAGCACCACCACGACGGCCGCCACGCAGGCGATGGCCAGCGGCGCGAGCCCCGCGTGCGCGATGACGTAGGTCCCCAGCGCGAACGCGACCACCAGAAAGCCGACGGCCAGGGCCAGGGCCGCGCGCGGGTCGACGTCGTTGTACACGAGCACCGCGTCGTCGACCTCGACGTTGTCATCGGCGCTGTCGGAGCCCTTCACGTAGTCGAAGTAGTCGTTGAACGTGTTGACCGCGGCCTGCATGAGGATGCAGATGGCCAGCAGCACCGCGGTCATGCGCGGCATGATGAAGCCGGTGCGGGCGCCCGCGGCGGCGACGGCCACCATGACCGGCATGATGGCGGCGGGCCAGGTGTGGGGCGCGGCCAGCTGCAGGGCCATGCGGGGCGTGAGCAGGCGGCGGGCGTATCGGGTGGATGACATGGGCACCTCGGGGTCGACTCGGTTACACGGGCACAGTATAAGGGCAGAAAAAAGGCCGCCCCGCGCAGGCGGGGCGGCCGGGGTTCCCGCGGGGCGGGCGGCGCTGCTAGTTGGTGAGCATCGCCGTGGTGATCTCCTGCTCCGAGGCGGCGCTGGGGGTCCAGGTGTTGCCGTTCTTGGTGTAGGTGATGTTGATCTGGTCGGTCTCGGCCACCTCGACGCCGGCCAGGGCGTCCATGACGGTCTGGCCCAGCAGCTGGTTCAGCTCCTCCTCGGTGGTGGGCAGCGCGTCGGGGTTGGAGGCCAGGGCCGTGGCGGCGTTCTGCACGGCCTGGTTGTAGGCGGTGAAGCTCTTGCAGGTCAGCGTGACCTTGGCCGTGGCCTTGTCGCCGTCGACCGTGATGTCGTCGATCTTGTAGTCGAAGCCGTCGAGGTAGGTCTTCATGAACTCGACGCCGTCGATGCCGTAGGTGGACAGCTCGTCGACGTCCATGTCGGTGGCCATCTCGTTCATGAACTCGTCGTCCATGTTCTTGATCTGGTCCAGCTCCTCGATGAGGCTCTGGCGGATGACCTCCTCGTCAGACGGGCCGCTGTTGCAGCCGGCCATCACGCCGAGCGTGAAGACGAGCAGGGCGGAGGCGGACACGGCCGCGAGCACCTTCTTGAAGCTCATGCTCTTTCCTTTCTACTGGGTCGTACGGGTTCCCCTCCCATGGGGATGTCGTGCCAAAACTGACGCGATAATAATAGATCAACGTCCGACGTGGGAAAACCCGGAAGACGATGAGCGGGCCAACTGTTTGTAACCTGGCATTTACGTCGGAGGCGAAACCGCGAGCGCCCGGCCCGGCGGATGTCGGGGAACGGGCCGCGGCCCCGGGGCACTCAGCGCCAGGCGACCTGCACGGGGTCGGCGAACAGCGTGGGCAGCGCGTCGACGGTAAAGGTCGCCAGCAGCTGCTCGGGCGTGGCCGGGTCGCACGTGGGCGCGAGCCCCGTCACGCCGGCGATGTGGCCGATGACGCCCTCGGGCGTGCCGAAGCGGGCCAAAAGCTCGTCGAGGGCCGCGTCGCGGTCGCGCTTGGACAGGCGCCGGTCGCGCTCGGCCACGACGAGCGGCACGTGGGCGTACTCCGGCTGCGGCAGGCCGAGCAGGCGCTGCAGGTGGATCTGCTGGGGCGTCGAGCACAGCAGGTCCACCCCGCGCACCACGCTCGTCACGCCCTGCGCGGCGTCGTCCACCACCACGGCCAGCTGGTAGGCGAAGGCGCCGTCGGAGCGGCGCACCAGAAAGTCGCCGCAGTCGCGCGCGAGGTCCTGCGCGTAGTCGCCCTGCACCAGGTCGCGAAAGGCCACCGTCTCGGAGGGCACCGCCAGGCGCAGGGCCGCGTGGCGCCCGGACGCCTCGCGCCCGGCGCGCTCGTCGGCGGTGAGGGAGCGGCACGTGCCCGGGTAGACAGGCTTCTCGCCGCGGTGCGGCGCCGAGGCCGCGTGCAGGTCGGCGCGCGTGCAGTAGCAGGGGTAGACGAGCCCGCGCCTCTCGAGCTCCTCGAGCGCGGCGCGGTAGGCCTCGTCGCGGTCGTGCTGGAAGTAGGGGCCGCGGTCCCACGTGAGGCCGAGCCGCTCGAAGTCGCGCTGGACGGCGTCGACGAAGGCGGGCTTGGAGCGCTCGCGGTCGAGGTCCTCCACCCGCAGCACCACCTGGCCGCCGCGCGACTTGGCCACGAGCCACGCCACGAGCGCCGCGAACACGTTGCCCGCGTGCATGCGCCCCGTCGGCGACGGCGCGAACCGCCCGACGACGGGCGTCTCCCCGGCCTGCGGCACCATCCGCCCTCTTCCCTACTTGCGGCGGTCGTCCACGTGCTTGGCCTTGCCGACGGCGCGCTCGATGCCGCCCGGCTCCACCAGGCGCACCACCGGCGTCACGAGCAGCACGTTGCGCAGCTTGCCGGCCACCTCGCGCGAAAACGCGCTCATCTCCTCGAAGGAGTCGCTGAACGACTCGGGCTTGATCTCCACCTCCACCGTCATGCGGTCGAGGCCCGTCTCGTTGTCCACGATGATGCGGTAGTGGGGCGTGAGCGTGTCGATGCGGGCGATGACGTCCTCCACCTGGCTGGGGAACACGTTGGTGCCGCGGATGATGAGCATGTCGTCGCTGCGCGAGCGCACCTTGTCCATGCGGGCCAGCGTGCGCCCGCACGCGCAGCGCTCGGTGGTGACGCGCGTGAGGTCGTGGGTGCGGTAGCGCAGCACCGGGATGCCGCGCTTGTCGAGCGGCGTGAGCACGAGCTCGCCCATCTCGCCCTCGCCCACCGGCTCTCCGGTGGCGGGGTCGACCACCTCCCACAGGAAGTGGTCCTCGGCGATGTGCTGCTGGTCGCGGTGCGCCAGGCACTCGCCCGACACGCCCGGGCCCATGACCTCGGTCAGCCCGTAGTTGTCGGTGCAGGTGATGTGCATGCGGGCCTCGATCTCGGCCTTGAGGCCCGGCGGGCACGGCTCGCCGCCGAACAGGCCGATCTCGAGCGGCGACGACGCCCAGTCGTAGCCCATCTTCTCGCCCACCTCGCAGATGTGCATGGCGTAGGAG
>JAAWAY010000116.1 GCA_022792415.1 Eggerthellaceae bacterium | reverse complement strand
CTTCGGCATGACCGGCCTGGAGACGTCGCTGTCGCTCGTGCTCACCAACCTGGTGGCCCAGGGCGTCATCGGCTACGACCGCCTGGTGGAGCTCATGGCCGTCGGCCCGCGCGCCATCCTGCGCGAGGAGCCCGTCAAGCTGGAGGCCGGCAGCACGGCCGACCTGACGGTCATCGACCCCGAGGCCACCTGGACCGTCGAGGTGGGGGAGTTCCTGTCCAAGGCCAACAACTCCGGCTTCATCGGCGCCGAGCTCACCGGCCGCGCCACCGACGTGTACGTGGGCGGCTACGCCACCCTCGAGGACGGCGCCATCGTCGAGTAGCGCTTTCGCACGCTTCATCCAGCGCCATCGCGGGCCCCTCGGATGAGGGGCCCGCTCGCGTCTCCGGGCCTTCCCGAGCCGGGCGGCGCGCAGGGCACCCTACGATCGCCCGTCGTGAAGTCAACGGGTCAACGACCCCCGCGCAACCGGGCCTAGAATCTTCCTGAACGATATTTGTTAGCCGCTGGTAATTTATTAGGAGATAAGTTATCTTTAGGTAACAAATCAATGCGCCCCCCTCTCGGGCGCCTCGGGAAGGAGACAAGCAGATGAAGACAATGACCCGCCGCGCGTTCGCAGGCCTCATGGCCACCGCCGCCCTCACCGTGCCCCTGGCGGGGTGCTCGTCGGGCGGGACGTCGGCCTCCGATGCCGGGAAGGGCGGGGATTCTGACACCTCGGCGGCCACCCGCACGGTCGACACCGACAAGGGCCCGGTGGAGATCCCCGCCGACCCCAAGGTCATCGTGTCCGACTACTACCTGGGCGAGCTTTTGGCCGTGGACGTCAAGCCCGTCATCGCCTCGCCCTACGCGCTCAACAACCCGTTCCTCGCCGGCCTGTGCGACGGCATCGAGCCGCTTAACACCGTGAGCGCCGAGACCTCGCTTGAGATGATCGCCGAGAAGCAGCCCGACCTCATCATCACCATCACCGAGGCCGACTACGACAAGTACGCCAAGATCGCCCCCACCGTCTACATCGAGGACGGCAAGCGCTCCGACGAGGACCTGTTCCGCTACATCGCCTCGCTCGTCAACCGCGAGGACGCGGCCAACGCCTACATCGCCGAGTTCAACGACCAGGTGGAGACGGTGGCCGATGAGATGCGCGGCATCGTGGGCGATCGCACCGTGTCCATCCTGGAGGTGTGGCCCCAGGACATCTACGTCATGGGCAGCCGCTTCGCCCGCGGCGGCACCATCCTCTACGACATGTGGGGCCTCAAGGCGCCCGAGCCCATCCAGTCGACGCTCGTCGACGGCGACGAGACCTACCAGGTCATCTCGCTGGAGGCGCTGCCCCAGTACGCCGGCGACTTCATCCTCTACGGCGTGCTCGACGGCACCGACAGCGCCTACGTGGACGACTCCCAGCTGTGGAACAACCTGCCAGCTGTCCAGAACGACGACGTCATGCCCTACGAGCAGGTGGCGTTCATGCATCGCGACCCCATCACGCTCACCCACCAGCTCGACATCTTCGTCGACTTCTTCCGCTCCCGCGCCGGGGCGGCCGCCTAGGGACGAGCGGTGCCGAGGCTGCGGACAACCCTGTTCCTCGCAGGAGGGGCCCTGGCGGTGTTTCTGGCCGTCGGGCTCTCCCTGTTCCTGGGCAGCACGCCCATCCCGCCGGACCAGGTGATCGCGGCGCTCACGAGTCCTGACATGGCCGACCAGCAGCAGGTGGCCATCGTGGAGCTGCGCGGGCCCCGCACGATCGCCTGCGTGCTGGTGGGCGCCGCGTTCGCCGCCGCGGGCGCCATCATGCAGGGCGTCACCCGCAACCCCCTGGCCGACTCCGGGCTGCTCGGCATCAACGCCGGGGCCGCCTTCGCGCTGGCGCTGTGCCTGGCGCTGCTGCCGGGCATGGACTTCACCGGCGTGGTGCTGTGCTCGTTCGCGGGCGCGGCCGTCGCGCTGGCGGTGGTCTACGGCTGCGTGAGCCTCGGCAGGCGCGGCGTCGACCCGGTTCGCCTGGTGCTGGCGGGCTGCGCGGTCGGCCTGTTCCTCACGGCCCTCGCGCAGGCCGTGGCCATCTTCTTTAACATCGGCTACAGCCTTACGTTCTGGACCGCCGGCGGCGTCGCCGGCGTGCGGGCCTCCACGCTCGCCATCACGGCCCCCTTCATCGTGGCGGCCCTGGCGGCGGCCTGCGTCGCCTCGCGTCGGGTCGCGCTGCTGTCGCTGGGCGACGAGGCCGCGCAGGGCCTGGGGGTGAGTGTCAGCCGCTCACGGACGCTGTGCCTGGTCATCGTGCTCGTGCTGGCCGGCGCCTCCGTGGCGCTAGCGGGCCCCATCGCGTTCGTGGGCCTCATGGTGCCCCATGTCGTGCGCCCCCTCGTGGGCAGCGACTACCGCTCGGTCATCCCGGCCTCCATGGTGGGCGGCGCGCTGCTCATGCTGCTGGCCGACGTCGTGGCGCGCACCGCCATCGCGCCCACCGAGGTGCCCATCGGCTTCATCTTCGCCATCATCGGCGTGCCGTTCTTCATCTGGTGCGCCCGGAGGGAGGGGGTGGGCCTTGACTGACGCGCGCAGGACACGCCGCAATGCCGTGGTGCTCATCGCGCTCGCCGCGCTGGGCGTCGTGCTGCTGTGGTGCGACGTCAACGCGGGCTACCGCAGCATCAGCCTCGAGGAGCTCTGGTCGGTCGTCGACGGCACCGCCGGGCAGAGCCTGCGCTACACGCTCGTCGAGCTGCGCCTGCCCCGCGTGCTCACCGCGCTTCTGGTGGGCGTGGGCCTGGCCGTGTCCGGGTGCCTTTTGCAGGGCGTGTCGCGCAACGACATGGCCGACCCGGGCGTGCTCGGCATCAACGCCGGGGCAGGGCTTCTGGTGGCGGGCTTCACCGTGCTCGTCCCCTCGGGCGCGGTTCCGGCCGCGGTGGCGCTGCCCGTGCTCGCCTTCGCCGGGTCGCTCGCCGTGGCCTTCGGGGGCTACCGCCTGTCGGTGGTGCGCGGCGCCAGCTCGCCGGGGCGCCTGCTGCTCATCGGCGTGGCGCTGTCCACGGGCCTGGCCAGCGTCACGTCGCTTCTGATGCTGCGGATGTCAGACGGCGACTACGCCTTCGTCCAGAACTGGATCGCCGGCAACATCTGGGGCGCAAGCTGGCCCAACGTGGCCCTGCTCGCCGTCGGGCTGGGCGCGCTGGTGGCCGTGGCGTGGTACAACGCGCGCCTGCTCAACGTGCTGGCGCTGGGGCCGCTGGCCGCCACGGGGCTGGGCGTGGGCGTCGAGCGGTCGCTGCGCGGGCTTCTGGCCGTGGCGGTGGGCTGCTCGGGGCTGTGCTGCGCCGTGGGCGGCGGCCTCACGTTCGTCGGGCTGGTGTGCCCGCACCTGGCGCGGCGCCTGGTGGGGCCTAACTTCCGCGTGCTCATCCCGGCCACCGTGCTCGTGGGCGCCGTGCTCATGCTGGCGGCCGACATCATCTCGCGCACGCTGCTCGCGCCCAACGAGATCCCCGTGGGGCTCGTGGCCGCGGTCATCGGCGCGCCGTACTTCCTGTATCTGCTGGCCAAGGCGTAGGAGGGCAGGGGCCATGGACGAACGAGAGACCCGGGTGTGCGAGGGCTGCGACCGCGACTGCGACCAGTTCGCCGACGCCGCGCTGCGCGGCGAGGGCGTGTCGGTGGGCTACGGCGAGCGCCTCATCATCAGCCCCCTCGACGTCGCCATCCCCGCCGGGCGCGTCACGTCCGTCATCGGCCCCAACGGCTGCGGCAAGTCGACGCTGCTCAAGGCGCTCTCGCGCACCATGCCCGTGCGCAGCGGCGCGGTCTACCTGGACGGGCGCCTCATATCCGAGATGCCGACCATCGAGGTGGCGCGCAGGATGGCGCTGCTGCCCCAGGCGCCCACGGCCCCCGGCGGCCTGACGGTGCGCGAACTGGTGGGCTACGGGCGCTACCCGCACCAGCGCGGCTTCGGGCGGCTCACCGACGCGGACCGCGACATCATCGACTGGGCGCTGTCCATCACGCACCTGGAGGAGTTCGCCGACCGGCCCCTCGACGCGCTGTCGGGCGGCCAGCGCCAGCGCGCCTGGATAGCGATGGCGCTCGCGCAGGACACGGGGCTCATCCTGCTCGACGAGCCCACCACCTACCTGGACATGGCGCATCAGCTGGAGGTGCTGGAGCTGCTGCAGGCGCTCAACCGCGACCAGGGCAAGACCATCGCGCTCGTCATCCACGAGCTCAACCTGGCCGCGCGCTTCTCCGACTGGATGATCGCCCTGCGCGACGGGTCCATCCGCGCCGCGGGCGAGCCCGACGCCGTCATGACGCCCGAGGTGCTGCGCGAGGTGTTCGGCCTGGACGCCCTCGTCGAGCCCGACCCGTGGACGGGGCGCCCCAGCCTGGTGAGCTACCGGCTGGCCCGCGACGCCGCGTCCCGGCCGTGACGGGGGCGCGCCCGGGCCACCCGTCGCCGCCTGCGCCGCTCGCGGCCGCGCGCCGTGGAATTCCCGCGATCCCGCCCCGCCCGGGCGCCGCAGGGCGTATACTGTCGGGCAGCCTTTAAGGGCGGTACTGAGAGACCGACAAGGTGCGCGACACACAACCTCATTACACCACCAGTGCGCCCTCGTCCGTGACGGGGGCGCTTTTCGTGGGCGGGCCGGCTGGGGGCCGGCGCCGCCGCGAGGGGCGGGGGAGGGGCGTGCGCGCGGCACGACGAGAGAGGACCGAGGCTTGAGCGAGATATCCGAGAGGCTTCTGGCGGGCACGTCGAAGCCCGCGGCCGGACCGGCCGTGCTGGCGCTGGAGGACGGCGCCGTGTTCGAGGGCACCGCGTGCGGCGCGCCCGGCGAGGTGTTCGGCGAGATCTGCTTCAACACGTCGCTGGAGGGCTACCTGGAGGTCATCACCGACCCCTCCTACGCCGGCCAGATCATCACGATGACCTACCCGCAGATCGGCAACTACGGCGTCAATCCCGAGGACTGCCAGTCCGACCACCCGGCGCTGCGCGGGCTGGTGGTGCGCGACCTGTGCGCCACGCCGTCCAACTGGCGCTCGACCATGAGCCTGCCCGACTTCCTGCGCGACCACGGCGTGGTGGCGGCCGAGGGCATCGACACCCGCGCCCTCGTGCGCCACATCCGCGAGCACGGCGCCCAGCGCGCCGTCCTGTCCACCCTCGACGCCGACCCCGCCTCCCTCGTGGCCAAGGCCCGCGCCAGCGAGTCCATCGTCGGCGTCAACCTGGCCGCCACGGTGTCGCGCGAGGAGCCGGCCCGCTTCACGGCCGACGACCTGCCGGCCAGCCAGCGCTTCGCCCTGGCCGACCCGGACGCGCCCCGCTACCGGGTGGTCGCCTACGACTGCGGCGCCAAGAAGTCCATCCTGCAGGGCCTCGTGCGCGTGGGCTGCGACGTCACGGCGGTGCCGTGGGACACGCCGGCCGCCGACGTGCTGGCCCTTGAGCCCGACGGCGTGTTCCTGTCCAACGGCCCCGGCGACCCGGAGGCCGTCGAGGGCACGTACCGCCAGGTGGAGCAGCTGCTGGGCAAGGTACCCGTCTTCGGCATCTGCCTGGGACACCAGATGATCGCCAAGGCCTGCGGCGCCGCCATCGAGAAGCTCAAGTACGGCCACCGCGGCGGCAACCAGCCCGTCATGAACCTGCGCACGGGCCGCGTGGAGATCACCGCCCAGAACCACGGGTTCGGCCTGCTGTTCCCCACGCTGGGCCCGCTCGTGCCCGAGCAGTCCGCGGGCTTCCGCGGCCACGAGGACGACCTGCGCTTCTGGGCGCGGGCCAAGTGCGCCCCCGTCGTCACCAACGAGCGCTTCGGGCGCATCCAGCTCACCCACGTCAACCTCAACGACGGCACGGCCGAGGGCATCGCGTGCCTGGACATCCCCGCCTTCAGCGTGCAGTACCACCCCGAGGCGGCGCCGGGCCCCACCGACGCCCACTACCTGTTCACCGCGTTCACGCGCCTCATGGACGGCCGCGGCGACTACCTGGACATCGACATCGCGGAGGACCGCCTGGCCGGCTGGCGCTTCGCCGAGGACACCGAGGGGAGCGTGGCGTAAGATGCCCAAGCGCGAAGACATCAAGTCCATCCTGGTCATCGGGTCGGGCCCCATCGTCATCGGCCAGGCCTGCGAGTTCGACTACTCCGGCGCCCAGGCCTGCAAGGTGCTCAAGGAGGACGGCTACCGGGTCATCCTGGTCAACTCCAACCCCGCCACCATCATGACCGACCCCGGCCTGGCCGACGCCACCTACGTCGAGCCCATCACCGCCGAGTTCGTCGAGAAGGTCATCGAGCGCGAGCGCCCCGACGCGCTGCTGCCCACGCTCGGCGGCCAGACGGGCCTCAACACGGCCGTCGACCTGGCCAAGTCCGGCGTGCTCGAGCGCTACGGCGTGGAGATGATCGGCTGCGACCTGGCCGCCATCGAGCGCGGCGAGGACCGCAAGCTGTTCAACGAGTGCATGGAGGAGCTGGGCGTGGAGACGGCCCGGTCGGGCTACGCCTACTCCGTGGCCGACGCCGAGGCCATCACCGCCGAGCTGGGCTTCCCCGTGGTGCTGCGCCCCTCGTTCACGCTGGGCGGCGCGGGCGGCGGCATCGCGCACGACCTCGACGAGCTGCGCCTCATCGTGTCCCAGGGCCTGGAGCTGTCCCCGGCCGGCGAGGTGCTGGTCGAGGAGTCCATCGAGGGCTGGAAGGAATACGAGATGGAGGTGATGCGCGACCGCGCGGGCAACGGCATCATCATCTGCTCCATCGAGAACCTCGACCCCATGGGCGTGCACACCGGCGACTCCATCACCGTGGCGCCGGCCCAGACGCTCTCCGACGTCGAGTACCAGCGCATGCGCGTGGCATCGCTCGCCATCCTGGAGAAGATCGGCGTGGAGACGGGCGGCTCAAACGTGCAGTTCGCCGTCAACCCGGCCAACGGGCGCATGGTCATCATCGAGATGAACCCCCGCGTGTCGCGTTCCTCGGCGCTCGCGTCCAAGGCCACCGGGTTCCCCATCGCCAAGGCGGCTGCCAAGCTGGCCGTGGGCTACACGCTCGACGAGATCACCAACGACATCACCAAGGCCACGCCCGCCTGCTTCGAGCCCTCCAT
>JAAWAY010000115.1 GCA_022792415.1 Eggerthellaceae bacterium | reverse complement strand
GCACTCGCGGCTCTTCACGCCCACGAGCCGGTTCTCGATCATGTCGAGGCGGCCGTAGCCGTTGTTGCCGGCGATGTCGTTCATGGCGTAGATGATGTCCAGGTAGCTCATCGGCGTGCCGTCGAGGGCGCACGGGATGCCGTGGGCGAACGAGACGTCCACGTAGGTGGGCTCGTCAGGCGCCTCGGCCGGGTCGACGGTCATGGTGTAGATGTCAGCCGGCGGCTCGGCCCAGGGATCCTCCAGCACGCCGCACTCGATGGCGCGGCCCCATAGGTTGTCGTCGATGGAGTAGGGCGAGGCCTTGGTGGTGGGCACGTCGATGCCGTGCGCCTCGGCCCAGGCCATCTCCTCCTCGCGGCTGCCCAGGTCCCAGTCACGCACCGGGGCGATGATCTGCAGGTCGGGGTCGAGCATGAGGATGGACGACTCGAAGCGCACCTGGTCGTTGCCCTTGCCGGTGCAGCCGTGGGCGATGTACTTGGCGCCGAAGCTGTGGGCGGCGTCCACCAGGTGCTTGGCGATGAGGGGGCGCGAGAGCGCGCTCACGAGCGGGTACTTGTTCTCGTACAGGGCGTTGGCCGCCATGGCGCTCGTCAGGTACTCGCTCGCGAACGTCTCGCGCATGTCCACCACCAGGCACTCGATGGCGCCCGACTTGAGGGCCTTGGCCTTGATGGCCTCGAGGCCGTCGTGGTCCTGGCCCAGGTCGCCGGCGACGGCGATGACGTCCAGGTTGTACTTCTCCTGGAGCCACTTGATGCACACGGAGGTGTCCAGGCCGCCGGAGTAGGCGAGGATGACCTTGTCCTTGGGGGTGTTCTGCTGCGTCATGATGAGTGCCTTTCGTTCGTGTCCTGACTTGGCTGGTGCCCGGATCTGCGGGACGCGAAGGCGGCGTTGGCGCGAGGCGGGGCGAGCCCATGCGGGCGCCCCAGGGATTTCGGCGGAATGCTGCTGCGTACCACGGCTTTTCATCACAGTGAGCGCCGGGCGGCCCTCACGGGTGCCTGCCTTCAGCGAGACAGGCGAGAAGGGAGAAAAGCGGCCCTTTGGGGAGTGCGACTGACTAACGTCGTCGCAGACGGGTCGTCACCTCGACGCGTCGGCGTCGGGCGACCGTGGCGGAAGCGCAGGAGAACGCGGGCACATCGCCGGCGGCGATGGGCTGGGATGCTATGAGACCGGCGGTCTGCATGGCGGCGCGTTTCCTCTCGTTCGATCTTCCAGGCGCGGTAACGATGACCGCGAAGCAGCGAATTGCTTGGTGGGGATAATAACGCAACGAGCAGATTCGTCAACGGAAAATTTACCAAGCGGAAATCATCACGTCCGCGAGCGGCCCCGGGGCCCGCGCCGATCCGCGGGCAGCCCCGGGGCCGAAGCCGCCCTAGAGGAGGGCGGCCAGCGCGTCGGCGAGGGCGTCGATGTGCTCGCGCCCGCAGATGAGCGGCGGCAGGAAGCGCAGCGTGCGCGGGCCGGTGGCGTTGAGGACAAAGCCCGCCTCGAGGGCCGCCGACACCACCTCGGGGGCGCTCGGCGCGTCGTCGTCCAGGTCGCAGCCCACCATGAGGCCCAGGCCGCGCACGTCGTGCACGTGCGGCAGCGCGGCCAGACGCTCGCGCAGGTACTCCCCCGCCTCGGTGACGGACTGCTCGTAGCCGCCGCCGTCGAGCTCGTCGAGCACGGCCTCGGCCGCGGCCATGGCCAGGCAGCTGCCGCCGAAGGTGGTGCCGTGGTCGCCGGGCGTGAACAGGTCGGCCACCTCGGCGCGGGCCGCGCAGGCCCCGGCCGGGAAGCCGCCGGCGATGCCCTTGGCCAGCGCGATGACGTCGGGGGTGACGCCGTAGTGCTGGAACCCGAAGGGGCGGCCGGTGCGGAACACGCCGCACTGCACCTCGTCGCAGATGAGCAGGGCGCCGTGCGCGCGCGTGAGGCGCCGGGCGGCGGCCAGGAACTCCGGCGTCATGGGATGCACGCCGCTCTCGCCCTGCACGCACTCCAGCATGACGGCGCAGATCTCGGGGCCATGCGCCTCGAACAGCGCCTCGAGCGCGGCCACGTCGTTGCGCGGCACGTCCAGGAACCCGTCGGGCATGGGGGCGAAGTCCACGTGGAACTTGGGCTGCGCCGTGGCGGCCAGCGTCATCATGGTGCGCCCGTGGAAGCTGGCGTCCACCGTGACCACCTTGTACGGGATGGGCGCGTCGGGCCCGGCCGCCTCGGCGCGCCGGCGGGCGTGCAGGCGGGCCAGCTTGATGGCGCACTCGTTGGACTCGGCGCCGGAGTTGGTGAAGAACGACTTCCATGGGCCGCGCTCGTCCTCGGGGGCGTAGCGGTTGACCAGGTCGGAGATGTGGCGCGCCACCTGGCCGCGGTGCTCGATGTAGAAGTAGTTGCTCACGTGGATGAGCTGGCCGGCCTGCGCGTCCAGCGCCTCGACGAGGGCCGGGGGGCAGTGGCCCAGGCAGTCGCAGCCGATGCCGGACAGGAAGTCGAGGTACTCGCGGCCCTCGGCGTCCACCAGCACCATGCCGCGGCCCTCCGTGAACTCGACGGGCTTGCGGGCGAACGTGCCCATGACGTAGGCGGATTCCAGGCTCTTCTGCTCTTCCAGGGACATGGGGGCTCCTCTCGGGACGGGATGGGTCGGGGCGGGACGCGGGATCGGGGGCGTGTGACGTTTGACGTGACCCTCTGTCACGCGCGGTTCTCGATGAGCTTGGCGGCGAAGTTGCCCAGGGGCGCGGCGAACGCCTCGGCCGGGGCGTCGCCGGTGACCATGGTGCCGATGCCGTTGTTGGTGAGGATCTCCAGCAGCAGCGCGTGGGGCGTGGTGCCGTTGATGATGTGGCCCTTCTTCACGCCGGCGTCCAGGGCGTACACGCACGAGCGCAGCTTGGGGATCATGCCCGTGGCCACGGCCCCCTCCTCGATCATGGCGCGCGCCTCCTCGGCCGTCATGGACGAGATGAGCGTGGAGCGGTCGGGGTAGTCCTCGTAGAGGCCGTCGACGTCGGTGAGGAAGAACACCTTGTGGGCG
>JAAWAY010000114.1 GCA_022792415.1 Eggerthellaceae bacterium | reverse complement strand
TGCCGCATCGGCGGCAACCTGTACGGCACCAAGGCCGGCCTGCTCATCAACGACCAGATGCAGGTGATGGGCACCGACGGGCGCGTCATCCCCGGCCTGTACGCCGGCTGGCACACCGCCGGCGGCGCCTGCGGCGAGAACAGCTACATCGGCGATCCCATCCTCGGCTCGCTCATGGGCGACGTGGGGCTGGCGTTCTGCGGCGGCTACCTGTGCGGCACGTCTGCGGTCGAGAACGAGAAGGGGGAGTAGCATGAAGGACACCATGCGATCCATGGCGCGGCCCTACCTCACGCTGTTCGGGCTGGCGCTCATCATCGCCCTGCTGGGGCGCGTGGCCCTGGAGTTCGCCGGGTCGGCGGGCATCCTGGCCTTCGACTACATCTCGGCGTCGGGCGTGCCCATCCTGGACGTCGTGTGCTCCATCCTCACAGGGTCGGCCTTCGTTGCCTTCCTGTTCGCCGCGGGGTTGGCGCTCGTGCTGTCCACGGCCGGGCCCGTGCTGGGCGCGGCGCTGTACGCCCGCGGCCAGGAGGGCGCCGGGCGCGTGGGCGTCGCGTTCCTGTGGGGCTGGGCCACGGCGCTCGTGGCCATCGTGTGCCTGGTGCTGCTGGCATTCGGCATCCTGTCGGCCGTGCAGGTGGGCTCCATGAGCTCCAAGCTGCCGGGGCTTCCCGTCATCGTGCTGGGTGTGGTGGCGTTCGCGGCGTTCCTCGGCACGCTTCTGGCCGCCGCCCAGATGACGCTCGTGGCCTGCGTGGAGCGTGCCCGCGCCGGACGCAGCCTGACGACGTCGCTGCTCGTGGCCTGCGCCGCCTGCGGCGCCGTGGTGGCCGTGCTCACGCTGGGCACGTTCGCGGCGCTCAACACGGCCAGCATCCAGGTGCCCGCGCTGCTGGGCTGGGTGGCAGCTGACGTGGTGGTCAACCTGGCCATCGCCTTCGGCGCCGCCCGCGTGGCGGCCCGCGCCCAGGCGTCGGCCGTGGTGGCCGCGCCCGCCGAGGTGCGCGCCTAGGCCGGCGGCCTGCTGGAAAGACGCGTGGCGGCAGGGTGCCTGCCCCCACGGATGACGCGACGCCCCCTCCCGGAGGGGGCGTCGTCTCTTTGCGGCACGCGCTTCGCCTGGGGCATGCGGGGCACCCGTCGCCCCAGGCCGGCGAGGTGTGCGCCTAGGCGGGCTGCAGCTGGCCGAGCAGCTCGCGCTCCTGCGCGGCCTTGCGCCTTTGCAGGTCGGCCATGACGATGTGCCCCATCTGCTGGATGGCCGCGCGGTGCTCCGCCGCCAGGTTGGCCCACAGGCGCGTGCGGGCCAGCTCGTTCACGGTGGCCCCGATGACGTCGCCCTGGAAGGCCCCCTCGTCGGTGAGGGCCACGTAGACCGCCTTGCGGTCCTCCGGCGACCGCAGGCGTCGCGCCCACCCGCGCTTGACCAGCCGATCGGTCGCCCGGGCGGCGTTCACGGGCGACAGCATGAGCGACTCGCCCAGCGTGCCGACGCGCACGGGGTGCCCCACCTCGGCCAGGCGCTGGACCATGCGGCACTCGCTGAACGAGGCGCCGCAGACGTCGCGCAGCGTGCGCTCGGTCTCCTGGCGGACGAGCTCCACGGCCACGAGGGCGCGGGTGGCGGGGTAGCGTGGCGGCTGGCCGCCGTCCAGGGGCGGCTCGATGCGCGATCCCGCGGCGATGGCGGCCTCCAGGATGGTGCGGTAGGTCGGGTCCTCGGTGGGGAACGTGGCGTACAGGCTGGCGATGAGCGCCTCGTTCACGGCCTGTACGTGGGCGCGTCCCGCGTCGGTGATGGAGAGGAAGCGGGTGCGGCCGTCGGCATCGCCCGTCGAGCGGCTGACGTAGCCCTCCTGCTGCAGGGCGTCGGCCGCCTGGGTGACCACGTTGGGCTTGAGTGCCAGCAGCCGTCCCAGCTCGCCCTGGTTGACGGGCCCGGGGGCCTGCAGCAGCTTGGTGAGCACGCGGTACTGCGTGACGTTGAGGGAGCTCAACGACGCCAGCCCCTCCCGCAGGGCCCGGTGGGCCATCTCGAAGCCCAGCAGGTAGGTGGAATCCAGGGTCAGATCGTCGCTGGCGGGAGAGAGGGGGGCGGGGGACATGGGCACCTCGGTCACGGTAGGTAGTTCATCAATGTAATGATGAGTCTACTCCTCTCCGACTCCGCTCCGACGAAGGCGAGGGAGAATTCACATCCCCTCCGCGTTCGGTGTGGCGAGCGGCGGCCGGGGCCCGCGACGTGCCCTCTATGGCCGGGCCATCCCGTCCTCTGGGGGCTTCCGAGGGCTCCGCTGTGGCCACGCCATTCCGTCCTCCAAGCCCCCGCGGCACGTTCCTCGCCCCCACCCTCATCCGCCTTTCGGACATAGTCTTATGTTCTTACGCGGGAATAGCTAGCCAAGGCAAACTTTCTCTTGACAAGGATGGTATGATATGCAGCTGTTAACTGTCGCTTCTACCTGATGTACCCGATAAGGATGATTTCGAATGGATTTGGCAAAGCAGGCAAAGATCGTCGACTCGATTCATGACACGCTGCATGACTTCGTCGGACAGAGGCTGAAGGTGCGCGCGAACATGGGCCGCTCGAAGATCGTCGAGAGCGAGGGCGTCCTCACCCAGGTGCACCCCCAGCTGTTCATCATGGAGGTGGATCGCAAGCGCGGCCGCACCGCGCGTCAGTCCTACCAGTACGTCGACGTCCTCACCGGCATGGTCGAGCTGTCGCAGAACGGCGAGCCGCTGTTCGCGCCGTTCATCGAGGAGAACCCGCTCGAGGACGACCTCATGGTCGAGGCCGAGGGGGAGCGCGTCCTGGCCTAACGGCCGGTTGTGGAATCTGCCGCTGTGTGCGTTGACAAACGGCGGCCGTTCCTTCACTATATGTTGTCGCGCCAAGGCGCAGCACCCGTGGGGATGTAGCTCAGCTGGGAGAGCGCCACGTTCGCAACGTGGAAGTC
>JAAWAY010000006.1 GCA_022792415.1 Eggerthellaceae bacterium | reverse complement strand
CATGTCCTGGCGCTTCTTGGAGATGTAGATGCCGAACCAGCCGGTCATGCAGGCGATATTAAGCAGGCCGGCGATGCCGTTGAACACGTTGTGCCAGCCGCCGTAGAGCGTGACGCCCTCGCTGGACACCCAGGTGGTGCCCCAGGCGCGCACGGCGCTCTCGAAGTCGCTCACCACGGCGATGAGGATGTTGATGGCCACGATGACGACGGGGAAGGCCTTGAACCAGTGCGCGCGGCCGACCTTGGTCCACGAGAACTTGAGCATAATGAAGCCGATGCAGCCGGCCGTTGCCGCGTACACCTTGGCGTAGTGGAACCAGCTGTTCATGTCGGTGTGCGTGGGGTTGGTGAGCGCCCACTCGGCGCCCATGGCCGCGCCGATCTCGACGGCCAGGCAGTAGACGGTCATGAAGCCGCACACGCCGAAGAACATGAAGATGCCGCCGGCCTTCGAGCGGCGCGCGAACTCGTTGAGCAGGATGAGAGAGACGAGGACCATGATCAGGCCGCCCCACTGGAAGACGGCGTTGGGTCCGTAGACGTCGAACAACATGGAATACCCCTCCTTAGGTGTGATGTTGTCTTCCGGATGGCACGTGCCGGGTCGTCTGCTCCTGTTCTCTCGTCGTCGTCCGGCCGGCAGTCCGGGCGCCTGTCAGGTGCTCTCATCGGCTGGGGCGCCCCGCGGGGCTGCCGCGGCCGATGAGAGCCTTCGTCGCCGCGCCCCAGGGGCGGGCGTGGTGAGGCTATTGGCCCCGCTCCATGTGGAGCGTCTGGGCGATGAGGTCGGCGATGAGCGCGTCGTCGGCGTCGGGATGGTGGCGCATGTACCCGATGATGCCCAGGATGAGCACGTAGAACGTCTCGTAGAGATGGTCGATGCGCACCTCGTGCAGCGCCTGGTAGTCGCGCACCGTGCTCTCGATGAGGTAGGTGGCCGTCTGGTCGGCCACGCGGTTGATGAACTCCAGGTACAGCGCGGCGTTCTCACGCGAGGCGAGCGCCGCGCGGAAGGCGTCGTGCTCGAACAGGGCCACCCGCAGAAGCCGCACGACGCTGGACAGCGCGTGCTCGATGTCGCCCTGGCGGCGGTTGGCGTTCCAGTAGTGCAGCGCCTCCAGGTAGTCGGCGATGTAGGCGTCGAGCACCGCGGAGGTGACGGCGTCCTTGTCGGGGAAGTAGTGGTAGAACAGCGATCGCGCCACGCCGATGCGCCCGGTGATGTCCTGGATGGTGGTGCGCGCCAGGCCCTTCTCCTCGTAGAGGGCGCGCGCGGCGGCGATGATCTCCTCGCGGCGCTCGGCGGGGTCCATCATGGCGTGGGGGCGCCGGCGCGCGGCAGGGGAGGGGGCGATGTCGTAGGCCTCGGTGGCGTCCATGTCCTCCTCCTCTCCGGCGGCGGGGCCGCCTCGTCATCCGCGCGCCGTCGACGATGATCCTCGCGCGCTGCGTTTTCCGGGACGATATCCCATGGATTGACGGCCCGTCAATGAACACATTTGACAATCCGTCAATGGTTGACATGCTGTTGAGATTCGTCAATTAAATCTTTAATACGCAGGTGAAACGGACTATACTCGCGCCATTAAATTTCACTGATGTATAAAAAAGAATACTTCGGTGAAGCAATTATCCGTCAAGTACAAGGAGGGACGGGAGGGGACATGGACAAGGAGACGAGACGTGATGACGTCGTCCGGGGGCCGGACCCGCAGGCCACGGGGGAAGAAGGGGGGTCGGGCGCGCCGCAGCCCCGCCGCGCGCGGAGGCGCTGGTCCATCGTCGTGGCCGTGGTGGCCGTGGTGGTGCTGGTGGCAGGCGGCGGGTTCTGGGTGTGGCATGAGCAGCCCAGCTTCTGCAACGCCATCTGCCACGTGCCCATGGATCCCTACGTCGAGGGCTACTACGAGGACGACGCCCTCATGGCCCACGCCCACCAGGTGGAGGGCACCACGTGCCTGCAGTGCCACGAGCCCAAGATGGAGGAGCAGGTGCACGAGGCGCTCGTGTGGGTGTCGGGCGACTACGACGTGGACGAGGACGGCATGCTCACCCGCGTCGGCGTCCGCTCCGACTCCGCCATGTGCGCCGTGTCGGGCTGCCATGACTTCGACGACGTGGTGGCGGCCACCGCCGACTGGGGCGGCGAGGAGGGCGTGAACCCGCACGACTCGCACCAGGGTCGCGCCATCGACTGCAGCAACTGCCACAGCGCGCACGGCCAGTCCGTCATGTACTGCAACACCTGCCATGACTACGAGGTGCCCGAGGGCTGGGCTGAGCCCGCCCGCTCGGCCGACGCCTCCGTGGCGGCCTAGGGAGAGGGGAGAGCCATGAGAGACGACCTTTCCAAGAAGCTCACCGCCGTGGCCTGCGGCGCCGCCGCCGTGAGCCTGGGCCTGAGCGGGTGCGGGGCCTCGTTCGAGGGATCGGGGTCCAAGGACGCCGCCAGCGCCGAGCAGCTGGCCCTGCGCACGGAGGACCCATGGGCGGCCGAGGTGGTCGCCGACCCGGCGGCCCGCGC
This sequence comes from Eggerthellaceae bacterium, assembly GCA_022792415.1. Lineage (GTDB taxonomy): Bacteria > Actinomycetota > Coriobacteriia > Coriobacteriales > Eggerthellaceae > Enterorhabdus. The sequence goes on along the minus strand of JAAWAY010000006.1, from coordinate 789 downwards.
CGCCGAGCCCCTGCGCGACGGCGTGTACACCGGCAGCGCGCCGGCCATGGCCGGCATGGTGAGCACCACGCTGCTCGTCCAGGACAACCGCATCACGTGCCTGGCCGTCGACCAGCAGGGCGAGACGCAGTCCGTCGGTGGCTTCGAGGCCATCCGCGACGGCAAGTACGCCCTGATGATCGAGGCGGCGCAGGGCTCTGGCATCGACACCATCAGCGGCGCCACCATCACCACCGCCGCCGTGCGCGACGCCGTGGACGACGCGCTCGACCAGGCGCGGGGCGACGCCCCCGCCGCGGCGCCCGCCGGGACCGCAGAATAGGAGGATCCACCATGGACGAGACCAAGCGCACCTTCTCGCGCCGCGACTTCCTGTCCCGCGCGGCGCTGTTCACCGCCGGCACCGCCGCGGCTGCCGCCGGCGTCGCCGGGGTACCCGCGGCGGCGGCCTACGCCGACGAGCGCATCGGCGGCTGGGCGGCTGACGGCTCGGCCGAGGTGACGGTGCCCGACAGCGCCGACACCAACGCGAGCGGCCTGTACGGCATGTACCGCGAGCACAACGCCGCGGCCTTCCCCGCCGACGACGCCACCCCCATCCCGCCCCGGGCCGTGCCCGACCGCTGGGACTGGGAGTGCGACATCGTGGTGGTGGGCGCCGGCGGGGGCGGCCTGAACGCCGCGGCCCGCGCCGCCGAGCTGGGCGCCCACGTCATCTGCGTGGAGGCCCTGGGCCTGCACGGGGGCAACGCCCAGTCCGCCGGCATGTGCGGCATCCTGGGCGGCATG
>JAAWAY010000113.1 GCA_022792415.1 Eggerthellaceae bacterium | reverse complement strand
GGTGGACGAGTCCATCCAGGCCGAGGAGCGTCCTGCCAAGCGCAAGAAGGAGCGTTCCGAGAAGGCTGAGGAGGCCGCCGAGTAGGCGTCTTCCGACACCAAGCCTGCGAGGGGGCGGGGCCGAGTGCCCCGCCCCCTTCTTTATGTCGCCCGGGGAAGGAGTCATCATGGCGGACGCGCCGCGCATCGCGCTGGGAATGAGCGGGGGAGTGGACAGCTCGGTCGCCGTGGCCGCGCTTCAGGCCGAGGGCTACGAGGTGACGGGCGTGACGCTGCGGATGCAGGACACGCCGGATGTCGACGCGTCCTGCCGCGACGCCGCCGCCGTCTGCGAGCGCCTGGGCGCGCGCCACGTGGCGGTGGACGCCACGGCCGCCTTCGACGAGGCCGTGGTCGCCCCCTTCGCCGCGGCCTACGCCGCCGGGCTGACCCCCAGCCCCTGCGTGGGATGCAACGCCGCCGTCAAGCTGCCCGGCCTGCTGCGTGCGGCCGACGAGCTGGGCTGCGAGGCGGTGGCCACGGGGCACTACGCCCGCGTCGGCCAGCTGGCGGGCGGTCGGCGCGCCGTGCTGGCGGCGCTCGACCACCGCAAGGACCAGAGCTACATGCTGGCGCTGCTCACGCAGGACCAGCTGGCGCGGCTGGTGCTGCCGCTGGGCGGCATGACCAAGCTGGCCGTGCGGGCCGCCGCCGCCGAGATGGGCCTCGCTGTGGCCGACAAGCCCGAGAGCCAGGACATCTGCTTCGCCCCCGAGGGCTACCGCGCCTTCCTCGCGGGGCGGGGCGGCCTGGGCGAGCCGGGGCCCATCGTGCGCCGCGACGGCGCGGTGGTGGGGCGCCACGAGGGCCTGGCGGGCTACACGGTGGGGCAGCGCAAGGGCATCGGCGTGGCGGGTCCCGAGCCCTACTACGTGCTGGAGCGGCGCGTGGCGGACAACGCGCTGGTGGTGGGGCCGGCTGACGAGGCGCTGCTGCGGCGCGTGGGCACGGGCCCGGTCAACTGGCAGGCCGTCGAGGCGCCTGACGCGCCGCTCGAGGCCATGGTGAAACTCCGATACCGGTCCGAGCCCACTGCGTGTATCATTACTCCCAATGAAGGAGGCGGGGCGTCGGTCGAGCTGCGTGAGCCGCAGCCCCTCACGGCGCCGGGCCAGTGGGCCGTGTTCTACCAGGGCTCCACCGTGCTGGGCGGCGCCATGATCGAGGAGGTCGGATGATGAAGAAGATATTCGTGGTCGGCGGCATGGGCGCGGGCAAGTCCACGGCCCGCAAGGCGCTCGTCGACGAGGGGCTGCCCTACATCGACCTGGACGAGGTGGGCCACGAGGTGCTCAAGTGGGACACGGTGAAGGAGGAGCTGGCCGCCACGTTCGGCGACGACGTCATCGGCGAGGACGGCGAGGTCGTGCGCAACCTGGTGGCCGCGCGCGCCTTCGTGTCGCCGGCTGACACGCGCAAGCTCAACCGCATCACCATGCCGCGCATCGAGGAGGTCTACCAGGACCGCCTGGCCGAGCTGGAGGCCGCGGGCGCGCCCGCCGTGGTGGTGGAGTACTCCGTGTTCAAGAACCGCGAGATGTCGCTGGCCTACTCGGCCGACGTGGTGCTGGCCGTGCTGGCCCCGCTCGACCTGCGCGTCGAGCGCGCCGTGGCTTCGGGCTTCGATGAGGCCGACGTGCGCCGCCGCATCGCCCGCCAGATCACCGACGCCGACCGCATCGAGGCCTCCGACGTCGTCTTCAACAACGACGGCACCCCCGAGGAGCTACGCAACAAGGTGCTCGCCTGGTGGGAGGGCTACAAGGCATCCGTGGGGTAGGTTAAGGTTTGCCAACGGCTGACCCTTTTGCCCGCTTTGACGAGACGGGTTCCCTTTCCCATGCTATGATAGAACAACTGTACGTTTATCATCAGAGGGAAAGCGAGGGCAGGCGGAGATGGCGCATCTTTCCAACCTGGAGGGCGTGGCCATGGAGGGGAAGCTCCCCGAGGTGAGGCTCGCGTCCACCCCGCTCAAGGTGGTGTCGCCCTTCGAGCTGTCGGGCGATCAGCCCCAGGCCGTGGAGAAGCTGGCCCGCGGCATCGAGGAGGGGCTGCGCTACCAGACGCTGCTCGGCGTCACCGGCTCGGGCAAGACGTTCACCATGGCCAAGACCATCGAGGCCGTGCAGAAGCCCACGCTCGTCATGGCGCCCAACAAGACGCTCGCCGCCCAGCTGGCCGCCGAGCTCAAGGAGTTCTTCCCCGACAACGCCGTCGTGTACTTCGTCAGCTACTACGACTACTACCAGCCCGAGGCCTACGTGCCGGCGTCGGACACCTTCATCGAGAAGGACGCCTCCATCAACGAGGAGGTGGAGAAGCTGCGCCACGCGGCCACGTCCGCGCTGCTGTCGCGGCGTGACGTCATCGTGGTGGCGTCGGTCAGCTGCATCTACGGCATCGGCAGCCCCATGGACTACGCGGGCATGGCCGTGTTCGTCGACCGCGAGAAGCCCGCCGACCGCGACGACGTCATCCACGACCTCATCGACATCCAGTACGACCGCAACGACTACGAGCTCAAGCGCGGCACGTTCCGCGTGCGCGGCGACGCGCTCGATGTGTTCCCGCCCTACGCCGACAACCCCATCCGCATCGAGTTCTGGGGCGACGAGGTGGAGGAGATCGCCGAGGTCGACCACGTCACGGGCGAGGTGCTGCAGACCTATGAGGCGCTGCCCATCTGGCCGGCGTCGCACTACGTCACGGCGCGCCCCAAGATGGACCGCGACCAGGTCATCTACGAGCTCATCGACATCCAGTACGACCGCAACGACTACGAGTTGAAGCGCGGCACCTTCCGGGTGCGGGGCGATGCGCTCGACGTGTTCCCGCCCTATGCCGACAACCCCATCC
>JAAWAY010000112.1 GCA_022792415.1 Eggerthellaceae bacterium | reverse complement strand
GTAGCGGAACTCGCTGGCCACCTCCACCTCGCAGGGGATGCGCGCCCACGCCTCGATGAGGTTCTTCGCGATGAGGCCGGCGTGGTAGGACGTGCCGCAGGCGATGACGTAGACGCGGTCGATGAGGTCGAGCTCCTCGGGCGACAGGTCCAGCTCGTCGATCTCCAGCGCCCCGGCCGACAGGCGCCCGGCCAGCGTATCGCGGATGACGCGGGGCTGCTCGTGGATCTCCTTGAGCATGAAGTCGGGGTAGCCGCCCTTCTCCGCCACGTCGACGTCCCAGTCCACGTGCGTGACGGGAGGGTCGAGGGGCGCGCCCGCCTCGTCGAAGAAGGAGATGGAGTCCGGGCGCAGCACGGCCACCTGCCCGTCGGCCAGCACCACCACGTCGCGGGTGGCGTCGATCATGGCGATGATGTCGGAGGCCACGTAGCTGCCGCGCTCGCCGCGCCCCACCACGATGGGCGAGTCCTTGCGCAGGGCCACGATGGTGCCCGGCTCGTGGGCGCACACCACGGCCAGCCCGTAGGCGCCGATGAGGCGACCCGCGGCATGGACGACGGCCGCGCGCAGATCGCCCAGATCGGCGTAGGCCTCCTCCACCAGGTGGGCCACCACCTCGGTGTCGGTGTCGCTCTTGAACGCGTGGCCGCGGGCCTCCAGCTCCTCGCGCAGCTCGGCGAAGTTCTCGATGATGCCGTTGTGCACCACGGCGATGTCGCCGTCGCAGGACGTGTGGGGGTGCGCGTTGGCCTCGGAGGGCCGGCCGTGGGTGGCCCAGCGCGTGTGCCCGACGCCGCACGTCCCGGCGAGGTCGAAGTGCGCGAGCGTGTGGGCCAGCCCGCTCACCTTGCCCTTGCGGCACACCACCTCGAGCGCGCCGTCCTGCTCGATGGCCACGCCGGCCGAGTCGTAGCCGCGGTATTCCAGCCGCGTCAGGCCCTCGATGAGGATCGGCTGGGCCTCATCGGCCCCCGTGTAGCCCACGATTCCGCACATGCGCGCTCCTTGGTCGCTCCGGGCGCCCGCCGCTCAGCGCGCCGGCTGTGGCCGGGCGCGGGGCGGGCGCGGTGATTCCCGCCCATTGTACGCCAGCGCGGGGGCGCCCCTTGTTTCGGGCAGGTGAACGACGGAGGGGCGGCGGATGGGGCCGGGCGACGCGGGATGAGCCCGCGGTGCGGGGTGGCGGAGGGGATCGGATGGCGCGGGCGGCGGCGTTCCCGTCCCCGTCGCGAGCCGCGGCACGTCGGCACCCGCCCTCCCGTCGCGGTCTCGCCACCTTCAGCGAGAAACTATTGGCAGTGTGCAAATAGTTATGGGAGAATGAGAGCCGTGCTTTTCAGACCAAGACGATGAGAGAGGGCGCCCTCATGTGGAGCAGCTGCCACCCCAAATCCGATGAAGACCTCAAGGAATGCGCCGAGCTGGGCAAGTCGCTCAACCGACTGTCCCAGCCCACCATCCTGACGCTCATGGCCAAGGCCGGCCAGCCCATGCACGGCTACATCATCGTGCAGCAGGCCGCGCACTCCCCCATGTTCGGGGGCAAGAAGCCCGACGCCACCGGCATCTACCGCGCCCTCAAGCGCATGGAGGAGGCCGGGCTCGTCACGTCGGCGTGGGACACGCCCGAGGAGGGGTCGGCCAAGCGCCTGTTCACGCTCACCGACAAGGGCTACAACTGCCTGCGCCGCTGGATCGACGCCCTGGCCTGCTACGAGCTGACCCTCGAGGAGCTGCGCGCCGACGCGGCCGACGCCCTGGGCATCGAGCTGCCCGACGCGCCCGTCTGCTCGCACTAGCCGCCCGCGCCGCCATGCCCCAGCTGCCCGCCTTCACCGCGCCGCTCGAGCCCGCCGAGGGCCGCGACGTCGCCGCGCTTATGGACCCGCGCCCCGTCGTGGTCGTGGGCGCCTGCGCGCCGGAGAACGCCGGTGCCCGCGAGCGAGCCGGTGGCGGCCCCGCGGTCGGGTTCGCCACCGTCATCTGGGTGACGCCGCTGTCGCACAACCCCCCACTCGTGGCCCTCGCGCTGCGCGAGAAGTCGCACACGATGGGGCTTCTGCGCGCGACCGGCGCCTTCAGCCTGAGCACGCTGGACGCCGCTGACGCGGACGCCGCGGCGCTCACGGAGCTGTGCGGGAACAACACGGGGCGCTCCTTCGACAAGGAGGCAGCCGTGGGCTATGTGATGGCGAGCCTGCCCGCCGAAGGGGGCCCGGACGGCGCGCCCGGCGCGGGCGCCCTGCCTGTCCCCGCCTCGGCGCTCTCCTACGAGCTGTGCACGGTGGAGTCGGTTCAGCCGGCCGGCGACCACCTGCTCGTCATCGGCCGCGTCCTGGCCGCGGCCGCCCGTGCCTCCCGCGACGCCAAGGGCCGCGTGGCGCCCGTCGAGACGCTCCTGTGCGTCCAGCACGGGGCCTACGCGGGCATCGGCGCGTAGCCGGGGCCTACTCCCCCGCCGGCCAGCGCATGGGCTGGGGGCGGCACTCCTCGGTCAGGTCGCACCCCTCGCAGTTCTCGGTGACGCTCAGGTCGATGGCCTCCCATCCGCAGTCGACGAGCCCGAGCGCGCGGTAGAACGGCACGGACGCCCCGCGCGCCACCAGGCGCAGCTCGCCGTGCTCGGCGCGCGCCGCCTCCATGAGGGCCCTGCCCACGCCGAAGCCCCGCCACGCCTCGTAGGTGACCACCGGGTTCACATGGGCCGCGCCGTTGGCGCCCACCGCGATGCGGATGAGGCCGACCGGCTCGTCGTCGGCGTTGACCGCCACGGTGACGCCCTCTGTCGAGGGCAGGTTGTCCATGCCCTCCGCATAGCAGTAGGCATCCAGGTAGGGCCGGTCGGCCTCGACGGCCGCCCGCAACGTGAACAGATCAGGCATGGGGTCCTTCCCTTCGAGCTCAGAGGGTCATCCACGGCAGGACGACGACAGACGGAACCTTCTAGGAGGCCGAATCGCCCCCAGCTGCCTCCCGATACCGCGAAAGCTCCGCGGCGAGGAGCGGGATATCCCTCGTCGCGACCTCCCAGGCTATCCGCCGGTCGATCTCTCGGTAGCCATGGGCCACGAAGTTGCGAAACCCCCGGATCTCACGCCAAGGCAGTTCGGGGAGACGGTCAACTACCTCGGCCGAGAGGTGGAGCGCGTCCTCCGCGATGCGATAGACGGGGCTCATGACCGCATCGAAGGCAAGCTCGCCCTCCTCGGACCGGTCGTACACGAACCGCTCCTCGTCAAGCTGGAACCGATCGATGCGCGACCGAAGCGTCTGGGCGTCGGCCTCGATGACGGAGATGAGGTCGAGGTCGCGCTCAAGCGGCTTCATAGAGCAGCACCTCATCGCGTCCGATGCGCTCCCTGAAGGCGGGGCGCATGAGCTCCGGCGGGTTGGTGACGATCTCCACGTGCACCTCGAGGAAATCCTCGAGCTGTTCCTGGATGTCGAGCAGCTGGGCGTATCCGATGCGATCACCGCATTCCAGACGCACGTCCACGTCGCTGTCCTCAGAGGCGTCACCACGCGCATAGGATCCGAACACATAGGCCGCGCTCACGTCATAGGAGGTGAGCACGGCCTCGAGGGACTTTGCTATGTGGTCAAGGGTCAGCATGCCAGCAGTATACCCGCCCCGCGGCTACATGATGGGCTCGACGTAGATCTTGTTGCGCGAGTCGGGGATGGCCTTCTTGGCCAGCTCGGCGGCACCCTCGGCGATCATGGGCAGAAGGTGCGTCGGCACGCCCATGAACATCATGTCCTCGCCGATGTCGCTGGCGGCGCGGCAGCCGTAGCAGCCGAACGTGATGTTGGGCTCGTCGTTGGCGATGGGCAGCAGCACGGCCTCCACGCACATGGAGTTGAAGCCGCTCGCGTGGAAGTCATGGCGATGCCCCGTGAAGTAGCTCATGGACATGCACAGCCACATCATCTGCTCGGGCGTGCCGGTGAACACCACCACCTCGGGCTCGCGCACCGTCTTGGCCAGGGGCGCCACGTAGGTGGCCCGGCGGCTCTTGGGCGGCAGCGTCGGGCGCGCGGCCACCCAGCGCGCGGCGGCCTCGGCGTCCACCACCTTGTGGAACAGCACGTAGATCTCGCCCGTGGCCAGCTTCTCGGGCACGCCGGTCATGCCGAAGATGGACGTGCCGTCGGGGCAGGAGTGGCGGTGCGGCGGCTGCAGGATGGACGCACCGCGGCGCGCGGCCATCATGGCCTGGCAGAAGCGCAGGTTCGCAGGCGGCAGGGGCACGTCGGGCAGGGACTCGTCGGCGGCGATGAGGCTCACCGCCACAGGCTGCCAGCGCAGGCCGAGCGCGTCCATGATGGCGCGCTGGTAGCCGGCCAGCTCCTCGCGGCGCGCGGCGTCCAGCGGCTCGGCGCGCGGCTCGTCGGCGAAGGGGTCGAAGGTGGCGTCGCCTACGGCCTCCACGGTGAGCGAGCGCGTGGGGCAGTTGCCCGCGCACGTCGTGCAGCCCACGCACTGGTCGGGGTGCGCCATGAACGGGTAGCCCTCGTCGTTGGCCTCCAGCACGTAGCAGGGGCAGAACGCGACGCACAGCCCGCAGCGCTTGCAGCGCGCCTCGTCGCAGGTAACCTTGTAGTCGGCCATGTCTTCCTCATCTCTCAAGCGGGGCGGGAGGCGGGGAAGGACCTGGGGAGGATGCTCAGTCGCTCAGACAGTCCTGGCTCGCGCGAACAGCCCACCGGGCTGTTCGGCTCGTGCGGAACTCGCTTGGTGAGCACCCTCCTCAGGCCCTCCCCCGCCCTCGGGGGCACTACGCGTGGCGGTCGCCCACCCCGCGCAGCTCCTCCTTGCCCCACGGCGGGTACACGCGCCGGCCGGCGGCGTCGGTCAGGTGGTACGAGCAGAACGGGATGGCGCGCCCGTCGGGCACCGTCACCATCATCGAGCACTCGCGCAGGCGCTGGGTGTCCATGGACACGGCGTCCATGTAGTTCATGATGATGATGGACAGGCCCGTGCGCACCTCGACGCCCTTCTTGTACAGGATGTCCAGGAACACCGAGCCCTGGGGGCTGTCGGGGCTGTAGCCGGCCGCGTACTCGTCCATGGTCATGGCGCGCGTGGCCGGGTAGAAGCCGCTCGGGTGCTCGGCGGCGTCGTCCTTCACCAGGAACACGCCGGTGTCGCACAGCGGGTTGGAGCAGCCCAGAGGCCAGATGTCGTAGGGCGCGAGCAGCCCGTCGGACTGCTCGGCCAGGGCGAAGATGACGTCGCCCGAGCTCATGGGCAGCGCGCGCTCGGCATCGAAGCGACCGGACGTGAAGGCCGGCTGCAGGGCCAGGCCCGCCACCACGTCGGAGTTCTCCAGGCAAAAGCGCAGCAAATCGCCCAGCTGGCCGTCGTTGACGCCGGCCACCACGGCCACCGACAGCACGCACTGCACGCCCGCGGCGCGGCAGCGCTCGATGACCTTGAGCTTGATGTCCAGGATGTCGCGGCCGCACGTGGCCTCGTACACGTCGCCCGTCAGCCCGTCGAACGACAGGTACACGCCGGTCAGGCCCGCGGCCACCAGCTCTTCCAAGTACCCGTCGCGCGCGGCGATGACCAGGCCGTTCGTGTTGATCTCGATGCCCCAGAAGCCCTTGGAGCGACCCAGGCGGATGATGTCGGCCAGATCCTTGCGGCACGTCGGCTCGCCGCCGGTGATCTGCACGGCGCCGTCGGTGCCCACGGCGTCGGCGATGACGTCATACATGGCGTCGATCTCAGCCATCGTGGGGTCGCCCTCGTTGCCCTCGGCGCTGGCGAAGCACACCGGGCAGCGCAGGTTGCAGTTGCGCGTGACCTCGATCTCCAGCAGCGTGCCGCGACGCTCGTGGCGCCCGCACGTGCCGCAACCCTTGGGGCACGGGCCGCACACCGGCGTCGTGTTCTCCGGCGGCGTCTTGGGGAACGCCTCCGACCGCAGCCACTCGTAGTGGTCGGCGTCGGGCCACATGCGCGTGTCCAGCCGCCCGTGGTCGGGGCAGGTGCGCGTCATCCACACCACGCCGTCGGCGTCGGCGTACACCTCGGCCGGCAGCTCGCGCAGGCACGTGGGGCACAGCGCGCCGGTCGTGTGCAGGAGCCGTCTCTCGTCAGCCATCTGCTACTCCCCGTCGATGTACTGGCGCGGGTCGTGCTCGTCGTTGGGCGGGGTGGACACGGTGATGCCCAGGTAGTCCACCCAGTCGAGCACGCGACGCGGCACGAACAGCTCGGGCTGGTAGCGCGCCGCCCGCTCGATGGCGCGCATGCACGAGATGGCGTGGGCCAGATCGGTGCGCTCGTCGACGTCGGCGATGGGCGCGAAGTAGGCGCAGGGGATGTCCTTCTCAACGATCTTCTCCATGTAGGCGTCCAGCGCGGCCTTGCCGTCCAGGTTGTAGTAGACGCCCTGGTGGTTGATGGGCGTGTCGCGGCTGGCGCCCACCAGCGACGTGCCGCACTCCTGGCACGGGGCCATCACGAAGCCGGGCGTGCCCTGGCTCTCGAAGTAGTCGAGCCACTGGAAGGCCTGGATGATGTGGGTCTTGGGCATCGTGGGGATGTCGCCGCCCACGGACACGATAGCGTCGTAGCCCAGGTCGAAGATCTGCTTGAAGGCGTCGTCGAAGTGGTCGTCGAACGTGGCGCCCTTGTCGGTGAGGTAGTGGATGTCCATGGGCCACGGGCCGATGGCGTCGTAGGTCTCGCGCATGAGCTCCATGTTCTCGGCCGGCGTGGTGGACACGAAGAAGTCGTAGGTGACCTTGTCCACGTTGGGGTCGGCGGCCACGGCGGCGTCGTTGGCGCGCTGCAGCTCGATGAGGGCGTGCATGCACGCCTCGGACACATCGTAGAGCGAGCGCTTGAAGAACTCGGCGGCCTGCTCGTCGGACAGGAACCCGCCGTGCTTGACGGTCAGGCGCGTCTTGACCATGCCCGGGACGGGCGGCTTGCTGAACACCAGCAGGGCTTGCTTCTTCTCTGCCACGGTAGAACTCCTTCTCCTTGGCGGGGCCACAGCCCCGATGGGTACCTTCGTCGTCCACACGCCGGCCGGGCCGGGCGCGGCTGGCCTCATGCCCCGGCGACCGGCCCCTCCCCCGCGCGGGGGTCGGGCGTGAAGCCGGGCTGCCACGAGAGCGGCCGGTCGTCCTTGCGCACCATGCAGTCGATGGCGTTGTACGACCACGTGCCGATCATCGGCTCGCCCTCGTCGAGCGAGCACGACGTCAGGCAGTTGACGTTGGACTCCCACATGCCGCCGAAGTCCGGCGCGCCGGGGGCCCACTCGGGGTGCCACCATCCGTAGTCCGCATGTATTAGACCATCTCTCATACGTATTATATCCAAGACGAAGCGCGCCTCGCCGTGATCGGTGGCCAGGGCCACCACATCGCCCGCCTCCAGGCCCAGCGCCTCGGCCGTGGCCGCGCTCACCTCGGCCGTCGGATAGGGATGGCGGCGGCGGAAGTCCTCGTTGTTGAAGTACATCGACGCGTTGTAGGGCTGCTTGCGCGCGCCGGTGATGAGCGGCAGGTGCGCCCACCCCTCGGCCTCGCGCGCGGCGACGAAGTCCTCCGAGCACAGCCGGCACGGCTCGCCGGGCTCGGGCAGGCGCGGCCCGCCCAGCGCCGCCAGCGTCTCGCTGGCCAGCTCCACCTTGCCCGTGGTGGTGGCGAACCCGCGCGGGCGCCCGTCGGGACCGGGCTCGAGGTGCTTGGCGTAGGCGGGCGGCTGGGCGTACAGGCCCAGCTGGCAGTAGGCGTCCCAGCTCATGCCGCTGGGAGCCAGCGTCATGGCGATGGCCTCCTCGAACGTCTCCTCCGGCCACTCGGCGTCCTGCCCCAGGCGCAGGCCCAGCGCGCGGAACACCTCGTAGTCGGTCTTGCGGCCGTGGTAGGGCGCGCAGGCCGCGGGGCCGCCGTAGGCGATGTTGGCCACGCCGCCGTGGGCCTGGAACGTCGGGCGCTCCACGGCGCCGGCCGCCGGCAGCACGTAGTCGGCGATGGAGGCGGTGGAGGTCAGGTAGTAGTCGAGCACCACGATGAGGTCGAGCCCCATGAGCGCGTCGAACACCCGGTGGGTGTCGGCGTAGGTGAGCAGCGGGTTGGTGGCCTCCACGATGAGGGCGCGCACCGGGTAGGGCTCGCCCGTCTCCATGGCGCGCAGCACGAGGTCGGGGTGGGCCGAGGTGAGGTAGCGCGCCGGCAGCTTGCGGCCGTGGCGCTCGGCGAGGGCGGCCACGTGGGCGTAGCCGTCGTAGCACTGCAGCGGCGTGTGCGGCGTGTTG
>JAAWAY010000111.1 GCA_022792415.1 Eggerthellaceae bacterium | reverse complement strand
GTCACCGAGCCGCCCGGGGAGTTGATGTAGAGCTGGATGTCCTTCTCGGGATCGGCGCTCTCCAGGTGCAGCATCTGCGCCACGACGGAGTTGGCCACGTGGTCGTCAATCTGCTCGCCCAGGAAGATGATGCGGTCGTTCAGCAGGCGCGAGTAGATGTCGTAGCTGCGCTCGCCGCGCGGGGACTGCTCGATGACATAGGGGATGAGCGCGTTGCTCACTCGTTCGATGCTCATGGGTGCCTCTCTTTCGCGTTGCGGCCGCGAGGCGGCCGTCTCCTCAGGTTCGCTACCATACTGATATAGGACGGCCGCGGGCGCAAGGCTCATCCAGGGAAACAACATACGCAAGGGCCGCCTGCGCGGCATCATGCCACGTCAGGCGGCCCTTTTGATGAGCGTGCCGGTCAGAGGCGCGCTACTCAGCGGCTTCCTCGGAGTCAGCCTCGGCCTTGGCGGTCTTCTTCTTGGAGGACTTCTTGGGCTTGTCCTCCTTGGCGGACAGGTCCACCTCGGTGACGACGGCCTTGTCCATCACGTCGTCCATGGCCTTGGAGCGGATGACGCCCTCGCGGATGAGGTGCAGGCGGCCGGAGTCGCGCCACTCCTTCTCCACGGCGGCCGGGTCGGGCAGGCCGGCCTTGACGAACTCCTCCGAGACCTCCTCGGGGGTGGCGGCGATGCCGTAGTGGCGCGCCCAGGCCTCCAGCGCCAGCTCCTGCTTGGCGTTGTCGAGGGCCTGCGCCTTCACGTCCTCCTTGAACTGGTCGGACGTGATGCCGAGCTGCATGAGGTAGGTGTCGAAGCTCATGCCCTGGCGCTGCAGCTGGGTGAAGAAGTCCTGCAGCAGGCTCGTCTCGGCCTCCTCGACCATGCCCGCGGGCACCTCGCCCTCCAGGCGCTCGGCCAGCTGCTCGAGGGAGGCGTTCTCCTTCATGCGGGGCAGGATGTCGGCCTTCTGGGCGGTGATGGACTCGGCGATGCGCTCGCGCAGGTCGGCCACGTCCTCGAAGCCCATGGTGTCCTTGGCCCACTCGTCGGTGACCTCGGGCAGCTCCTTCTTCTTGACCACGTTGCACGTGACCTCGAACTGCACCTTCTGGCCGGCGTAGGGGGCCAGCAGCACGGCCTCCTCGTCAGCGGGCACGTCGAGCGTGAACTCGCGGACCTGGCCCTTCTTGACGCCCATGATCTCCTCGTCGAAGGCCTCGGAGAACATGCCGGAGCCGGGGCCGTACAGGCGCGACTCGCTGCAGAGGCCCTCGAGCTCCTTGCCGTCGGCGTCCTTGGCCACCACGGCGATGTCGACGAAGTTCTCGGGCTTGAGCTTGGTGGCGGCGCTGGCGTCCTCGAAGGTGGTGTAGTGGCCGCGCAGCGTCTCGATCTGCTCCTCGACCTCGGCGTCGGTGGCGCCCTCCGGCGGCAGCTCGACGGCCACGGGGTCGTAGCTGGACAGCGTGAGCTCGGGCTTCACCTCGACGGTGAACGTGAACTCGTAGGGCTTGCCGCCCTCGACCAGGCCCGCGTCGCCGAACTCGGGGCGGCCGACCGGGCACAGGGCCTCGGCCTCGACCACCTGCGGGTAGGCGTCGTTCACGAGGTCCTCGGACACCGTGGCGAGCACCGCCTCGGCGCCGAGCGCGTTGTCGATGACCGGGCGCGGGGCCTTGCCCTTGCGGAAGCCCGGGAAGTTGTAGCGCTGGGCGAACTCCTTGTACGTCCTCTTGATGCGGGCGTCGACGTCCTTGGCGTCGATGGTCACCGTCACCTGGACGCGGCTGTCTTCGAGTGCCTCTACTTTAGTCTCCACGTGTCTTTCCTCCATAGTCTGCATTTCTGGCGCCGGGTCCGGCGCGACGCGTCTCGCGCTCCGCGGCCGTCGGCTGGCCCCCGGCGGGGGCTGGCTGCGGGCACGAGCGCACCGACTCGCCATTATGTCATAACCGCGCGCGACGCGCCACGACGACCCGTCGGCTCCACCGAGATTGCAACCAGGGGCGCGCCTCGCGTGACGGAGGGTCACATCAAATGTCACGCAAACGTGTGACATTTGATGTGACCCTCCGTCACGCTCCCCTGTCACGATCGCCGCGACGCTGACCGGCCCTGCCGGCGCATCTGCTATGATGGGGCGTGCGCCACAGGGCGCGCGGCGGCCGGGACGAGGGCCGCCCCGTCATCGACGTGCGGGCGTGGCGGAATTGGCAGACGCGCCAGATTTAGGTTCTGGTGGGGAAACCCGTGAAGGTTCAAGTCCTTTCGCCCGCACCAATTCCAAGGAGGGCTGCATGGCAGTCAAAGACGTAGTGAGGAAGTACAACGAGGTGAGCCTCATCAAGCGCATCCTCGTGGGCCTGGTCATCGGCGTGCTGCTGGCGCTGGTGGTGCCGGTCGAGTCCGACAGCGAGGTGCTCACCGGCCTGAGCGAGTTCATCGTCCTGCTGGGCAGCCTGTTCGTGAGCGCCCTGAAGGGCGTGGCCCCCGTGCTGGTGTTCTTCCTGGTCATCAGCGCGCTGTGCAACGCCAAGACGGCCGGCTCCATGAAGACCGTCGTCATACTGTATATAGTGAGCACGCTGGTGGCGGCGCTGGTGGCCGTCATCGCCAGCTACCTGTTCCCCACCGTGCTGACGCTGGACACCTCCTCGGTGGTCGAGCAGAGCTCGCCCGAGGGCATCGGCGCGGTGCTCACGACGCTGGTCATGAACATCGCGTGCAACCCGGTGGACGCGCTCATGAACGCCAACTACATCGGCATCCTGGCCTGGGCCGTGGTGCTCGGCATCGCGCTGCGCGCCGCCAAGCAGGCCACCAAGGACGTGTTCACCGCCGTGTCCGACGCCGTGTCGATGGTGGTGCGCTGGGTCATCAGCCTGGCCCCGTTCGGCATCCTGGGCCTGGTGTACAACTCCGTGGCCACGTCGGGCATGGAGATCTTCTTCGAGTACGGGCGCATCATCCTGGTGCTGGTGGCCTGCATGCTGGTCATCGCGCTGGGCACCAACGCGCTCATCGTGTTCGCGTGCACCAAGCGCAACCCCTACCCGCTCATCCTGCGCTGCCTGAAGGACTCGGGCCTGACCGCCTTCTTCACGCGCAGCTCGGCGGCCAACATCCCCGTCAACATGGAGCTGTGCCGCAAGCTGGGCCTGGACAAGGACAACTACTCCGTGTCCATCCCGCTGGGCGCCACCATCAACATGGCCGGCGCGGCCGTCACCATCACCATCATGACCATGGCCGCCGCCCACACCATCGGGCGGTCCGTCGATCCCGTGACAGCCGTCATCCTGTGCGTGCTGGCCGCCGTGTCCGCCTGCGGCGCGTCGGGCGTTGC
>JAAWAY010000110.1 GCA_022792415.1 Eggerthellaceae bacterium | reverse complement strand
CACCTCGTCGGGCAACACCAAGCGCCAGGTGCAGATGATGAAGGACTGCGCCACCGACATCCTGGCCTGCACGCCCTCCTACGCCCTGCTCATCGCCGACACGGCCATCGAGATGGGCTACGACCCCGCCACCGAGTTCCCCATCTCCGCCGTCATCTGCGGCGCCGAGCCGGCGTCCCAGAACATGAAGGACGAGATCGCCGAGAAGCTGGGCGTCCAGTACTGCGACGTGTACGGCCTGTCCGAGATCATGGGGCCGGGCGTGGCCATGGAGTGCGCCGAGCGCGGCGGCATCCACGTGGCCGAGGACCAGTTCTACTGCGAGATCATCGATCCCGAGACGCTGGAGGTGCTGCCCGAGGGCGAGTGGGGCGAGCTGGTCATCACCACGCTCACGCGCGAGTGCTCCCCGCTCATCCGCTACCGCACCCGCGACGTCACGCGCCTCATCTCCGAGCCGTGCGCGTGCGGGCGCACCCACCGCAAGATCGACTACCTGCGCGGGCGCACCGACGACATGCTCATCATCCGCGGCGTCAACGTGTTCCCGTCGCAGATCGAGCAGGTCATCACGGAGTTCCCCGAGATCGCCACGCAGTACCAGATCATCCTGACCACCAAGGGCCCGCTCGACCACGTGGAGCTGCAGGTGGAGACGGTCCCCGAGTTCCCCATCGACGAGGTGCGCAAGATCGAGGATCTGAAGTCCCGCCTGGCCGCCGAGCTCAAGAGCAACCTGCAGGTGTCGGTGGAGATCAAGATCGTGGAGCCCAAGACCATCGAGCGGTCCATGGGCAAGGCCAAGCGCGTCATCGACCTGAGGGAGGCGAAGAACTAATGATCTCGCAGCTTTCCATCTTCCTGGCCAACGAGAAGGGCCGCCTGGCGGCCGCGTGCCGCACCCTGGCCGACGCCGGGTGCAACATGCACTCCCTCGTGCTGGCCGACACGGCTGACTTCGGCGTCGTGCGCGTGCTGTGCGACCGCCCCGAGGAGGCCGCGCGCCTGCTCGTGGACGCCGGCTACCGCGCCGCGGCCACGCCGGTCATCGCCGTGCGCGTGCCCAACGAGCCGGGCGGGCTGGCCCGCCTGCTGGCCTACATCGACGAGTGCGACCTCAACGTCGAGTACGGCTACTGCTACTCCGCCGGCGACGACGGCGCGGTGGACGTGCTGAAGATCGACGGCGAGGGCGCCGAGGAGCGCCTGGCCGCGGGCGGCTTCGCCCTGGTGCGCGCCGAGGAGATCTATGCGTCCTAGCGCCCCCGCGCCCCACGCAGCCTCCGCCCCCCGGTCCTTTGGCCGGGGGGCGCTCGCGCTTGCCCTGGCGCTCGCCTTGGCCCTGGGCGTGTCGATGGGCCCGGCCGCCGGCGCGTCGTGGGCCGACGTCCGCAAGACCGACCTCGTCATGGGCCGCACGGTGGAGGCGCGCGGGCTGCCCGCGTCGCTGTGCCCCGACGTGGCCGCCGACTACGCGACGCTCGTGTCCTCCGACGGCACGGTGTACTTCGAGCGCGACGCCGACACCCAGGCCCACATCGCCTCCATCACCAAGGTGATGACGGCCATCGTGGCGCTCGACAGCGGCGCGCCGCTCGACACGCCCGTCACGGTGAGCGCGCGGGCCGCCCAGGTGGGCGAGTCGAGCGCGGGCCTTCTGGCCGGCGACACGATGACGCTCGAGTCGGCGCTCAAGGGGCTCATGATCCCGTCGGGCAACGACGCGGCCATCGCCATCGCCGAGACGCTCGGGCCGCTTCTGGGCCAGGGCGACGCCGAGGCCGCGTTCGTGGCCGCCATGAACGCCAAGGCCGCCGAGCTGGGGATGGACGGCGCGCTGTTCGCCAACCCCCACGGGCTCGACAACGGATCGCACGCGGCCGACATGCACTGCTCGGCCCGCGACGTGGCCGTCATGTGCGCCTACGCCATGGAGAATGACACGTTCCGCGCCATCGTGGCCACCGACGAGGCCGTCATCCCCGTCACGCGCGCCGACGGGTCGGCCGCGTCGGTGACGCTGCACTCCACCGACCGCCTCATCGGCGTGTACGAGGGCGCCTGCGGCATCAAGACCGGCTACACCGAGGCCGCGGGCCAGTCGTTCGCGGGCGCCTGCCAGCGCGGCGAGGAGACGCTCTACGCCATCGTGCTGCACTCGACGTCCGAGAACCAGCGCTTCGACGACGCCGTCGCCCTGTACGACTGGGTGTACGACAACCGCGTGAGTTATCCCTTGGCCCACTCCGACCGCACGGTGGCCATGGCCGCGGGCGGCCAGGAGCGCGAGGTGCCCGTGGTGGCCGAGGTGGCCCTGGGCGCGTGGCTGGACAAGACGGTGCCCGCCACGTTCGCCGACCCCGACGCCGTCGTGGAGGTGTTCGCGCCGGACGGCAACGTGAGCCAGTCCTTCGAGCTGTTCGACGTCAACGGCGCCGTGTCGGCCGGCGACACCCTGGGCCGCGCGACGTTCTACCAGCAGAACGAGGTGGTGGCCGTCATGGACGTCGTGGCCGCCCAGGACGCCGCCGCGCCCGGGCCGCTCGAGGCGGTGGGCATTTGGTGGGATCGCCTGTGGCGCGGCCTGGCGGGCGAGAGCACGATGGCCGAGTCGGTTATCATTAACGACACCCCGCTCATCTTCGACAAGACCCAGAAGTAGGGGCCGCGCCGCGCCGGGTCGCGGCCGCCCCGACCGATCATGAGGAGCGTCACCATGGAAGAGACCTGCCCCGTCTGCCGCGCGCCCGTCGCCCCCGGAGAGGCCGTGTGCGCCAGCTGCGGCTTCAAGCTGCTGGGCACCACCCAGCGCTTCGAGCCCATCGACCTGGCCGGCGACGGCCCCGCGCCCGCCGCGCCCGCGCCCGCCGCCGCGGCGCTCACCGTGCTGCGCGGCAGCCAGGCCGGCGCCAGCTACGCCCTGGGCGACGAGCCCGTCACCATCGGGCGCAGCCCGCAGTGCACCGTGTTCCTCAACGACATGACGGTCTCGCGCAGCCATGCCGTGGTGGAGCGCGAGGGCGACGCCTACGTCATCCGCGACGACAACTCGTTCAACGGCGTGTGGATCAACAACGCCAACGTGGAGGCCAAGGTGCTGGCCCCGGGCGACCTCATCCAGATCGGGTCGTTCTGCCTGCGCTACGACGAGGGCTAGGGGCGCCCGGCGGCGCGAGGGGCCCGGCCCCGGCGCGCCGCGCGGAAGCAAGACGAGAGAGGAAGACCAGATGGAACTGCTATCGGGCAACGAGGCCGTCGCCCGCGGGGCCTGGGAGGCCGGCGCCACGGTGGGCGTCGCCTACCCGGGCACGCCCTCGACGGAGACCATGGAGGCCTTCGCGCTGATGGAGGGCGTCTACGCCGAGTGGTGCGTCAACGAGAAGGTGGCGCTCGAGGTGGGCCTTGGCGCGTCGGCCGCCGGCGCGCGCGTGCTGTCCACCATGAAGCACGTGGGCGTCAACGTGGCGGCCGATCCGCTGTTCACCGCCGCCTACACCGGCGTCGGCGGGGGCTTCGTGCTGCTGGCCGCCGACGACCCGGGCATGTACTCGTCCCAGAACGAGCAGGACTCCCACTACTACGCCGCCGCGGCGCACGTGCCGATGATGGACCCGGCCGACTCGGCCGAGGCCCTCGCCTTCACGCGCGACGCCTTCGCGCTGTCCGAGCGCTTCGACGTGCCCTTCATGGTGCGATCGTCGGTGCGCGTGTCCCACACCAAGACGCCCGTCGAGGTGGGGGAGCGCGCCGTCTTCGAGCCCGCGCCCTACGAGAGCGCGCCCCAGAAGTGGGTCATGATGCCCGCCTTCGCCAAGCCGCGCCGCCTCGTGCAGCTCGAGCGCGTGGCCGACCTGGAGGCCTGGGCCGACGAGTGCCCCTACAACCGGGTGGAGCGCCGCGGGGCCCAGGTGGGCGTCGTGTGCGCCGGCGCGGCCTACCAGCACGTGCGCGAGGCGCTGCCCGACGCGTCGGTGCTCAAGCTGGGCGTCACCTGGCCCCTGCCCGCCGCCACGCTGGCCGACTTCGCCGCGTCGGTGGAGCGCCTGTACGTGGTGGAGGAGGCGTCCACCTACCTCACCGACGCCGTGCGCGCCCACGGGGTGGCCGTGGCCGACTTCCCGGCGCCCCTGCCGCGCGACGGCGAGCTGTCGCCGGGGCTCGTGCGCGCCGCGTTCGGGCTGCCCGAGCCGCCCCACGCCGCGCCCCGCGCCGACGTGCCCGCCCGCCCGCCGGCGCTGTGCCCCGGCTGCCCGCACCGCCTGGTGTTCAAGGAGCTCACGCGCCTCAAGGCCATCGTCACCGGCGACATCGGCTGCTACACGCTGGGCGCGCTGCCCCCGCTGTCGGCCATGGACACCTGCGTGGACATGGGCGCGTCGGTGTCGATGGCGCACGGCTTCGAGCTGGCGTTGGCCGGCACCGAGCACCGTCCCGTCGTGGCGGTCATCGGCGACTCCACGTTCGCCCACTCGGGCCTGAGCTCGCTCATCTCCACCGTGTACAACCGCGGCGGCGGCACCGTGTGCGTGCTGGACAACCGCACCACGGCCATGACCGGGCGCCAGGGCAACCCCTTCAACGGCGTCACGCTGCAGAACCGTCCCACCCGCGAGCTCGACCTGGAGGGCGTCGTGCGCGCCCTGGGCGTGGATGACGTGCGGGTGGTCGACCCGATGGACGCGCAGGCCACGCGCGCGGCCCTCAAGGAGGCCACGGCCTCCGAGGAGCTGTCCGTCATCGTGTTCCGCTCGCCCTGCGTGCTGCTGGAGCGGCGCGTGCAGGCGCCCTTCGGCGTGAACGCGCGCTGCACCGGGTGCGGCGTGTGCGCCACGCTGGGCTGCCCGGCCATCGCGCGCGACCCGGAGGTGGGGCTCGCCTCCATCGACGCCGCGCTCTGCATCGGCTGCGGCCAGTGCGCCCAGTACTGCCGCTTCGACGCCATCGCGCAGGATTAGGAGGTAGCGATGACCGCAAAGACGAAGACCGTCCTTCTGTGCGGCGTGGGCGGCCAGGGCACCATCCTGGCGGCCGACCTGCTGGCCCACGCGGCGCTGGCCGCGGGTCGCGACGTGAAGGTGTCCGAGATCCACGGCATGGCCCAGCGCGGCGGCGCCGTGACCACCGTCGTGCGCATCGGCGAGGCGGTGGAGTCGATGGTGGCCGACCCGGGCTGCGCCGACGTCATCGTCTCCTTCGAGACGACCGAGGCCCTGCGCAACCTGCCCTTCCTGGCCGAGGGCGGCTCGCTCATCGTCAACGACGAGGCCATCAAGCCGCTGCCCGTGCTCACGGGGCGCGCGGCCATGCCCCGCGGCGCCCGCCAGGCGCTGCTCGACGCCGGCGCCGTGCTCGTGCCGGCGGCCTCCATCGCGCGCGAGGTCGGCAACCCCAAGACGTCCAACGTCGTGCTGCTGGGCGCCCTGGCCGCGCGCCTGGACTTCCCGGCCGGCGCCTGGGAGTCCACGGTGGCCGCCCGCGTGCCCGCCAAGACCGTCGACGCGAACCTGGCCGCGCTCGCCGCCGGCCGGGCCTTCGCCGAGGAGAGGGAGTAGCCCATGAGCATCACCCAGATCAGCGTGTTCGTCGAGAGCCGCCCGGGGCACCTGGTGCGCACGCTCGCGGCGTTCTCGGAGGCCGGCATCAACGTGCGCGGCTTCTCGGCCGGCGACACCGGCGAGTACGGCATCGTGCGCTTCATCGTCGACAAGCCCGACGAGGCCATGGCGCTCCTGGCCGAGCGCGGGTCGGCGGCGCGCACGAGCGAGGTGCTGTGCGCCAAGCTGGCCGACACCCCCGGCGAGCTGCGCCACGTCATGGCCGCCTGCGCCGACGCGGGCATCAACGTGGTGTACTGCTACTCGCTGGCGTCCACCTACATCGCGCTGGCGGTGAAGGACATCGCCGCGGCCGAGGCCGCCCTGGCCGGCGCCGACATCACCCTCGTTGACCAAGAAGAGCTGTCCCGCGACCTCGCGGGCGTGACCCTGTAGGAGCTGCCCCGTGGGAACCCCGATGCCTGCCCCCGACCAGATCGACTTCTCCGCCCTGCCCATCTACCTGCCCGAGGTGGAGTGCACCTCGCGCGAGCGCATCCGCGCCATCCAGCTGGCCAAGCTCATCGAGCAGGTGGACTACACCTACCGCAACGTGGAGTGGTACCGCCGCCAGATGGACGAGATGGGCGTGTCCCCCGCCGACATCAAGACGCTCGACGACGTGCGCAAGCTGCCCTTCACCGACAAGTCGGCCCTGCGCGAGACGTTCCCCTTCGGCATGGTCGCCGTGCCCATGGACGAGATCGTCGAGATGCACGCCTCGTCGGGCACCACGGGCAAGCCCATCGTGGT
>JAAWAY010000109.1 GCA_022792415.1 Eggerthellaceae bacterium | reverse complement strand
GCCAACACCGTGGTGACCCCGGCCGACATCGAGGCCTACGAGAAGATGGCCCCCAAGCCGCAGAAGACCGGCTCCAAGAAGGCCGAGGCCAAGGCCGCCCGCAAGGCCGCCATGGCCCAGGCGTCCGAGGAGAAGGCCAAGCGCCGCGAGAAGCAGCTCAAGGAGGAGAAGAAGGCCGCCGACCGCAAGGCCAAGGAGGCCGAGGAGGCCGCCAAGGCCGAGGCTGAGGCCGCTGCCGCCGAGGCTGCCGCTGAGGAGGCCGGCGAGGAGGCTCCTGCCGAGGAGGCCGCCGAGTAGCCTGCCGGACGCGACGAGACGCGCTGACGAGAGGGCCCCTTCGGGGGCCCTCTTCTCGTTATGGGAGGGTGCGGCGGCTAGCGGCGCGGGGCCGGGGCGGTGACGGAGATGACCCAGTCGCGCAGGGCGGCGTCCTCATCGGCGCCGCTCTTCATGGCCTGCTCGGCGTCGCGGGCGGTCGCGAGCGCGCGGCGCAGCTCGGCGGCGGTGTAGCGACGGGCCCAGGAGAGGTGGTTCTTCACGCGCCAGTCGGGCAGCTTGAGCGCGCGGGCCACGGCCGGGGCGCCCCCGCCGCGCGCGGCCATCGACTGCGCGCACATGAGCTCGCGCACGCGGGAGACGCACATGGCGATGAGCGCGTGAGGCGAGGCGTCCACCTGCCCCAGGACCTCCAGGCAGCGGCGCAGGTCGCGCGCGGCGAGCGCGTCGGTCAGCTCCCAGGGCTTCACCTCGGCCGTGCGCGCCGTCAGCTCGGACACCTCCGCGTCGGTGACGGCCCCCGTGCCCCGGTGCGCCAGCGCGATCTTGCGGATCTCGGCGTCGAGGCGCACGGTGTCCTCGCCGACCAGGTCCACGAGCTTGGCCGCGGCGCCGTCGGTGAACGTGACGCCGTGCGTGACGGCCATGGCGCGCACCTGGCGCGGCAGCTCGTAGCGCTTGGGCGGGGCGCAGTCGATGACGGCGGTCTTGCCCACGGCTGCGACGGCCTTGTACAGGCGCGTGTTCTTGGCCAGCTTCTCGGCCTCGAGCGCCAGCACCGTGGTGGGGCTGGGGGACGTGAGGTAGTCGACGAGGGCGTCGGAGTCGGCCTTGCGCAGCCTGTCGGCGTTGCGCACGTACACCAGGCGCGCGTCGCTGGCGAAGGGCATGGTGTTGCACGACGTGACGATGTCAGCGCCGACGGCCGTCTCGCCGTCGAGGTCGTCGGAGTTGAACTCCAGATCGCCCAGGGCGGCGATGCGGGCGCGCAGGCGCGCGAGCACCGCCTGGCGCTTGAGGGCGTCCTCGCCCACCACCAGGTAGGCGGGAAGCAGGGTGTCTTTCGCGGAATCAGCCATGGCGCCTATTCTAGCGGACAATCGGGCGCGGCGCGGCGGCGCTCCCCCACGCGGATGCGCTCGGGCGAGAACGTGACCGTGACGTCACCCGACTCGTCCGAGCGGAACACGGCCGCCCCGGCGGCCTCGAGGGCCGCGAGCGGCTCGGGGCGCGGGTGCCCGTAGCGGTTGCGCTCCCCCACGCTCACGAGCGCAACAGACGGGGAGAGCGTGCGGGCCAGGCCCTCGTCGACCGAGGCGGCCGATCCGTGGTGACCCACCTTCAGCACGTCCACGGGCGCAAGTGCCCCCTCGGCGGCCATCGCCCGCAGCTGGTCGGACTCGACGTCGCCCGTGAGCAGGGCGGACCACTCCCCTCCCCCGCCCGCGCCCACCGTGACGCGCAGGCACAGGCTGTCGGCGTTGCCGCCCTCGTCCTGGAAGCGGTGCGGCCAGACGGCTCGCAGCCTGAAGGGGCCGAGGGCCAGCTCGTCGCCGGCGGCCAGGCCCGTGAGCCCCTCGGGTCCCGCTGCCGCGCGGGCGGCGCCGCGCAGGCGCGCGCATGAGTCGCAGGGGCAGTCGAGCGCATCGTCGGCCGCCACCACGCGCCCGACGGGGACGGCAGGCGCCAGCGCCTCGAGCGCGCCCATGTGGTCGTCGTCGTGGTGCGACACGATGACGGCGTCCAGGCGGTACACCCCGTGGCGCGCCAGGCCGCGCAGCAGGTCGTCGGGCCGGTTGCCGGTGTCGACGAGCACGGCGCGCCCTGCCCCGCGGACGAGCAGCGCGTCGCCCTGCCCGACGTCGAGCATGACGATCTGGAAGGGCGCGAGCAGCGGGCCTGCGATCAGGAGAACCGCGAGGGCCGCCCCGGTGAGGGCGCAGCCGCCCGCAAGCACAGCGGGGCGCGGGCGGGGCCAGGCGCGCCACAGCAGCGCCGCGGCCAAGGCGGACAGCGCGACCATGGGCAGCGCCGGCAGGTCGACGGACAAGCAGGCCCGCGGGAGCGCCGCGAGGGCGCGCGTGGCGGCGGAGAGGGGCAGCGTGCTGAGCGCGCCCGTGGCCAGGACCGCGTCCGGGACGCCGGGCGCGAGCGCGGCGGCGCCCGCCGCGAGCAGGCTGCCCAGGCATGCCAGCGTGAACAGCGGCGCGGCCACCACGTTGGCCAGGGGCGCGACGACGGGCAGCTGCGAGAACAGCGCGGCGGCGTAGGGCTGGGTGACCAGCGACGAGGACGCGGTGAGGGACAGCGGCGCAGCCACGGCCCCGCGCAGCGCCCGTGGCAGGGGCGCCGCCCAGGACTGCATGAGGCGCGCGAACAGCACGATGCCCAGCGTCGAGCCCGCGGACAGGACGAACGAGGGGGCCAGCGCGGTGGGCGGGCTCGCCGCGGGGAAGGCGGCCAGGCACAGGCCGAGCGCGCCGAGCGATGACGAGCGGCGCCGCGTCAGCAGCGCGCCCGCCCCGGACAGCGCCATGAGCGCCGCCCGCAGGCCCGATATGGGCGCGCCCGCGAACAGCAGGTAGGCGCCCACGGCCAGCGTGGAGGCCCCCGCGGCGGCCGCTCGCGGCAGGCGCAGCGCCCGGAGGAGCGCCCCCAGGCACGTCACGACGAGCGACAGGTGGGCGCCCGACACCGCCACCAGGTGGGCGAGGCCGCAGGTCTTGAAGGCCTCGTAGGAGTCGGAGGACGAGAGCGCGCCCCGGTAGCCGCAGGCGAGCGCGGCCATGAGCGCGCCGCCCTCGTCCCCGCGTGCCGTGAGCGCCCCCACGGCCCTGCGGCGCAGGCGGCGCGGGAGGGCGAGGGGGCCCTGGGGCTCGGCGCGCTCGAAGGACGGGGCCGTGGCGCGGGCCGAGGTGCCACGGCGCCACGCGGCGCGGGCGGGGTCGTCGCCGACCGGCCTGAGCGCCGCGTCCACGACCAGCGCATCGCCTGCGAGCACGGGGTCGCCCCCGTCCCCGCCGGGCAGCGTCAGCTCGACGAGCGCCCCCGTGCCCTGCGGGCCCGCCACGCGCGCGAGCACCCGCGCGCCCCGGCTGCCGGCGCGCGCGTCCTCGACGCAGGTGAGCTCCCAGCGGCCTGAGACGGGCTCAGCCGGCTGGCGGCCCTGGACGGCGAGGGCGCATGACGCCCCGCAGAGCGCCCCCAGGGCCACGCCCAGGGCGAGCACGGCCCACGCGCCCCGTTCCCGCCGCGCGGACAGCGCCGCCAGGGACAGGGCGGCCAGCGCCGAGCAGGCCAGCACGACGAGCAGCGCCGAGCGACCCAGGTCGGCGCCGAGCGCGTAGGAGGCGGCGGTGCCTCCCCAGGTGCCCAGGCCCAGCACGAGCAGGGGCGGCAGCGTCGGCCGGGGCGGGTCAGCCGGGCCGCTCATACGCACACCGCGTCGCGCAGGGACTCGAGCTTCTTGGGCCCGATGCCCGACACCCGGGCCAGGTCGTCCACCGTGGAGAAGGGCCCCCGCGCCTCGCGATCCGCCACGATCTTGGCCGCCGTAGCCTCGCCGATGCCGTTGAGGGCGGTCAGCTCGGCGGCGGAGGCGGTGTTGAGGTTGACCTTGCCGCCGCCGCTGGGCGCTGGGGTGGATGGCGCCCCCGACCTCGCATCGTTACCAACGGGAGCCGGGGCGGGAGCAGCGGCCTCCTCGGCCGTGGGGATGACCACCTGCTCGCCGTCCGCGAGCACCCGCGCGCGGTTGACGGCATCCGGCGCCGCGTCGGGCCCCAGGCCGCCCGCTGCCGCGAGCGCGTCCTCCACGCGGGCGCCCTCCGGCACGGCGTAGACGCCGGGCGCGGCCACGGCGCCTCCCACGTGGACGAGGATGAGGGTGGGGTCAGGCGGCGCCGGCGCATCGGGTCCCTCAGGATCTGGGGAGGGCGCGCCCGCCTCGGCCGGCGGGTCGGCCTGGCGGACCACCTCCAGGCTCGGGGTCGACAGGGCGCCGACCAGCGCGACGCCCGCCCCGCCGGCGACGAGGGCCGCCGCGAGGAGCGTGCCGAGCACGGCGGGGCGCCGCGCGAGGGCGGAGAGGCGCGAACGGAGGGACGGGGCGCAATCTTGGAACGGCACGGGGGCCTCCCTTCCTCGGGGACATCCGCCCGAGGCTAGCCGGCCCCGCCGACGCGCGCGCCCCCGAGGACGCCTGTCGCACGCCTCGCCCCGCGCGTCACCGGAGGTCCGCGCGCTATCGCCCGTCGCCACGGCGGCGCGCGGGTGCCGCCGCCCCTCCCCCGAACGACGCGCGCCCCGCCACCACGAGGGCGACGGGGCGCGGGTGAGACGCTGGATACGGCGGTCTGGAAGAGGGGCTAGCCCTCCTTCCGCTCCCGGGGCGGGCGATACGCGGGGCACGGGTAGTCGTGGGGCTCGGCCGCGGCGGCCAGCTCCTCCACCCAGCGCTCGACGGGCAGCTCGGCCTCGGCGGCCTCGACGACGGCCAGGCGGGCGTGCGTCTCGGGCGAGCGCGGCATGAACAGCGTGCAGCAGTCCGGCGCATCGGTCGACGAGATCTCGAACGTGCCCAGCTGCTGGGCCTGCTCGATGATCTCCTGCTTGTCCGACCCGATGAGGGGGCGCAGCACGGGCATCTGCACGGCGGCGTCGGTGGCGCGGATGTTCTCGAGCGTCTGGGAGGCCACCTGCCCCAGGCTCTCCCCCGTCACCAGCGCGCCCGCGCGCTCGCGCTCGGCCAGGCGCTCGGCCACGCGGAACATGAGGCGGCGGTACAGGATGATGCGCAGGGACGGCGGCGCCGAGAGCGAGATCTCGCGCTGGCAGTCGCCGAAGGGCACCACGTAGACGCGGCCGATGCAGCCGGTGCGCTCGAGCACGCGCGCGATGTCATCCACCAGGTACTCGGAGGCGTCGGAGGTCTGGGGACGGCCGGAGAAGTGCACGCCCACGGGCACCGCGCCGCGCCGGGCCATGCGCCACAGCGCCACCGGCGAGT
>JAAWAY010000108.1 GCA_022792415.1 Eggerthellaceae bacterium | reverse complement strand
GGTCAAGGGCACCATCAAGCTCATGGTGCTGGTGGCCGCGCCCGAGGGCATCCAGGCCGTCCTCGACTCCGACCCCGACGTGCGCGTCTACACCTGCGCCGTGGACGAGGGCCTCAACGAGAACGCCTACATCGTGCCCGGCCTGGGCGACGCGGGCGACCGCATCTTCGGAACCAAGTAGCCGCCGGCCGCCCGGGGCACCGCGCCCCGGGCGGCCCCGCGCACGCCGCCCGCGCGGCGGGGGAGGAGCAGCCATGAGCGAGGGATTCAAGGACTCGCGTCCCAGCTGGGACGAGTACTTCATGAAGCTGGCCAACGAGGTGGCCGAGCGCACGACGTGCCTGCGCCGCGGCGTGGGCGCCATCATCGTGAAGGACCGGCGCATCCTCGCCACGGGCTACAACGGCGTGCCCACGGGGCTGGCCCACTGCGCCGAGACCGGCTGCCTGCGCCAACAGCTGGGCGTGCCCTCCGGGCAGCGCCACGAGATCTGCCGCGGCCTGCACGCCGAGCAGAACGCCATCATCCAGGCCGCGCGCTTCGGCACCGACATCGACGGCGCCAGCATCTACGTCAACACGCAGCCCTGCGTTGTGTGTGCCAAGATGATCATCAACGCCGGCATCAAGGAGATCGTCTACCAGAACCCCTATCCCGACGAGCTGGCCATGGCCATGCTCGAGGAGTCGGGCATCAAGGTGCGCGTCTTCGAGCCGGAAGGGGAGTAGTCCGGCGATTTCCGCGCGTGACAGGGGGGTCACATCAAATGGCACGTGTTGACGTGCCATTTGATGTGACCCCCTGTCACGCCCCCCCTGTCACGCCCCCCTGCCACGCCACGCTAACGATCCCCCGCATCCCCACTACCGCTCTGCTGGTTTTTTGCGGTTGTGAACGGTTCAGGGGCCCCGATCGACGCTCGCACCTGTCGACCAAAAGGTAACCGCGGTTTTTTCCTGGGTAAACGCCCCGTCTTCCGCTCCATGGGGTCGGCCATGGCGAAGGTGATCGTTCCCAACCGAAGAAAACGCGCAGATTATTCACTATAAGAGGGGCACACTCGTTAAGAGGGGCACACTCGTTCGCAGTGTTCGCGAGAAGAGGACCGCACCCGTCCGCAGTGTTCGCGAGAAGAGGGCCGCACCCGTTCGCAGGCGCGGCGTTTCCCCGGTTTTCCCTGCTTGGCGGCGCATCTCGCGTCCCGCCGACCGCCCACCGCGCCGCTCGCCTAATTTAGTCACCTCTCCGTTACCGCCCGTCACCCGGACGTTATCATACGTAGCGGTTTAAAGGGCTCAATGCGCTCTCGCGCCCGAAGGAGGATGACGATGCCCATCGTAGTCGCTGTGCTCCTGGGCGCGCTCTCGGGGATAGTGGGGTTCCTCCCGCTGTTCGCGGGGCTGCGCATGACGAGGAAGACGGTCTCCTCGGGCCTGGTGGGCTCCATGATGGTGCTGTTTCTGGCCCTCATCGTGTCGTTCATCATCCTCGTCATGGCCGCTGTCTTCTGCATAGCCTTTGACCGGGCCCTCGGCCTGCCCTTCGTGGCAGCGGAGGTCATTGCCCTGAGCGCGGCCGCCATCGCCTACGGCATGAGCACGGTCGCTCGGAAGTAGAAGGAAAGGGTTGACACGTGGACGCTCTCGAACAACTGTCCCACCATGCGGCGGAACTGAAGGACTCATTCGATCCTACCATCGTGTTCGGTGGCGGCGGGGTCGGCATGACCCAGTACATGTTCTGGATGGTCATCTGCTGGATCCTCACGGCCGTGGTGGTGCTCACCGTGGCGCGCAAGCTCACGCTCATCCCCACGAACAAGTTCGTGAACACGGTCGAGTACGGCTACCAGTTCGTGAGCAATGACATGGGCGAGGGCATCATCGGCCATGGCTACAAGAAGCACGTGCCCTTCCTGGCCACGCTGTTCTTCTTCATCCTCATCTCCAACTTCGTCGGCCTCATCCCTGGCTGCATGACCCCCACCGGCACCATCTCGGTGACGTGGGCGCTGTCCACCATCTCGTTCATCTACTTCAACTGGCAGGGCATCAAGGCCCACGGCGGCCTTGGCTACATCAAGGCCATCGCCCCGTCCGGCCTGCCGGCTCCCATGGTGCCCATCATCTGGTTCTTCGAGTTCATCTCGCTGGTGCTGCGCTGGCTGACGCTGGCCGTCCGTCTGTACGGCAACATGTTCGCCGGCCACATGGTGCTCGGCATCTTCGCCCTGGCCACGTCCATCTTCATCACCACGTCCATCCCCGCCGCCATGCCCATGGCCGCCACGTCCATCGCGTGGTTCGCGCTGCTGCTGGTCATGTACGCGCTGGAGTGCCTCGTGGCCTTCATCCAGGCCTACGTGTTCACGGTGCTGTCCGCCGTGTACATCCAGGGCGCCGTCTCCTCCCACTAGGAGGATCCCGGCGGCCCCGGCCGCCTGCGGCTCGCCACGGCGCGCCGCGCACCCGCTTGGGTTTGCCCGGCCCCCACAGGGCCGGTTGACCATACTGTTGTTGTTTTTGGGAAAACAGGCTCAAAAACGGTAAAAGGAGGAAACTGTGGAAATCGAACTCGTGCTCTCTGCCCTGAAGGTCATCGGCTACGGCCTCGGCACCCTCGGCCCCGGCCTGGGCATCGGCCTGGCCTGCTACGGCTGCTGCGTCGGCTCCGCCCGCCAGCCCGAGGTGCAGGGTCGTCTGTTCACCAACTTCATCATCGGCGCCGCCCTTGCCGAGGCCCTCGCCCTCATCGGCTTCGTGACCTGCTTCATCGTCTAGCTTTCGGTCTGATTTCTGTTAACCAGGCCGTAGAGGCTAGAAGGAGGTAGGTACGTGAAAGCAAGAGCGAAAAAGGCGGTGGCGGGCATCAGCGCAAGCGCGCTGTTCGTCAGCACCGCTTTCCCTGCGCTCGCGTTTGCAAGCGAAGGGGAGGAAGGGGGCGGCATCGCCGCCATCCTGCCCGAGCCCCTCGAGTTCGTGCCGATGCTCATCGCCTTCATCATCCTGTGGATCGTCCTCGCCAAGTTCGGCTGGCCCATGTTCAACGGCATGCTCGAGAAGCGCGAGAACACCATCCGCGAGGCCCTGAAGAAGTCGGAGGAGGCCCAGATCGAGAGCGAGCGCGTGCTCGAGGAGTACCAGAAGCAGCTCGCCGACGCCAAGGCCCAGGCCGCCCAGATCATCGCCGACGCCCGTGAGACGGGCGAGGCCGTGAAGGCGGACATCAGCGCCAAGGCGCAGCAGGAGGCCGAGGACATGATCGCCAAGGCCAAGGGCGCCATCGAGGCCGAGAAGAAGCAGGCCGTGGCCGATCTTCAGGGCTCGATCGTGGACATCTCCGTGGACGTCGCCGCCAAGCTCATCGGCAGCGACCTCACCGAGGGCGAGCATCGCAAGATCATCGAGCGCTACGTGAGCGAGGCAGGTAGTTTCAATGCCAACTAATCGCCTTGTCGTCAAAGAGGAAGTCGCCACCTACGCCGCCGTGATGTTCCAGGCGGCCAACGAGGCGGGCGGCCAGGACGCGGTCCTGACGGTTCGCGACCAGATGGACCAGATCCTCACGGTCATGAACTCCGACATGGACCTGTCCATGGCGCTCACCAACTGCGACTACACCGGGAAGCAGCGATATGACCTGGCCAAGGCCGTGTTCGCCGACTGCAACCCCGTGCTCGTCGACGTGCTGGCCGTCATGGCCGAGCGCGGCGACGCCGGGCTGCTCGCCCGCGTGTACGAGGCCTACGGCGAGGAGCTCGGCTCCAAGCTCGACCTGTGCGTGGTGGACGTGACGACGGTCGTCCCGCTCGACGACAACCTGCGCACCCTTATTACCAGCAAAGCCGAAGCCGATTTGGGCAAGAAGATCGTTCTGCGCGAGCGCATCGACAAGTCTATCTTGGGCGGCATCATCATGAGCGCCAACGGCAAGCGCATCGACGCGAGCATGGTCTCGCAGCTCAACAACGCGCGCTACACGCTCAAAGAATCTTCAGATGGAGGTGAATGCTAGT
>JAAWAY010000107.1 GCA_022792415.1 Eggerthellaceae bacterium | reverse complement strand
GAGATCCGCCGGCTGCTCGGCTACAAGGACGGCACGGCCGGCGGCATGATGACCACCCAGTTCGTGGCCGTGGAGCGCGACAAGACGGTCGGCCAGGTCATCGAGGTGCTGCGCGAGCTTCCCGAGGACCATCCCACCGTGCACTACGTCTACGTCACCGACGACTACGGCAAGCTGGTGGGCGTGCTGTCGCTGCGCACGCTCGTGCTCACCGACGACAGCCGCGTCATCGGCGACATCATGTACGAGGACATCATCTCCGCCACGCCCGCCGAGACCGAGGAGGACGTGGCCGCCGACATCTTCAAGTACGACATCCCCGCCATGCCCGTGGTGGACGAGCGCGGGGCGCTCTTGGGCATCGTCACCGTCGACGACGCGTGGGACGCCATCGAGGACGACGTCTCGGGCGAGCGCGCCAAGGCCACGGCGGGCAAGGTGCTGGGCATCGCGCTGGCCTGCGTGCTGGTGCTTGGCCTGTACACCCTGGTGCTGCTGCAGGTGCTGGACGCCACCGGCTTCCACGGGTTCAGCCGCTAGCGGGTGATGCCGATGAAGTTCGGGAAGGACGCGCGCGACCTGGCCGCCATCGAGGTGGCCGAGGAGAAGGCCGAGGCCGCCGAGGCCTCGCCCAAGAAGCCGAACAAGCTGCTGCTGGCGCTGGCCGCCATGGGGCCCGGCATCGTCACGGCCATGGCCGGCAACGACGCGGGCGGCATATCCACGTACTCGACGGCCGGCGCGCAGGTCGGGTTCTCCACGCTGTGGGTCATCCCCATCATGTGCGTGCTGCTGGCGGTGGTGGAGACCACGGCCGGGCGCATGGGCGCCGTCACGGGCAAGGGGTTCGCGGCCCTCATCCGCGAGCGCTTCGGCATCCGCCTGACGGCGCTCGCCATGCTGGCGCTGCTCATCGGCAACGTGGCCACCACGTTCTCGGAGTTCGCGGGCATCGCGTCGGGCATGGAGATGTTCGGCGTGTCCAAGTACGTGTCGGTGCCGGTGGCCGCGCTGGCCGTGTGGCTGCTCATCGTGGGCGGCTCGTACAAGCGCGTGCAGAGCGTGTTCCTGGCGCTGTCGTTCGTGTTCGTCACCTACATCGTGGCGGCGTTTCTGGCCGAGCCCAACTGGGATCAGGCCCTGCGCGACACCGTGGTGCCCCAGATCGACGGGCAGCCGGCGTTCATCTCGCTCGTCATCGCCATGATCGGCACCACCATCGCCCCGTGGATGATGTTCTTCACGCAATCGAACGTGGTGGAGAAGGGCCTGACGACGAAGGACCTGTTCTCGCAGCGCGTTGACGCCCTGTCGGGGACGGTGGCGGCGTGCGTGGTGGCGTGGTTCATCATCGTGACGACCGGCGCGGTGCTGTTCCCCCAGGGGATCGCCATCGACAGCGCAGCCGACGCGGCCCGGGCGCTCGCCCCCTTCGCTGGGCAGTACGCCGAGGCCCTGTTCGCCATCGGGCTGGTGGCCGCGTCGTTTTTGGCGGCGTGCGTGCTGCCGCTGACCACGGCCTTCGTCATCTGCGAGGCGTTCGGCTGGGAGGCCGGCGTGTCGTTCAAGTGGCGCGAGGCGCCCACGTTCAAGGGCATCTTCACGTTCATCATCATCTTCTCCGCCGCGGTGGTGCTCATCCCGTCCATCAACCTGCTGTCGGTGATGCTGACGGCGCAGTTCGTCAACGGCGTCATCCTGCCGGTGCTGCTGGCGTTCATGGCCATCATCGCGGCCGACAAGCGCGTCATGGGCGAGTACCGGTCCAAGCTGGTGTCGAAGGTGCTCGTGTGGGCCACCGTCGGCGTGGTGGCAGCCCTCACGGTGGCGCTCATGGTGATGCAGGTGCTGGGGCTGGGGTAAACGCGCGCTTACATGGCACTTGTTCGCGCCTGACATGCGAAGGGTCGGCCGCCGCTGGGGCAGCCGACCCTTTTTCGTGGCCTGCGGGCCTTCTCGCGCGGCCGCCCGCAGGCGCACCGCGTGTCATGCGCGTGCTAGGCGACGTGCTCCTCGCCCTTGGGGACGAGCAGGCGCTTCGACTCGTCGCTCAGGCGCTCTGCCAGGTACTCGCGGCCCTTGTGGCTGTCCTTGGCGCAGTCGAGCAGCATGTCGAGCGTGATGGAGTCGAGGTACGCGTCGTAGCTGTCCATGACCAGCTCGTAGGCGCGCTTGACGTCGTCGACCATGGCGGCGTTCTTGCGATCCTCGCGGCGGGCACGCGTGGTGTCCTTCGCATCGTCGTCGATGGCGCTGATCACCTGCAGCAGCGTGATCTCGGAGGGATCCTTGGCCAGCCGGTACCCGCCGTGCTTGCCCGGGCGCGCCTCGATGATGCCGGCGTTCCTGAGCAGCTGGGCCAGCTGGATGAGATAGTCACGGGGAATGGACATGTCGTGAGCGATGTCCTTGGACGAGCACGTGGAGTCCTGCTCGGCCAGATACAGTACGGCGCGCAGTCCATAGTCTGTTGATGCCTTCAGTTGCACTGCAAGCCTCCTAACCTTAAGACGTCTACGATGCGGATCCGCCGAGGATGCGCAGGACTAAAGTTCTCAAGTCAGGCGTCAAGGTCGGGGGAAAGCAAGTTCGTAGAGAGTGACGTGGCAAGCGGATCGGGGATAATAGATGTGTCTCATGCCGCTGTAGAGCCACATTTCTGGATTTCCCAGTACCAGCAGTGTACAAACCGCAGGTTTATAAATACAAGGGAAGTACCGAACGATGAGCGTTGCGATTCACATACGTTGCCAGGCTGTATACTTTTAGTTTGAGTTAACTCTAAGTAAAGGACACAGATTTCGCCTTGTCCCGAATTTGGGTCAGCAAAAGATGACTTTCTCACTTATCGCATTCTAATCAGAATGATCCGCGCAAAGAAACTCGCGCAGGGTGAATCGAATGGAACAATCCACGTACAACTATCCGCACGAGACGCGCCGACTGGAAACCTGCACGAGACACTCCACATGAAGCGAACCGGGTGAGACGATCCACGCAAGAAGATCCGAATAGAGTGATTCGGGCGAAGCGATCCGCGCAAGGTGATCCGGGCGAAGCGATCCGCGCAAGGTGATCCGGGTGAGATGATCCATGCGAGGCGATTCACACGAGATGCGAACGACGCGAGGCATCCCTGCACGAGACGGTCCGGGTAAGGTAATCCAAATGAGGGAGCAAAGGAAGGAGGGGGGGGGGCAACCCGCATGGAGCGGCCTCATGGGGGTCGCTGCGAGGCTCCTCGCGCGGGACGGTGTTTCACGTGAAACATTCGTACTCCTCCTCCAACAAGCAAGTCGGCGCATGCCGTGTGGCGCAACGCAAGGCACATCCGCATCGGAGCCAACAGGGGGGGCAGCACGAAGCAAAAACAATGAGCGAGCTGAGATACGAACATGAGCGACGGCAGAAGCGAAGGCAAATGCATGGGGGCGAAAAAAGGGAACGAGAATGGGGTCGAAAATGCATGGGGACGAAAAAGGGAACGAGAATGGGGTCGAAAATGCATGGGGAGGAAAAAGGGAACGAGAATGGGGTCGAAAATGAAGGAGGGGAAAAGAAAGGGGATGTCATCGGGCGATGACATCCCCTTTGCGGCTTGCGTTTCTCGGAGGCGAGAGCGCGTAAACGCGCGGCTACAGCCCCTCGGCCTCCAGGCGCTTGGCCAGGGCCTCCTGGTGGATGCTGCACTGCAGCGCCACCTCGCGGTCGACGCGGCCCTCGCGTACCAGGTTGAACAGGCTCTGATCCATGGTGATCATGCCCTCGGCGGCGCCGGCGGCGATGACGGAGTCCATCTGGTGCGTCTTGGCCTCGCGGATGAGGTTGCGGATGGCGGTGTTGGCGATCATGATCTCGAACGCCGGGGTCACGCCGCCGTCGACGGTGGGCACCAGCTGCTGGCTGACCACGGCCTGCAGCACCATCGACAGCTGGATGCGAATCTGACGCTGCTGGTTGGCCGGGAACGCGTCGATGATGCGGTCGATGGTGTTGGCCGCGCCGGTGGTGTGCAGCGTCGAGAACAGCAGCTGCGCCATCTCGGCCGCGGTGACGGCGGTGCCGATGGTCTCCTGGTCGCGCATCTCGCCCAGCAGGATGACGTCGGGGGACTCGCGCATGGCGGAGCGCAGGGCCTCGGCGTAAGTGGCCACGTCGGTGGGCACCTCGCGCTGCGTGACGATGCAGCTGCCGTGGCGATGCACGTACTCGATGGGATCCTCCATCGTGA
Organism: Eggerthellaceae bacterium; assembly: GCA_022792415.1. Taxonomy (GTDB): domain Bacteria; phylum Actinomycetota; class Coriobacteriia; order Coriobacteriales; family Eggerthellaceae; genus Enterorhabdus. The sequence goes on along the minus strand of JAAWAY010000107.1, from coordinate 13,104 downwards.
TGATGTGGCCCGAGCGCTCGTTGTTCAGGCGATCGATGATGCACGCGAGCGTGGTGGACTTGCCGGCTCCGGCCGGGCCCGTCACCAGCACGAGGCCCTTCTGGAAGTCGGCGCAGTCCATGACGGCGTCGGGGATGTTGAAGTCAACCGGGTTGGGCAGCGTGAACGGGATGACGCGGATGACCGCGCCGAGCGACCCGCGCTGGCGGAACACGTTGACGCGGAAGCGGCCGATGCCGGCGATGGCGAACGAGAAGTCGTCGTCATGGTTGCGCGACGCCTCGAACGGCTCCATGGAGCGGTGCGCCTCGGTGTAGATGGCGCGCACGAGCGCGTCGGTGTCGGCGGGCATGAGGGGCTGGTCACCCAGGCGCACCTGGCGCCCTCCCACCTGGTAGGTGAGGGGAAGGCCGGCGATGATGTAGACGTCGGACGCCTTGCCATCCACCATGTCCTTGAGAAGCTGCTGCAGGTTCATCGGTTCTCCTATCCGAGGGAAGGCGATCCCGACCACAGGGTCTCGCCCGCGCCCTCCTCGTTCCACAACGTCGTTGCCTTCCATGAGAGTATCTCGTAGGTGCCGTCGGCGCGCAGGCCCACCACCACGTCGAGGGCACGGCCCCCGTCGGTGATGAAGCTCGCGTGCACCGCCCCCACCTCGTCGTCGAGCAGCGGCGTGGCGCCCTCAACCGGCGCGCTGTCCGCCGTGCCGCCCGCGCCGGTGCGCCCGACGCCCACGATGCCGGCCTGCGCCGCCACCTTGTCGTCCGCCAGCATCGTCGCGTCGGCTGTCACGGGCAGGTCGCTCATCGCCACCGCCTCGTCGCACAGCCGGGGCAGCTCGTCCGCCAGGTTGCGGGCGGCCTGCGCCGGCGGGACGTTGGCCGCGCGCGCCGCCGTCAGCTCGGCGTCAAGGCCGCCGACGAACTGCTGGGCGGCCGTCTCCACGGCGTACACCTCGGTCGCCGCGGCAGCCTGGCGCTGCGTCAGGCTGTAGGAGGCCTGGGCCGTCGTGACGGCCAGCACCGCCATCACCGCCAGGCACAGCGTGATGATCAGGGTAAACAGGCTGATGGGCCCCATACGCACGGAACCATGGCTCTTAGCCATTGGAACCACCTCCCATCGCGCCTCCCGCGCCTCCCGCGCCGCCCGCGCCTCCCGCGCCAGCCGCGTCGCCGTCGCCGGCCGCGGCCCCGCTCACATAGCGCGCCGTCGCCAGCTCGTACACCAGCTCGTCGCCGTCCCACACGCCGATGACGGCGTGGTACAGCACGCCGGCGGGCAGGTCCTCGGGCGTCACGTCGCAGGTCACCACCAGGTCGCCGCCCGCGGCGGCCGCGTCGGCCGCGCCACCAGCGCCGCCAGCGGCACCCGCCGCCTGCTCCAGCCGCCCGTCACCGGCGGACGACTCCATGCCGGCCAGCGGGCTGGCCGCGAACTGCTCCGCCCGGTTGGACGCCAGCTCCACGGCCGCCTCCAGCTGCACGTTCTGGAGGCCGCGCTCGGTGGCGTCGCCGAACAGCTGCATGAACACGGCCAGGCAGCCGGCCAGAAACGCCAGCAGGATGAGGGCCTCCACCACGAAGGCGGCGCCGGCCCACACGGATCGGTCGGCCGCCACGCGGCGCTGCACGGAATGATCAGCGAAGCCTCGGGGCATATCAGGCACCTCCCCTCACGCTGCGCAGGGCCACGTCAGCCGTGCCCTCGTCGGTAACGATGCTCAGCAGCCCGTCGGAGTACGTGAACGTGAACGTGTCCGTCCTCACCACGGGCGTGGCCTTGTCGGGGGTGTAGGGCGTGCCGGCCACGGAGTACTCCTGGACGACCTGCCCCTGGTACAGGTAGATGCGCGTCTCGTAGGATCCGCTGTTCAGCCGCTCGGTCAGCACGAGCGCCGGGCCCTCCGGCCCCGCGCCCACCGATACGGCGTCGATGGCGTCGTCGGCGCGCACGCTGTTGACCAGCAGCCCCATGGCCAGCCGGTCGTCGTCGGTCTGCGTGCGCATGTCGGACAGCGCGCTGTACACCCGCGTGCCGGCCATGATGGCCAACAGCAGCGTGATGACGAACAGCGCGAACAGCAGCGCCGTGAACACGCGCCCGTACTCGTGGGTGCGGCCCGACCCGCGCTCGATGGCCGACGTGAGGCCGCCCTGGACGGCGTCCATGAACTGGGCGTCCCGCGCGTCCTGTCGCTCAAGGTAGCTCATCGGGGCACCACCACCACGCTGGGCATGACGTTGCCCGCGAACGCCTCGTAGGTGATGACGTAGTCGTCATGGTTGACGCGCAGCCCGTACTCCTGCTCCAGGTAGTCCAGGCTGGACGGATACGATCCCTCGATGGCGCAGCACTGCATGGCGGAGTCCAGCACGGCGTCGCGCACGGCGGCGGCCCCCTGCTCGCGCAGGGACTGCTGCACCGTCCCGAAGCCGATGACCACCGCCACGACCACCAGGCAGGCCACCACCAGGGCGGTCACCCGGCGGCGCCGACGGCGCCTGAGGTCGCGATAGCTCTTCTCGTGATACATGGCTGCCTACCCGATGGATCCCATGATGCCGATGAGCGGCAGCATGACCGAGATGAGGGTGGCGCCCACGGCCACGGTGAGGAACGCCGCCAGGGCGGGCTCCGTCGCGTCGATCACGCGGTCGATCTGCACCACCGCGTCATCGAAGAACGTGCCCGACAGGCGATCGAGCACCTCCTCCATGCTGCCCGATCGCGAGCCGATGGTGAGCATGCGCGCGTACACCGGCTCGAACACGCCGTGGTCGCCGATGGCCTGGGCCAGGCTCTTGGCGGTGACGGGGCTGATCATGGCCTCGTAGGCCTGCTCCACCTTCTGGCGCAGCGCCCCGTGCTCCACGGTGGCCAGCGCCTCCTTCATGGCGTCGTCGCTGTTGACGCCCGACGCGGTGTAGATGGCCACGGCCGACGTGAAGCGCGACAGCGCCAGCTGGTACATGGCCTGGCGCGTGAAGGGCACCTTCTCGAACAGGCGCATGATGGCCTGGCGCCCGCCCTCGCCGCGGCTGGCGAACAGCCCCACCAGGGCCACGACGGTGCACACCAGCGTCACCACCAGCGCCACCCAGCCGATGCCGATGGAGATGGCCACCGCGTTGAACGAGCCGGTGGTCAGGCCGCCGGCCAGGTTGTCGTAGACGCCCACGAACACGGGCAGGATGACGGCCACGGTGAAGGCCAGGATGACGCTCATCAGGCACAGCAGCGCCGCGGGGTACCCGATGGACGAGCGGATCTTCGCGAACAGGCGGTCCTCCTCGTCGTAGTACACGCCCAGCGAGCGCAGCACCTCCTCCAGGCGGCCCGCCTTCTCGCCCACGCCCACCATGTCCACGGCGTAGCGGGGGAACGCCCCCGACGCCTGCATGGCCTGGGAGAGCGTGGCGCCGTCGATGAGCGCAGCGTACACGCGGTTGCAGGCGCGCTTGAACGCGCTGTCCTCCATGTTCTCGGACAGCATCGACACCGCCTCGTCGGTCTGGATGCCAGCCGCCAGCATGAGCGCCGTGCTCTCGCAGAAGGCGCTCAGCGCGCTGCTCTCAAGCAAAGAGTGTGCCATTCCTGCTCCTGTCCCTCTCCCCCGCCGAGGCGGGGCCTCTCTGTTCCGGTCGACCGCGTCCGGGCGCCTGGCGCCCCTAGTAGGTGTAACGGTCGGTGTAGGTCGTTCCGTCTCCGATGGTGCCGCCGGCTCCCGCGGCCGCGAACGTCAGGTCGACGCGCGTCCAGGTGTCGGGGTTCACGGTTATCTGGGCGCTCACCCAGCTGCCGTCGATGTAGATCATGTTCCACGCGTGGTAGATGTTGTCGGGCGACACGTAGCCCGTCACGATCTGGCACGGGATGCCCAGGCTGCGGAACATGGCCGCGGCCAGCGACGCGTAGTCGAAGCAGATGCCCGTCTGGGTGGACAGCGTGGAGTCGGGGCTGGGCACGTAGCCCGTGGCGTCAGCCAGCTGGGCGGCCTTGTCCTTGTCGTAGGTGATGTGGTCCACCATCCAGTCGTACACCGCGCGCACCACGTCGCCCTCGTTCTGGGCGTTGGCGGCCAGGCTGCGCGCCTGGGTGACGACGGCGCTCGAGGCCGTGTAGTCGCAGAAGACGTTGGGCACCAGGTAGGGCGCGAACGGGCTCTCCAACGCCACGTCGGCGGTGGCGGAGGCCACCTCCACGTAGTTGGATCCGCTCGTGTTCTGCATGATGCGGAACGTGTAGGAGCCGTCGCCCATGTTGATGGGGCAGATGATGGGCGTGCCGTCGCTGGGCAGGTCGTAGTTGTAGGTGCGGTCACCGCGGATCACCTGGAACTTCAGGCGGCTGCTGTTGGTGGCGGAGGCGCCCACGTAGCCCTGGTTGACGGTGGACACGTCGATGGAGCCGCCGGCGCTCACCACGGCCGCGGCCTCGCTGAACGTCGACAGCAGCACGCTGGCCGGCTCGGTGTAGGCCGGGCCGGACGTGGACGAGTCACCGCCGGACGCATCGGATGAGCCGCTCCCGCCGGGCGCGGAGGAGCTCGCGCCCCCCGACCCGCTGGACGAGCCGCCGCCGGATGCCCCGGACGCCTGGCCGCCGCAGCCGCACAGCATGAGGCACGCCATCAGGAACGCCCCCAGGGCGGCGACGGCGAAGCGCTGCGCGATATGGCTGAACGTACTCAAGAAACTCCCTCAAAGGTACTGAGGCCCTGCATAGATGCCTCCGCCCATTATACCCGCCCCACGTTGGAGCATACGCGAGGGAACCCCATTTCAGCGAGCTGATCCGTAACCAACGCCAGCGGAATCGACCCCAACCCTCCCCCGACGAAAGAACGGGGCCGGAAGAGTGCTCTTCCGGCCCCGCGATCAGCAACCTAGCGGCTGGGATTCCGCCCGCTCGCCTCCTACAGCTCGACGCGGCGGGTGGCCGGCTCGGCCGCGCGCACCGTCGGCTCCGAGCGACGACGCCCGGTGAGGGTGTCCTCGAAGTCGGTGATGTCGCGGGTGTTGCGCAGGCGGCGCACCACGCACGCCGCGCCGTACACCAGCGTCAGCACGATGCCCAGGTACACGTAGAAGTGGATCCAGCACAGCGGGTGGTCGAAGGCGCCCAGCGGGTTGGCGTCGTCGTCGATGGCCGTCTCCGCCAGCGGGGTCTCGTTGCCCGTGATCATCTCGATGGGCGCGGACAGCAGGTCCACCACCGTGGCCAGCGGGCCGTCATCGGGCGTCTGGCCGGGCACGGGGCCCGTCGTCAGCGGGGTGGGCAGCAGACCCTGGGGCACCGTGATGGTGAAGGTGCCGGGCACCACGCGCACGTTGTAGTTGTCGTCCGGGTAGTACGACGCCGTCAGGACGTTGGGGTACGTGCCCACGGCCTCGTCGTCGCCCGTGCGGGTGTAGCTCACGTTCTCCAGCTGGTCGCCCGCCACCAGGCCGGTGACGGTACCAGTGAACTCGGGATCGGCCTCGCCGGCGGCCTTGGAGGCGCTGTCCACCGTGATGGTGGCGGTGGCGGGGTTGATGACCACCGTGGCCACCATGGGCTCGGTGGGCGCGAAGTTGGGATGCGTGGCCTGCACGAACACCTGGTAGGTGCCCGCGTCGATGAAGTCGGTCGGGTCGGTCGTCCAGTTCTGCAGCGTGCCGTCAGCCGAGAACCACACGGTGGATCCGGGCTGCAGGGCGCTGGCCTGCACCACGGCGGGGCGGCCGTCGTAGGTCTTGGTGAAGCTGTCGGCGCCGGCCACGTAGTTCAGCGTGAGCACGTTGCCGTCGTAGGGGCTGATGGTGAAGTCGCCGCGCTGCACCGACTCCACGCGGTAGTTGCCGTTGAGCACGTCCACCGTGGCGTCGATGACGCCCTCGTAGGTGCCGGCGTCCTCGGCGTCGTTGAGGCGCGTGAGGGTGACGGCGCCCAGCGTGTCATTGCCGAACAGGCCGCGGACGGCGTAGCTGCCGTAGTTCTGCGGGTCGTCGTCGCCGAACACCTTGGCGGCCGGGTTCACGATGATGGTCACCGGCGCGGGGAGGATCTCGTAGTCGCAGGTGACGGTGCCGCGGAAGTTGCCGCTCTCCACGGCGGACAGGATCATCTGCACGGCACCGTCGGCCGAGTTGGCGCTGGCGGCCGTGGTGTCGCCCACGTAGGTGATGGTGTAGTCGATGCCGGCGCGCAGCGTCAGGCCGTTGGGGGCCGTGACGACGGGCTCCAGCTCCTGCGCCTGGCCGTTGTAGGTGACGGGCGCGGGGGCCTGCACGGACGCGCCCGTGTACACGGCCTGGGTCAGGTCGTCGGGGTTGATCTCGCGCGGGTCATCGGGGTTGAGGCTCTGGGGCACCACGGACAGCGTGCCGTAGCTGGTGGTCACGCGGTAGTTGCCCACGTTGGTGGTGGCGTTGGACGCGAAGCCGAAGCGGTTGTCCACGCTGCCCACGTTGGTCAGGCCGCCCAGGAACTGGAAGCTGGCCTGCTCGCCTTCCACCCAACCCTCGCCCTCGGCCTCGTTGGTGGCTGTGACGCTGGTGCCCATGAGGGCCGCGCCGTCGTACACCTTGGCGTCGGTGTTGCTCAGCAGGTCGACGGGGCGCTGGTTGATGGTGAGGGTGCCGGGGCGGGCGATGACGGCCACCTGCTCGGTGACGTCGTTGCCCTGCTCGTCGTAGGCGTAGTAGGTGCCAGTGGGGATGACCGGGTACGTGCCGGCGTTGGTCTCGGTGCGCTCGGCCACGTAGCCGTCCACGTTCACCAGGTAGCGCACGCCGTTGGGGGCGCTCACCCAGATGCCGGACACCTCGTGGGCCGGACGGTCGTCGGCGGCCGGCGTGGTGACGCTGCCCTGCTCGCCGGCGAAGCCCGCCACGGTGTGGGGCTTGCCGTCGTATATGGCGTCGGCGGCGCCGGCGTCATTGGAGTTGACGCCCAGCTCCAGGCGCACGGCGGCGTCGGGAGGCGTGACGGTCAGGCTGCCCTCGGCGCAGGTGATGACGTAGTCGTCGGCGCCGGCGCTGGCGTTCAGGCGGTAGGTGAAGCTGTTGGCGGACTGGCCGCGCAGCGTCTGCGAGCCGGTGAAGGTGACGTCGACGCCGTCCTCGCCCACGAAGCCGTCGCCGCCCACCTGCAGGGGCTCCTCGCCGTTGACGAGCGGCGTGCCGTCGTAGGGCTTCTCCAGGTCGGCCGAGGTCAGCGTCACCTGGCGCGGGTTGATGAGCAGCTTGCCCGCCACCGGCACCACGTTGAACAGGTTGCTCACGTTGTTGCCGTCCTCGTCGAACACGAACACGCCCGCCGGGTCGGTCTCGATGGTGGTGCTCAGGCCGCCCTGCTCCTTGTTCACGGTGGCGTGGGTGGCCGAGGCGTGGGAGGTGAGGCCCGTCACGCGGAACGTGGCGCCGTCCTCAGCCAGCTTGACGAAGATGGTGCCGTTCTCGTCCTGGCCCTCGAAGCCGGACACGCTGTGCTCCTGGCCGTCGTAGAGGGTCTCCAGCGAGTTGGCCTGCAGCGTGAGCGTGTAGGGGGCCGCGGGGTTGATGATGCGCAGCTGGCCCACGGTGACGTTGATGTCGTAGTTGTTCAGGTTCGTGTTGGCGTTGGGCACGATGGTGAACGTGTTGTCGGCGACGTCGCCCAGCTTGCGGATGGGCTGCGCGGTGAACTCGTAGGTGGCGCCCTCGCCGTCGGCCCAGCCCTCCTCCACGGCCAGCGGCGTGGAGCCGTTGGAGAGCGGCGCGCCGTCGAACTCATGGGTGAGCGTGGCCGACGTCAGCGTCAGCGGGCGCTTCTCGATGGTGAGCGTGCCGGCCTCGGGGCGCACGGAGAACTGCTCCGTCACGTCGTTGCCCTCCAGGTCGTACACGGTGGGCTCGCCCGTCACCGTCACGGCGTAGCCGGACGCGTTGACGTCCTTGCCCGCGCCGGAGGCGGACAGCCCCGTCACGTAGAACGGCAGGCCGTTGGCGGACACCATCACGCCGTGGATGGCGCGCGGGCCCTCGGCGGTCTGCAGCGTCACGTCGGTCTCGCCCACCAGGCCGGTGAGCTGCTGCTCGCGGCCGTTGTACATGAGCGAGCCGGACTGGGCGCGCACCGTCACCTCGTACTTCGCGTCGCGGTTGGTCACCGTCAGCGTGCCGGGGGCGGTGGTGATGTCGTAGTTGCTCAGCTTGGTGCCGGGCTTGGCGGTGTAGGTGAACGTGTTGGGCGACGTGCCCACCAGCGTCTGCGAGCCGCTGTACACGAAGTTGGCGCCCTCGCCGGCGGCCCAGCCGTCGCCGCCCACCACCGGGGTGGACTCGAAGCCGTCGCCGTTCACGAGCGGCGTGCCGTCGTAGGGCTTCTCCAGGGCGCGGCCCGTCAGCGTGACGGAGCGCTTGGTGATCTCCAGCGTGGTGGCGGGCTGCACGCGCACCGCGAAGCGGCCGGTGAAGTCGTCGCCCGTGGCGGTGCGCACCACCGGCGAGCCCTCGACGCGCGCGGCGTAGGTGCCGGCGTCGGTGCCCGTGGCGGAGATGGTGACGCCCGTCACGGTGTAGGTCTTGCCCTCGGCGGTGAAGCTGGCGTCCGTGCGGCCGGAGCCCTGCACGGTGAAGCCCTCCACGGTGTGCGCCTGGCCATCGTACTTGACGGGCTCGGCGACGTTGGGGATGAGGACGATGCTGTAATCGGCGTCGGCCGGCACCACGGTGAGCGTGCCGAAGGCCGTGTCGATAAGGTAGTTGCTGGCCTTGGTGTTGGACCACAGCGTGTAGGTGAAGGCATTGGGCGAGAAGCCCACGGCCGTCTGCGAGCCGGTGACCACGCAGTCAGCGCCCTCGCCAGCAGCCCAGCCGTCGCCGTACACCTTCACGCGGTCGGCGGTCAGGGCCGTCTCGTCATAGACCTTCTCGGCGTCCACGCTCAGCAGCGACACGGTGCGCTTGGCGATGGTGAGCGTGCCGCAGGCGGGCTTGATGGTGAACTGCGCCGTGCAGTCGTCGCCGTTGGCGTCCATGATGACGGGCGTTCCCACCACGTTGACGGTGTACTCGCCCGCATCGATGCCCGATCCGCTGGCCGCCAGGCCCGACACGGTGTAGGTCATGCCGTCCAGCTGGAACTGCAGCGCGCCCAGGCCCTCGGCCTCGTCGCCCTCGTCCCGCACGACGGACAGGCCGTCCACCACATGCGTCGTGCCGTCGTAGCGCACCGTGGCACTGTCGGCCTGGATGGTGATCTCGTGCTCAGCGGCGTCGCTGCCCACGGCCAGCGTGCCGAACACGCAGGTCACCTCGTAGTTATCGGGGTTCGTGCCCTCGTGCAGGGCGTAGGTGAAGGCGTTGTCGGAGAAGCCGATCTCGGTCTGGGTGCCGGTGACGTCGTAGTCGGCGCCCTGGCCCTCGGCCCAGCCCTCGCCGCCGACGGTGACCACGTCGCTGACCAGCTCCTGGCCGTCATAGGCCTTGAAGGCGTTGGCGCTCGTCAGGATGACCTGGCGCTTGTCCACGGTCAGCACGCCGTCGCGCGTGCCGGCGAACTGGTAGTTGCTCGTCACGTCCTGGGCGGCGTCGCCCTCGCCGCGCATCACGCGGTAGCTGACGACGCTGCTGGTGGCCACGCCGGCGTCGGTCTGCGAGCCGGACAGGGTGACCTCCAGGCGATCGCCCTCGGCCAGCACCTGCGGGCTGTAGCTGAAGCCGGCCTCCTGCGCGGTGAGCGCGCGGCCGTCGTAGGGCTTGGCGGCGGAGTTGGCGAACACGGTGATGGGCTCCTCGTCGCCGATGCGGTTGACGGTGAGGGTGCCCTCGTGGGTCTCCACGGTGTAGTTGTCGGCCTTGGCCTTGGCGGCCAGGGTGTAGGTGAACGCGTTGGGCGTGCTGCCCACGTTGGTGATGGTGCCCGTCACGTCGTAGGTGGCGTCCTCGCCGACGGCCCAGCCGTCGCCGGTGACGATGACCTCGCCGTTGGTGAGGGGCTCGCCGTTGTAGTCGCGGCTGTCGGAGGCGCTGGTCAGCACCACGTGGCGCTTGGCGATGGTGAACTCGTCCGTGTCGGTGAGCTGGCCGTAGTTCTCGGAGATCCAGGTGGCGCGCACGATGTAATCACCGGCATCCACGGGACGGTCCTCGGTGTAGGCGTCATCCGACGCGCCGGCCGACTTGTACTCGAAGCGGGGGTCGCCGAACTCGTCGCGCGACACCGAGCCGTCGCCCACGCCCAGGATGACGGTGCCCACAGGCGAGGGGGACACCTGGCCGTAGGTCCAGCCGGCCATGGTGACCGTGCCGCGGAACTCGCGGCAGTCGGGGATGCCGTTGCCGTTGGCGTCGCGATGGTAGGTGACCACCTGGCGCATGTCGCCGGTGATGACCACCTCGTCGCTCGCGTAGTCAGCCACGTAGCCGTCGAGGACGGGGATGGAGCCGGTGGCGATGGAGTAGGTCGTGCCGTACTTGAGGCCCTCGTGCACCAGCGGCTCGGGCAGCTGGGGGGCGTCGCCGTCGCCCTCGTGGAAGGCGAAGTCGACGGTGAGGGTGTGGGTGGCGTCCTGCGTGACGAAGAGCGTGCCGCGCAGAGCCCACGCCGGGCCCTGGGCGCCGACGCCGGGAACCGCGGCCTCGTAGTCCAGGGTGTCCCAGCCGATCTGCGACAGGTCGACGCCAGCCGCCTGGCGGCTGGCGTAGGAGTCGAGCGCGGAGAGGGCATTGCCGATCGCGAGTACGCTGTCGAAGTCGGCCGAGCCGCCCACGGCAAGCTCAGGCAGCTTGTCGGTGGCCACGTTCACCCAACCCAGGGTGTAGGTGCCGTCGGCGTTGCGCGCCCAGCCGGTGATATCGGCGTCATCGGAGGGGGTCATGTACACGTACACGCGCGTGGTCGCGGGCTTCTGGTCGGCCGCGTCGGCGTCGCCTTCGGCGTCGTCCCCCTCGGTGGCGGGGAGCACGCCGTCCTGCGGCTCGTCGGAGACGGGCTCGTTCTCGGGCTGCGACGTATTCGCGTCAGCGTCCTTGTCGGTATCCGGGGTCGTGGCGACCTCCAGCGTGGCGGGCAGCACGGACAGCTCCCACGTCTCGCTCGTGGTCTGCCACTTCTCGCCGCCCTCCACGTACTCGGAGTACGTGTGGGTGATGGTGGCCGTGCCGGTGGCGATGCCGCTGACGATGGCCGCGTTGCGGTCGCCAGACACCAGCACCACGGACTCGTCGGACGTGGTCCAGCCGTGCGCGAACGAGCCGCGCTCGGACTTGAGGGCGATGGTGTCGCTCTGGGACACCGACAGCGTGCCGTTGCTGATGGGCTGCGGCTTGGTCACGGTGGTGGTGGAGCTGGCGCCGGTGGTGTCGGCCTGCTCCTCATCGCCCGTGAGCGTGGTGACGCCGAACTCCTGCGTGATCTCGCCGGAGGCGGCCACGGCGCCGGACACGGCGGCGGCCGGGCCCTCACCCTTGACGGTGGAGGCGCCCTCGATGGTCACGGTGGTGGTGCCCGTGGTGCCCACGTCCTTGGTGGTGTTGAGCGTCAGGTGACCGCCCGACACCAGGCGCGAGGCCGGAATGGCGTACTCGCCGGCGGAGTTGGGGTACAGCTCGGTCGTGGCGCCGTTGGCAGCGTAGCTGACGGAGGCCACGTGGTAGCCCTTGTCGGCCTCGGGCACGAACTTGAAGTCGCGGCCCGCGGCGGCGGTCACCTTGGTGGCGGGCGCCTTCACGATCTGCCCGGCCCCGTACACCAGGTAGCCGTTGTTCAGGGTCAGCGACAGGACCGGGTCCTGCGCCTTCTCGGGCTGTGATTCAGCCTGGCCCGCGGTCGTCGAGGAACCCGTCGCAGGGTCAGCCCACGCCGTGGTGCCGCACATCGACACCGCCAGCAGGGCAGCCATCAGCACTGCGAGGATTTTTCCTTCGACCGTGTTCCGGGCATCGGCGATTCGCCTCAACACGTTCATGTTCACCACCGGTCTTTCTTGCTTTTTGAGACAGTACGCCCGTCTCTTTCGCGTCGATCGATTGCGCTCCGCGCCCGGCTGTTTGCCTGCAGGCGGCCGCGAAACGTAACTCCCCGTTTGCCATAGGGAGTTATCCAAATAGCATCTTATAGGTAACAGTTTCCTGTCGGAAAGACCGGAAACTCGCGAACCGGGAAATCTCCATCATTCGTTACCGATTTTCCGTTAGTCATACATGCGAATCCAGAATGCGCTCGTCCACTGTAAATCGCAGAATACACCCCTGACCAGTGCATGTTTACAAGATCGAGACGGCTCGTCCTTGCTTCGACCATGGTTCCCTTGTGCGTTCTTGCGCAAAGGTAAATGAAAGGCATCTGCTCGCGATCCGAGACTCGCTACCCTCGTTCTCACTATTTATGGTTTACTATTAATAATTAAAGCTATCCTCCACAAGGCACCTATCGCGCGATCGTGAAGCAAGCCGGCTGGCTTTGATGGAAGGAGATGTCGTGTCAAAGCACCTTTATCAGGTTTTACTTTTTCCCGAGGACGAGGGCAGCTATCGCACCGAGGTCCCCGATCTCCCCGGCTGCTTTTCTTGCGGCGATACCTATCTTGAGGCTGTGGCCAACGCCGCGGACGCCGCCCGAACCTACGTCGCAGCCCTTCTAGCAGACGGAGATCCCCTACCTGCCCCTACGCGGCAGGTCGTCCCTGAAGGCGCCGAGGGCACGTTCGTGTTCTTCCAGTCTGACCCCTCCTGGCTCGTGAGTGGCTCCGTGGTCTCCGCCGCCGAGGCGGCACGCCGCCTTCACGTTACGCCCGCCCGCGTCACGCGCCTCATCGACACGGGGGCCCTGGACGGATATCGGGAGGGGCGCCACACGTTCGTGACCGAGGAGAGCATCGAGGCGCGGATCCGAAGCACGCCGCAGGCCGGGCGCCCTCGCAAGATCGAGCTCGCCTAGGAGCCACATCTTCCGTGGAACGCGGGCCCAACAAAGAAGAGAGGGGCAGCCAGATGGACTGAACCCCGATAGTGGGACTGGAAACAAAAGTTTCCAGTCCCACTTAATTTGCGGGGGTGGTGCCATGAGGCATTCCGAAGAGGAGAGAAAGCAGGCTGCAAGGTACTTCGAGATGGGTTACGCCGAACGCAGCGT
>JAAWAY010000106.1 GCA_022792415.1 Eggerthellaceae bacterium | reverse complement strand
GTTCTCATCCAAGAACCGCAGGCAGCTGTCGAACGTGGCGCCGCCCCAGGCCTCGATGGCCCAGTAGCCGACGCGGTCCATCTTCGGGAGGATCGGGAGCATCTCGCCGATCTGCATGCGCGTGGCCCAGAGGCTCTGCTGACCGTCGCGGATGGTGGTATCCATGATTTGCAGCCGTGGCATGAACTCGCACCCCCTTCTTCTCTAGGTCGTCAAAGATCAAGTTGAGAATTATAGGCGAGGGCGAGGGGGACGCCGGCGACGGGGGCGCAAAAATGCCGACAACAAACACGGAGCGGCGGCGGAGGGCGCGATCAGGCGGGTTTTGCCCCGTCGGCCAGCCCGAGCGCGCCCAGGACGAGGCGGTGCCCGCGCGCATCGGGGGCGATGCGCGCCACGTCGCCCCACGCCGGCCCGAGCAGGGCCTCGGCGCGCTCGCACAGGTCGGGGCGCACCACCGCGACGGCGTGGGGGAACGCCGCCGGCCCCGCGCCCAGCGCGTCGAGCGCCGCCGTGAGGCCCTCCCCGCGCTCGAGCTCCAGGCGGCCCAGCTCGTCAACCACGAGGAGCTGAGCGCGCCCGGGGCGGACGGCCAGGTCGGCGAGGTGGGCGTTCACGCGCCGGATCGCCGCGTCTGAGATGTGCCAGGCCAGCCCGGCCCGGCCGGCCTGGCTGGCAGCGTCGAAGGAGCCCTCCGCGCGGGCCAGGTCGCGGCGGCGGGCGAAGGCGACGCGCTCGCCGCCCGGCAGCAGGACGTTGTCGATGCCCACCTTCTCCAGGCCGTTCGCGTCGGCGGACTCGCCGTCCGCGGGCACCCACCGGCCGGGCGCCAGCACGCCGGCGACGTCCACGCCGTGGGCGGCCAGGTCGGCCGCCAGGCCCTCGAGCCAGCGCGTCTTGCCGATCTGCACGTCGCCGGTCAGCAGGAACAGCACGGCCCTACCCCCTCACCCCGGGCAGCGCCGCCATCTGCAGCGCCTCGCCGAAGAACTGGCCCGCCCCGTTGCGCACGGCAAACGCGGCCTTCTCGGGATCGGCCACCACGCTGCCCGCCAGCAGGTCGATCCCCTCGTCAAACAGGACGGGCGACATGACCACGCTCGGCCCCACCATCACCACCTTGGCATCGCGGGCCAGGGCGAGCAGGCGCGGGGCGGTCTTGTTGATGAGCGTGACGCCCGTCATGAACACATAGTCGGCCGAGGGGACGACGTACTCGCAGGCGGGGTCCGGGACATCGTTGTCCTGGCTGCAGCGCCGCTCGAGCACTGTGAGGCGCGCGTACTCCTCGATGCGCTCGACGTGGGGGAAGTGCCCCACCACCACGACCGACGCGTCGCCGGCGGCCGTTATCTCGGGGCGAAGCATCTCGAAGGCGTCCATCTTGCGCACCGTGCCGTCGGGCACCTCCCGGGCCGCGTCGTAGATGCAACCCAGGGGATCGAGCAGCGCGCGCCGGGAGTACCAGGCGTTCAGCGCGGCCACGCCCAGGCTCGCCTCCTCGAAGCACCACGAGCGCGAGAGCGCCGCCACCTCGCGCAGCGACCGGCCCCGCAGATCCTCGGCGCCCCGGCGCCGCGCGCCGCCGGTCGTGGTGAAGCTCACCCCCATGCCGCAGTCGGCCTCCACGTACGACCAGCACGTCCCCAGGCAGTAGTCGCGCACGGCCACGTCCTCGGGCACGCCCTCGATCAGCCGGTCGTACAGGCTCCAGGGCGACGCCGATCCCCCGCCGCCCGCCTCCGTCTTCGCCATGGTCGCTCCTCTCCACTCGGTGGCGAGCGGGCCCAAGGCCCGGTCACCGCTCATCTCTCATATTATTCATCATAATAAATTATTCACTCTTGTAAATTATTCGATATTGAGAATATAATGCGATCCATGAGATCGGAGATCATCGAACATCAATCCCCCGGGCCCTCGGCCATCGCGCGGCGCGGACGCCTCGTGGTGGCGTGGCTCATCGTGTTCGTGGTGGCGGCCGCGGGCCTCTCCCTCCTCCTCGGCCGCTACCCCATCGACCCCCTGCAGGCCCTCGCCATGCTGGTGAACTGCGTCGTCCCCGTCGACCAGACGTGGACCGACCAGCAGGCGACGCTGTTCTTCAACGTGCGCCTGCCGCGCATCCTGCTGGCGCTCATGGTGGGCTGCAGCCTGGCCGTGGCCGGCGCCGCCTACCAGGGCACGTTCCAGAACCCGCTCGTGTCCCCCGACATCCTGGGCGCCAGCCAGGGCGCCGCCTTCGGCGCGGCGCTGGGCATCCTGCTCCACGTCGGGTCGGTCGGCGTGTCGGTGATGGCCTTCGCCATGGCGCTGTTCACCGTGTTCCTCGTGCTGCTCATCAGCGCGCGGGCCAAGGGCAACCACATGATGGTGGTGGTGCTGGCCGGCGTCATGGTGAGCTCGCTGTTCCAGGCCGGCGTGTCCTACGCCAAGCTGGTGGCCGACCCCACCGACGAGCTGGCCGACATCACCTACTGGCTCATGGGCTCGCTCACAGGCGCCAAGATGTCCCAGATAGGCACCGTCTTCCCCTTCATGCTGGTAGGCTGCGGCACGCTGTTCGCGCTGCGCTGGCGCATCAACATCCTCACCATGGGCGATGACGAGGCTGCCACCATGGGCGTCAACGCGCGCCTCATCCGCATCATCGTCATCATCGCCGCCACGGTGGTCACGGCCTCAAGCGTGTGCGTCACCGGCATGATCGGCTGGGTGGGGCTGGTCATCCCCCACCTGTGCCGCATGCTCGTGGGCGCTGACTACCGACGGCTCATCCCCGCGTCCATGCTCATGGGCGCCGGGTTCCTGCTGGTGGTGGACGACGTCGCGCGCCTGGCCACCACAGCCGAGATCCCCATCGGCATCCTCACAGCCTTCGTGGGCGCGCCGTTCTTCCTGTACCTCATCACCAGGAGGAAGAAGCTATGAGCATCCAGGTGCGCGACCTGAGCTTCTCCTACGGGAGCCACCAGGTGCTCCACGACGTCAGCTTCGACATCCCCGACGGCACGCTCGTCGGCGTGCTGGGCCCCAACGGCGTGGGCAAGTCCACCCTGTTCCGCTGCATCCTGGGACTCAACGCCGGCTACGGGGGATCCATCCACGTGAACGGCAAGGACCTCCGGCAGCTCTCCATCCGCGAGCGGGCCCACGAGGTGTCCTACATCCCGCAGTCCCACGCGCCCGTGTACGACTACGAGGTGCTCGACGTGGTGCTCATGGCCACGGGCAGCGACCTCAAGATGCTCAGCACGCCGGGAAAGGCCCAGGTGGCGCGCGCCTACGCGGCCCTGGAGCGCATCGGCGTGGCGCATCTGGCGCACCGCACCTACACGCAGATATCCGGCGGTGAGCAGCAGCTCGTGCTCATCGCGCGCGCCATCGCCCAGGACGCCCAGACCATCATCATGGACGAGCCCACCAGCGCGCTCGACTACGGCAACACGGTGCGCGTGCTGTCGTGCGTGCGCCAGCTGGCCCGGGAGGGCCTCTCCATCGTGCAGTCGACGCACAACCCCGATCAGGCGTTTCTGTACTCCGACAAGACGCTCGTCATCAACCACGGCCGCATCCAGGCCTTCGGCAACCCCCACGACATCATCACGTCCGAGCTCATCAGCGACCTGTATGGCGTCGAGGTGGAGGTCAACTCCCTCTACGGTGACAAGGTGCGCGTGTGCGTGCCCGTCCACGAACTAGAGCAAGCGTAAGCAAAAAAGGAAAAGGAAGGGAACCGACTATGTCTGAGACTCTGAGAAAGCGCGCCGCCGGGTTGCTGGCGCTCTTGTGCGCCGCCGCGCTGTGCGCCGGGCTGGCCCTGGGTGCCACCGGGTGCGCGGGCAGCGCCCAGGACGACAAGAAGGCCGACGAGCCCGCCACCTCGGCCGCGCCTGAGACCTACGTCTTCACCGACGACCTCGGTCGCGAGGTGGAGCTGCCCGCCACGATCGATCGCATCTGCCCGTCGGGCTTCACGGCGCAGCAGGTGCTGCTGACCATGGCGCCTGACAAGATGGTGGGCCTGGCCCAGCAGCTCAACGACTACCAGCTGAGGGTGTTCGGCCAGAAGTTCGCCGACTACCCGGTGTTCGGCGCGGTGCTGGGCGCGTCCGACACGCTCAACCGCGAGGCCGTCGCCGCGGCCGACCCGCAGGTCATCATCGACACGGGCGAGGCCAAGAAGGGCGCCGAGGAGGACCTGAACGCCCTGCAGGAGCAGCTGGGCATCCCCGTGGTGTTCATCGAGGCCAAGCTGTCCGACTACGGCGCGGCCTATGAGCGCCTCGGCGAGATGCTGGGCATGCCCGAGCGCGGCGCCGAGCTGTCCGCGTACTGCACCGACGCCTACGACACCGTGCAGGAGACGATGGCCGGCATCCCCGAGGATCAGCGCGTGCGCATGGCCTACCTGCTGGGCGACAACGGCCTCAACGCCATCGCCAAGACGT
The DNA here is from genome assembly GCA_022792415.1 of Eggerthellaceae bacterium. Taxonomy (GTDB): domain Bacteria; phylum Actinomycetota; class Coriobacteriia; order Coriobacteriales; family Eggerthellaceae; genus Enterorhabdus. Next base: position 3,236 of record JAAWAY010000106.1, on the reverse strand, counting down.
CCTTCCAGGGTGCCGTCATGGACATGGTGGCTGACAACGTCGTGGTGGTCGACGACGTGTCCGGCAAGGGCAACGGCAACGAGGTGAGCCTCGAGCAGATCGCCCTGTGGAACCCCGACCTCATCATCTTCCAGCAGGGCAGCATCTACGACACCGTGGGCGACGACCCGGCCTGGGCGGGCATCGCGGCCATCGACAACGACAACTACTACGAGGTGCCCAACGACCCGTACTGCTGGATGAACAACCCGCCGACGGTCAACCAGCTCATGGGCATGCAGTGGCTGCCGCGCCTGCTGTACCCCGACGCCTTCGACGACAGCATCGCCGACGTCACCCGCGACTACTACGCCACGATGTACGGCTACGACCTGAGCGACGCCGAGCTCGACGAGCTGCTGGCCCACGCGACGCGCCACTAGGCGAGGGGCTCGGCCGGCGTGCGTCCGCGTCCGCGCCACACCCCTGCGGCCCGAGCCAGACGCGCCCGCATCCCGCTGGCCGTGGTTGTCGCTGGCCGTGGTTGCCGCCGGACGCGCGGGCCGCGGCCTCGGCAGGCGCCGCCTGCGGCGGGGCGCGCTGCCGGTTGCGATCGCGTGGCCGCCAATAGCAGGCTCGGCGATCCGTCCTGACCGCCCCCCTCTCGGCCCGGTGCCTCCCGACGAGGCGCCGGGCCGATTTTGTTGGGCGCGGGCGACGCGCGAGGCCGCCCCATCGGCGCGCCCTCGGCAGCGGCTCCGGAGGCCTCGGCGGCGGCTCCGGCGCGCCCTCGGTGACGATCCCGGAGGCCTTGGGCGGATTCGCCGGCTGATTCTGGCGAGAAAAGCGGGTTATGCGCACTTGAAAGGCCGCCTGGATCAGCAGCTGCCCATCTGCCGTGCGCAAAAGGCCTGGTCGGCGATGTCGACGCGAGTAAAAGCGGGCGGCGCGCGCTAAGCGGGCACGTCCCGAGCACGCATAACTCGCTTTTCTCGCCATGCGGCGCCCCGATCTTCGCCCGGCGCCTCCCGACAGGGCGCCGAATCGGCCCCGTGAAGCGCGGGCGCCCGGAAGCCCCCGCCGATCTCGTGCACATTCCCAGCGAAAACCGTGCCCGCGCCCCGTGCTCGCCCTCCTTGCGCCAGCGGCCGCGCGTCCCCTCGCCCTCTCCCGCACTTCTCTCGCTCCCACCCCTCTCACCTGGGGTTTCGCAAAGTTTACCCCGCTGGGGTAATAGCCTGCGCACGCGTAGGGGCGCACAATGCCGGCGTAGGCTCCCGGCGCCGGCGGCCGTTCGGATGCAGCACCGCACCCTGACACCGCGAGGAACCGGCCGCCCCGATGGCCGCGGCCCCGCGGTAAGCGCAGGCGGGCGCGACCGGACGGCCCCCGGCGCCGGGAGGAACCAGGAAAGGGAGGAGAGACATGAGCACAGACGAGCAGCACGGCTCGGGTGCCGGGACGGGCGGCGGGCAGGCCGCGCCCGGGACCGATCCGAGCCAGGCGGCGGCCCACGCCGCGGAGGGCGCGCCCGCGCCCAAGAAGTCGCGCAAGCGCACCTGGACCACCGTGGGCATCGTGGCCGCCATCATCATCGTGGCGGGCGCGGGCTTCTGGGTATGGCACGAGCAGCCGAGCTTCTGCAACGCCATCTGCCACAGCCCCATGGACTACTACGTGGAGAGCTACAGCTCCGACGACCCGTCGCTGGGCATCACGGCCCACGCGGCCGACGACGTCACGTGCCTCAAGTGCCATGACGCCGAGCTGACCACGCAGGTGTCCGAGGTGATGGCCTGGGTGTCCGACAACTACCCCATGACCGCCGACGGCACCATGCTCGCCACCGGCAAGGAGTTCGCCAGCGAGCAGTTCTGCGCCAAGAGCGGCTGCCACCACGAGCTGGGCGACACCTACGAGGAGATCTCGTCCAACCTGTGGGGCTTCGAGGGCAACGACGAGAAGTACAACCCCCACGTGAGTCACCAGGACCTGGCGCTGGAGTGCGGCGACTGCCACGGTATCCACGAGACCAACGTGCTGGTGTGCAACGAGTGCCACAACCTGACCATGCCCGAGGGATGGGAGGCCCCCAATGAGCAGTAACGGATTCTCCCGACGCAGCTTCCTGCAGGGCGCCGGCCTGGCGGCCCTCGGCGCGCTCAGCGCCGGCACGCTCGCCGGCTGCGGCCACGGCTACGCCGCCGAGGCCCCGACTGACCGCCGCCGCGGCGAGTTCGGCGGACCGTCCTGGCTGGGCGAGCCGCCTGTCATCGACGAGAAGGACATCACCGAGACGATCGACACCGAGGTGCTGGTGGTGGGCATCGGCACCGGCGGCATCCCGGCCATGATCTCGGCGGCCGAGAACGGCGCCAAGGTGCTCGGCATCGACCGCCAGGGCGCGCCGAAGAACGTCCGCGAGGACATCGGCGCCATCGACTCGCGCCTGCAGCAGGCGTCCTTCGACGAGTTCCCCGAGTTCCGCATCGAGAAGAAGGAGGCCATCGAGGACATCGTCCGCTACGCCAACGGCTTCGTCGACTACGACCTGGTGAAGCTGTGGGCCAACGAGTCCGGCGCCATGGTCGACTGGCTCACCGACATCGTGGAGCGCGACGGCAAGATGGTCATGGAGTTCGAGGGCGGCGTGGGCGACACGTCCGACCCGGGCCGCGACAAGGCCTACGCCACGGGCCACAGCCCCCAGCTCACCGACGCCGGCAAGGCCGACGAGGAGTGGGGCTTCGCCGAGTCCATCCTGGCCTACGCGGCTGAGCAGGGCGCCGAGGCGCGCTGGTACACCGAGTTCGTCAAGTGCGAGCAGGACGACGGCGGCCGCGTGACCGGCGTCATCGCCCGCGACGTGAGGGACGACCGCCACTACATCCGCATCAACGCGTCCAAGGGCGTCATCCTGTCCACCGGCGGCTACGGCAACAACCTGGAGATGATGGAGGAGCGCCAGGCCTGGAACCAGAAGATCCGCATCGCGGCGCCCGGTGTGGGCGGCAACCCCACCGGCGACGGCATCAAGGCGTGCCTGTGGCTGGGCGCCACCATGGACCCGCTCGGCGCGGCCGTGACGTTCAACCGCGCGTGCGTCAAGCCCGACCAGACGGCCGGCGACGGCGTGCTCGGGCGCTGGTTCTGGTTCGGCGAGCAGCCGTTCCTCAAGCTCAACCTCAAGGGCGAGCGCTTCTGCAACGAGAGCGGCCCCTACGACTACATGCTGCACTCCACCATCATGCAGCCGC
>JAAWAY010000105.1 GCA_022792415.1 Eggerthellaceae bacterium | reverse complement strand
TGTTCGAGATCGGCCGCCAGTTCCGCAACGAGGGCATGGACCCGTTCCACAACCCCGAGTTCACCACCATGGAGGCCTACGCCGCCTTCAGCGACCTGGACGGGATGATGGATCTGACCGAGGGCTACATCAAGGCCGCCGCGTTGGCCGCCTGCGGCACGCTTGACATCACGTACCAGGGCACGCCCATCAGCCTGGACGGCACGTGGCGCCGCGCGTCCATGATCGAGCTGGCCAGCGAGCACGCCGGCGAGGACGTGTCGTTCGACCGCACCCGCGACGAGCTGGTGGCCATCCTGGAGCGCAACGGCGGGCACGCCGAGGCGGCGTGGGGCAAGGGCAAGCTCATCGCCGAGATCTTCGAGGCGGTGGCCGAGGAGAAGCTCGTGCAGCCCACGTTCGTCATCGACCACCCGCTGGAGGTGTCGCCCCTGGCCAAGAAGCACCCGGGCAACCCCGAGCTCACCCAGCGCTTCGAGCTGTTCATCCTGGGGCACGAGTACGCCAACGCCTTCACCGAGCTCAACGACCCGGTGGATCAGGCCGAGCGCTTCCGCGCCCAGGTGGAGGCCAAGGACATGGGCGACGACGAGGCCATGGGCTTCGACGCCGACTACATCCGCGCGCTCGAGTACGGCATGCCGCCCGCCGGCGGCGTGGGCGTGGGCATCGACCGCCTGGTCATGCTGCTGACCGACGCCCCCTCCATCCGCGATGTCCTGCTCTTCCCGCATATGAAGGACGAGGCGCCGATGGGGAAGGGGACGGCTGCCCCGGCGCCCGCCGCTGCCCCGGCTGCCCCGGCTGCTGCCGAGGCCCCCGCGCCCGTCGACTTCTCCAACGTGGTCATCGAGCCGCTGTTCGAGGAGCAGGTGGACTTCGACACGTTCAGCAAGTCGGATTTCCGCGCCGTCAAGGTGCTCGCCTGCGAGGCGGTGCCCAAGTCCAAGAAGCTGCTGAGCTTCACGCTCGATGACGGCACGGGCGAGGAGCGCGTCATCCTGTCCGGCATCCACGCGTACTACGAGCCCGAGGAGCTGGTGGGCAAGACGCTCATCGCCATCACGAACCTGCCGCCGCGCAAGATGATGGGCATCGACTCCTGCGGCATGCTCATCAGCGCGGTGCACGAGGTGCCCGGCGACGACGGCGAGCCCGAGGAGCGTCTGAACCTGCTGATGGTGGACGACCGCATCCCCGCCGGCGCCAAGCTGTACTAGCGAGGCGGCCGCGGTCCCGGCGACTCGGAGGCCGCCGCCGGCGTCGGTGCGCCGGCCCTCCCCGAAGCGACGAGAGGCCGATCCCCAGGTTGATCTGGGGATCGGCTTTTTTGTGGGAAAGAGGGTATGGGCGACTCGCGCCCCTCACACAACGAGACCCCGGAGTGGTTGCTCCGGGGTCTCGTTGTCTTGCGATGCCGTGATGCGAGGTAGGCTATCTCTCGTGACGGCTGCGACGCCCGGCCAGGGAGAGCGTCCCGATGGCGGCGAGCGCCATGGCGCCGGCCAGCGCACTCGCGGCGGCGGAGTCCCCGGTCTGGGCCAAGGTCGACCCTGCCTGCGCCGCCTTGGCGTGCTTGGGCTGACCGCTGCCCTCAGCATTGGCCTGGGTAGTCGGTGCGCTCGGCTGCTGGGCGGCAGCCTCCTGCTGGGCTGCGAGGGCCTTCTCGTAGGCCTCGCGTGCCTCCGCGTAGGCCTGAGCTGCTTCCTCGCGATCGGCCTTGGCCTGCTGGTAGGCGGGCGACTTCTCCAGGTTCTCGCGGGCGGCCTCAGCGGCGGCCTTGGCCTCGGCCAGCGCCTCCTCGGCTTCCTCGAGCGCCTCCTGGGCCTCGGTCACCTTCTGGAGCAGCTCCTCGATGGTGGCCTTGTGCTCGGCGAGGTGCGAGGCATAGGTGGTGGCGCGGGCAGAGAAGGACGCCGCCTCCGGGGCATCGGCATAGTAGATGGTGCCGGCCTCGACGGCCTGGTCCATGTCGATGGCGCGTAGCGCGGCGATGTCAACGGCGGCCTTGTCTGCCTCCGCCGCGGCCGCGTCGATGGCCTCCTCGTAGGGCGTCGGGTCGAACGTACCGTCGCCGAGGGCCGCTGCGGCGTCGTCCTTGGCCTTCTGGGCCGTGGCGAGGGCTGCCTGGGCATCGGCCTCCGCCTTGGCGAGGCTCTTCAGCCCGTCGGCCTTCTGCTTGGCGGTCGCCAGGTCGGTGGCCTTGGCATCATGCGTCGTCTTGGCGGCTGCGGCATCGTCAGCCGCATCTGAGGCCGCCGTGGTGGCGCTGGCGACGGCGGACTGCTTGTCGTTCACGGTTGAGCTGGCGGCGGCGTGGGCGGCCACGGCCTTGTCGTTGCGCGTCGTGGCGGCGTCGTGCGCGTCCTTCTTGGCGGCCAGCGTGGCGGCCGCGGCGGACAGGCCGCCCGCCACCTGATCCTGCTCGGCGATGGCGGCGGCGCGCTCAGCCTCGGCGTCCTTGAGTGCCTGCTTGGCCGTGGCCAGGTCGGCCTGGGCGGTAGCGAGCTCGCCGTCCTTGAGCGCCTGCACGGCTGCCTGGGCATCCGCCACCTTCTGCTGCGCGGCGGCCAGCTGGGTCGCGGCGGCGCTCACGCCGGTATCGGCATCGAGGGCGGCCTGCGCCTTGTCGAGGTTGTCCTTGGCCGTGGCGGCCGCGGCATCTGCCGCCGTCTTGGTGTCAGTGGCCTTCGTCTGATCGGCGACGGCCTTGTCGGCGGCCGCCTGCTTGGCGGTCTGCTCGGATTGGCGCGTGGTCACGGCCTGCGAGGCCGCCGCCTGGGCGCTCTTGAGCTCAGCGAGCTTGTCCTCGGCCTCCTTGACGACGGCGTCGCGGGCGGCCACCTTCTCGACGTAGGCGGTGAGCTTGGCCTCGAAGTCGGCGAGCGCCATGGGCTGGTCGGTACCGAGAGGGTTGAGATTACCGTAGTTGGCATCTCCAAAAGTCGCGCCGCTAAACGTCTGGCCTGAGGCAACGCCGCCATAGATCGAGCCGCCCTGCGTTGTCGCTGCGCCGGTGTAAGCCGCGTCCGCCTCGATGATGTTGAAGTAATGCCCCATGTCGCTGAAGAGGAAGCCCACGGCCGATGATTCTGCCGATGACATGCCGTCAGACAGATCGACCGTGCTGATAGCGGTGCGCTGAGCCTCGGTGAGCGTGACGACCTGCCCTGTGGAATTCGTATAGCTGCCGGTGGATTTGGCGCTCTCCCAAAGCGCCTTCTCGGCATCATACCAGCCGCGGAAGCTGTCAGCCGGCACCCTATTTCCCCATGCGAGGTTCTCGCCAATATTGTAGGCGGATGCGTGACCAATGGTGCTTCTCGACGAATTGGTCTGGATCATGGAAATGGCCATGAGCGTCGGACTCACTTGCAGCTCGGCGAGGCCCAGTTCTTGGCGTAGTTCGTTGCATCGCTGAATAATGGACAAGGCCGCCTGGACGTTCTTCAGCGAAGTAGCGTCCGTTTCCTTGCCGAGAACAGTTTCGTCCACGTTCAGCTTGCTGGCGCTCCTAAAACCAGGGTTTTCATTGTTGGTCGGGTCGGTCAGTATGCTGTAGGCATCCTCCCACCCGTTCTCCTTGAAGAACCCGGCGGCGCTGTTGAGCTCGGTCATGTCCTCGCCCTTGAGCGCGTCGACGGCGGCCTGCTGGGTGGCGACGTCCGTCTCGGCCTTGGTGAGCGCGGCCTGGGCGTCGGTGACGGCCTGCTTGGCGGCAGCCAGCTCCTGCTGCGCTGTGGTGACGGCGGCGTCGGCCTTCGTCTTTGCGTCGGCGGCGGAGGCTGCGGTGCCGTTGGCGGCATCCAGCTTCGTCTGGGCCTCGTCACGCGCGGCGGCCAGTCCCGCGGCGGCGGCCTCGGCATCCTTCTTGGCCTGCTCGGCCGCGGTCACCTCGCCCTGCGCCTTGGCAACGTCTGCCTCGGCGTCCGTGATCTTGCCCTGAGCGGAGGACACGGCGGTCTCGGCGGTGCTGATGGCGGTGTTGGCGGCCGTCACCTTCTGCTGCGCGGCGTCCACCTTCTGCTGCGCGGCGGCGAGGGCGTCGCCGTCAGCGGAGGAGGCGATGTTGTCATAGGCGGCCTGGGCGGCGTCGAGCTCTTGCTTGGCGGTGGCGAGTGCCCCGGCTGCGGCCGTCTTCTCGGACTCGGCGGTGGCGAGCGCGCTCTGCGCGGTAGCCAGCTCGCCCTTGGCGGTGGCGAGTGCCGCCTCAGCCGTGACGCGGTCGGCCTCGGCCTGGTCGAGTGCTGCCTTGGCGGCGTCGGCGGCCTGCTGGGCGGTAGCCTGGTCGGCCTCGGCGGAGGCGATGGCATCGGAGGTGGCGCCGCCGTCGGCAGCGGCCTTGACGGCGGCATCGTAGGCGACCTGGGCCTCATCGAGTGCCTTCACGGCATTCTCGTGGGCCTTCTTGCGCGCTTCGAAGTCGGCTCGGGCGTCTGCCAGATCCTGCTCGGCCTGGGCGGTGATGGCGTCGAGCGCCGCCTTCTGGGCCTCGGTCTCGTCGACGGCGCGCTGCCATGCGGCACGGGCGTCGGCCTCGGCCCCGGCGCGCGCGGCGGCTTGCTGGTCACGCGCCTGCTGGGCGGCTGCCTGGGCGGCCTGCGCCTCGGCATAGGGTGCGGAGACCTCGTCGAGGAGGCGCTGCGCCTCGGCCTCCAGCTCGGCGGCCTGGTCCATGAGTGCCTTCAGCTCGGCCACCTGGTCCGTCTTCGTGACGCTGTCGCGGATGAGGTCGGATGCGGTCTTGATGGCGGACGGCTGGAGGGAGGTGTGGTCGACGATCGGATCGTCGCCGGTGGCGACGTCGGCCTCGACGGCGAGCGCGGGCATTGCCGGCGAGGCGGCCAGCAGGGACGCGAGCGACAGGCTCAGCGCCGCGCCCGCGACGTTCCTACGTGACTGGGGGGGGTGGCGTGTTGAGCGCCCCTGAGCTTACGTGACATCAGTCAGGCTCCTTCGTACCGAGGCGCCCTGCCATGGCGCCTGTGTTTCTGCCTGGCGCGATTGGTGTCCGGTTTATGGGCATGCCCTTGCATCCATCTGCATGCGGGCATGCTTTGTTAGGACACCGTTACCGTGCCGATACCGCAATGGTACTCTTAAAAAAGAGCATAAAGCTAATCGTTGATTACCCTAATCGAGTTATTTGTGCAGGTGGTTCCACGATCTGCCAGGGGCGGTGCGATGGCGATCGGGGGAGGGTTGCGGCGCCTTTCCAAAGAAGGGCCTCGTTCTGCCGCTCGCACCTATCGGAAACGCTCATGCCAGGTTCCCCCTGAGGGCGCGTGCGGATGGGAAGCGGTTTCGTGCTGTGTTCGGGCGCACGTGTTTTCGGACGAGATGCCAGGAATCGGGGGTTTGACGACGCAATCGGGGCCGCTGAACGCTTATGTGGCGCTCGTGCGTCGTAAAAAGTTCGCTGTAGGAAACCGCGACCAGGGCAAACGGGTGCCCCGCCGGCGTCCTGAGCTCGGACGCGTGTCGTCAAACCCCCGATTCCCGGCATCTCACGGCTCCACGCTTGCTCGAGACGCGCTCGGGGGAGTGTGCGGGCGTTGCTCGATCGGGCGTGGCCCTGCTGCGCGGAACCGACTTGCGCCGCCCTGCCTCACGGGGCGCACCGGCGCTGCGCGGCGCTGCTTCCTTCCGCCGCCGTACGCGTGTCACGCTCGCGTGAAGCCTCCTCCGTTTCGGGCACCCGCACCTCGCTCCGCCCGCTGCCCGCCCGCGCCCTTACTAATATATGTACGCATCCTGTGTGGCTCGCGCGATGGCTCCGGGGCGTCTTAGCACTTGTTTGACAGGAGTGCTAGGATGATTCCGAACAACTGAGAGAGCGAATGCTCCGCGAGAAACGAGGCTAGCATGTCATTCGAGAAGTTCACCGACAAGGCCCGCAAGGTGCTTGTCCTAGCCCAGGACGAGGCCCGCGGACTCCATCAGCCCTACGTGGGCACCGAGCACATCCTGCTCGGCCTCATCCAGGAGAAGGACGGCCTGGCCGCGCAGGCGCTCGCCCGCCTCAACGTGGGCTATGAGGGCGTCGTGCAGACCATCCGCCAGGCCGTGTCTATCGACGAGGACGCCGATGTGTCCGGCCACCTCAACTTCACGCCGCGCGTCAAGCGCGTGCTGGAGAACTCCCTGCGCGAGGCCATGCAGATGGGGCAGTCCTACATATCCACCGAGCACCTGCTGCTGGGCATCGTCCGCGAGGGCGACGGCACGGCGCTCGAGGTGCTCGGCCGCATGGGCGTCACGGGCGATGACGTCCGCGGCGCGCTCAACGACCTGGTGGGCCAGAGCGCCGTATACGCGGGCCGCGCCGGGTTCGATCCGTCGGGGAGCGGATCCGACTCCATGCTCAAGGAGTTCGGCACCGACCTGACCAAGAAGGCCCGCGACGGCCAGCTCGACCCCGTCATCGGGCGCGCGGCCGAGATCGAGCGCGTCATGCAGATCCTGTCGCGCCGCCAGAAGAACAACCCGCTCATCCTGGGCGAGCCCGGCGTGGGCAAGACGGCCATCGCCGAGGGCCTGGCCCAGCTCATCGTGGCCAACCAGGTGCCTGACCTGCTGCGCAACAAGCGGCTCATCACGCTGGACGTGTCGGCGCTCGTGGCGGGCTCCAAGTACCGCGGCGAGTTCGAGGATCGCCTGAAGAAGGTCATCAAGGAGGTCATGGACTCCGGCGACGTGCTGCTGTTCATCGACGAGATCCACACCATCATCGGCGCGGGCTCGGCCGAGGGCTCCATCGACGCCGCCGCCATCCTCAAGCCGCCGCTGTCCCGCGGTGAGATCCAGATCATCGGCGCCACCACGCTGGAAGAGTACCGCAAGCACCTGGAGAAGGACTCTGCCCTGGAGCGCCGGTTCCAGCCGCTGACGGTCAACGAGCCCAACGAGGAGCAGGCCATCCGCATCATGGAGGGGCTGCGCGACAAGTACGAGGCGCATCACCAGGTGCGCTTCACCGAGGAGGCCATCCAGGCCGCCGTCACGCTGTCCGAGCGCTACATCCAGGATCGCTACCTGCCCGACAAGGCCATCGACGTGCTCGACGAGGCCGGCGCCCGCATGCGCATCCGCAACATGACGCTGCCCAAGGAGCTGCGCGACCTCGACGACGAGCTGCGCCGCATCCAGGCCGAGAAAAACGCCGCCATCGCCGACCAGAACTTCGAGCAGGCCGCGTCGCTGCGCGACGAGGAGGCCGCCCTCAAGCAGAAGCGCGAGGAGGCCGAGAAGCAGTGGGCCGAGGATTCGTCCAAGACCATCCAGCAGGTGACGCTCGAGGACATCGCGGACGTGGTGTCCATGACCACCGGCGTGCCCGTGTCCAACCTCACCGAGGCCGAGACGGAGAAGCTGCTGCGCATGGAGGGCGTGCTCCACGAGCGCGTCATCGGCCAGGACGAGGCCGTCACCGCGCTGTCCAAGGCCATCCGCCGCTCGCGCTCGGGCCTGAAGGATCCCAAGCGCCCCGCCGGCTCGTTCATCTTCCTGGGCCCGTCGGGCGTGGGCAAGACCGAGCTCTCCAAGGCGCTCGCCGAGTTCCTGTTCAACTCCGAGGACGCGCTTTTGTCCTTCGACATGTCCGAGTACATGGAGAAGCACACCGTGTCGCGGCTCATCGGCAGCCCTCCGGGCTACGTGGGCTTCGACGAG
>JAAWAY010000104.1 GCA_022792415.1 Eggerthellaceae bacterium | reverse complement strand
CGTGGCGGGGATGCCGCCGAACAGCACCGAGGCAATGTTGCCGACGCCCTGGGCCACCAGCTCGGTGTTGGCGCGGTGGTGCGAGCTGATCATGGAGTCGGCCACCACGCACGACAGCAGCGACTCGATGGCGGCCAGGATGGCGATGGTGGCGCCGTTGGCGATCTGGCTGCGGAAGAGCTCGAAGCTCAGCTGCGGCACGTGCAGAGAGGGCAGGGCGCTGTCGATGACGTAGAGGTCGCCGATGGTGAGGACGTCCAGGTCGAGCAGGCTCACCAGCGCGATGCCGGCGAGCAGGGCCACCAGCGAGCTGGGGATGCGACGCGAGACGCGCGGGAACAGGAACAGGACGGCCAGGCAGACGGCGCCCACGACGAACGCCTGCAGGTTGAAGGTGGCGAGGTTGGCGCCGAGCGCGGCGATCTTGTCCACGGTCTCCACGGTGGCGGTGCCGGCCGGGTACGTGAGCCCGAGGAGGTCCTTCAGCTGGCCGATGGTCAGCGTGACGGCGATGCCCGCCGTGAAGCCCGTGGTGATGGTGAGCGGCACGAACCGGATGACCGCCCCCAGGCGGAAGAAGCCCATGAGGATGAGCAGGATGCCGGCGATGATGGTGGCCGCGATGAGCCCGTCCATGCCGTCGGTGGCCACGATGCCCGCGACGATGGTGGCGAAGGCGGCCGTGGGGCCCGAGATCTGCACGCGGCTGCCGCCCAGGAAGGCGATGAGGAAGCCCGCGATGATGGCGGTGTAGAGGCCCTGCTCCGGCGAGACGCCCGAGGCGATGCCCAGCGCGATGGAGAGCGGCAGCGCGACCACGGCCACCACGATGCCGGCGACGATGTCCTTGGGGATCTGCTCCTTGAGCTCCTGCTTGCTGGAGTGCTTGATGATGCTGAAGAGGATGGGCTTGATCTTGTCGCGCTGCTGCATGGTCTCGGTTTCTGTGAGTTCGGCGGTCGGGGCGGCTTCGGGCCGCCCGTCGCACGGCGACGCCAGGCCCCGCGATGCGGGGACGTCGGCACACTATGGCGAGGTGGACAAGCGGGAAGACGCGAGGTGGGAGTTTAGCGCGCCCGCGACGCCGCAACAAGCAGCAGCGCCCCGCCATCGGGCGAGCGGGCGAATCATTGATACCACGTAGCGTTTACCGCTATAACTCGTGAAGCAAAAGCCCCCGAACGGTGAGGAATCACCCCTTCCGGGGCTTTCGTATGTATGGGCTAGGCCTCAGGCCAGGAACAGGCCTTTGAATTGTCGGCAGTTGTCGCAGTTTTAGCGACAACTCGTCGGCCTCCCTCGATTTGAACTGGTGCAAATTTTGCGACAGTTGGACTAGGGGGGTCGCCCAACTCCTTCTTGAGCACATGCCACCAGAACTCAATCAATGCGTCAGAAGAGCCTGCATTCAATGCTCTATGGATGACCACGTGACCAGCAACCCCGTGCCCTGCGACGCTGGGACCTGGCCCGAAGCAGAGTCCACGCGCAGGGACCTGGACGGGAAGGCGAAGCCGGAGGCCCCGCTGACCCCTGCGGCAGGCGCCTTCCTTCCGTATAATGGCGCCGTTGTTATCGCGCGATCCGGGGAGGGCGCATGGAGAAGAAGCTGACGGTCTGGCAGGCCGCCTGCATCATCACGGGGTACGGCGTGGGCAGCGGCATCATGACGCTGCCGTTTCTGGTGGACAGGGCGGGGCTCATCCCGGGCCTGGCCATCGTGGCGGTGGCGTTCTTCTTCAGCTACGTCATGCACATGATGCTGGCCGAGATCACCATCGGCAGCGGCAAGGGATCCCAGATCATATCGGTGTTCCGCACGTACCTGTTCCGCGGCCCCCATGGGAACGCGTTCGTCATGGCCCTCTTCGTGCTGACGGCGCTCGTGCTCATCACCAACCTGGCCGCCTACGTGGCCGGCGGCGCGGAGGTGCTGGAGGCGGCCGGGCTGCCCCCGCTGGCGGCGAAGCTGGCCTTCTACGCCATCGCGGCCGCGGTGGTGTTCTTCGGGCTCAAGGTGCTGGGCATCAGCGAGGCCCTCTCCATCAGCATGATCATCGTGATCGTGGCGGTGCTGGCGGGGGCGTCGCTCTTGAGCTGGCGCAATCCCCTGCCGGTGGACGTGGTGGGGCAGCCGAACGAGCTGCTGGCCTTCTTCGGCATGGCCATGTTCTCGTTCGTGGCGTTCTTCAGCGTTCCGCAGGCGGTGGAGGGGCTGGGCCGCGACCCCCAGAAGGTGCGCCGTGCCATCCTCATCGGGCTGGGGATGAACTTCCTGTTCATCGTCGTCATCGTGCTGTGCGCGCTGGGCAGCTCCGCCCGCATCACGGAGCTTGGCATCATCGGCTGGTCCGAGGGCATCGGGCTGTGGGCCCAGGTGGTGGGGTCGCTGTTCACGCTGCTGGCCATGCTGACCACCTACTGGTCCATCTCGCTGGCGCTCTCCGACATCCTGCAGGAGCAGACGCGCTGGGACCGGCGCCTGTGCTGGCTGATCGCCACGCTGCCGTCGCTTCTGCTGGTGCTGCTGAACCTGGGCAGCTTCCTCGAGATCATGCGCACGGCAGGCGGCCTCATCGCCATCCTCATGGCGTTCATGGTGGTGCCGGCCTTCCGCCGCTGCCGCAAGGCCAACGGGCGCGTGCTGCTGCCCGACGCGCTGGCCGGCACCCCCGTGCAGGCGATCGTGCTGGCGGCCTTTTTGCTGATGGCCGTGGGCAGCGCCATCAGCCTGTAGGAGGACGGCCATGAGGACGGTCTTCGTCAACGGCACCTTCCACACGATGGAGCGCGAGGGCGACGTGCGCGGCGCGCTGGTGGTGGAGGACGGCCGCATCACGGGCTTCGACCCCGCGGCGGCGGGGAGCGGCGCGCGGCAGGTGGATCTGCAGGGGCGCCACGCGTTTCCCGCCCTCATCGACGCCCACCTGCACATGATGGAGAGCATCGCGCTGGCCAGCATGGGCGAAGCGGTGTGCTCGTTTGCGGACGGCCGCGTCGAGCCGCACGACCTGGCGGGCGTAGAGGCGCGCGTGCGCGAGATCGCGGCGCGGGAGGGCGCGCGCCCGGGACAGATGCTCATCCTGTCGAACTACGTGTCCGCCGCCATGGACGAGGGCCGGCTGCCCAACCGCTGGGAGCTGGACGCGTGGGCCAACGGCGCCGACGTGTGGGTGCTCAACATCGACGGCCACTCCGGGTCCTGCTCCTCTTCCCTGCTCGAGGCGCTGGGGATGGAGGGCCTGGCGCCGGAGGGCATCTTCGCCGGCGAGGCCCACGACGCCAACCTGGGCAAGCTGACCGGGCATCTGGCCTCGCGGGTGACGCCCGCGGTGCTGGCGCGCGGGCTGGCCCACTTCTGCAACAAGTGCGCGTCGTTCGGCATCGGCACCGTATGCGCCCTGGAGGGCAACGACGACGTGGAGCGCGACCCGATGACGGAGCTGTCGGCGTTCCTGGCACGGCGGATGCCGCTGGACGTGCGTCTGTTCCCCCAGTACATGGACGAGGCGAAGCTGGCGCGCGTGGCGCGGAGCATGGCCCGGCCGCGGGTGGGCGGCTGCATGAGGTGGGAGACCGACGGCTCGGTGGGCTCGCGGACGGCGGCATTCTCACGCCCCTACCGCGACGGCAGCCGGGGCTCGCTGTACTTCGACACCGACGAGCTGGCCGCCACGGTGGCCTCGTTCGCCGAGCGCGGCTATATGGTGTCCGCCCACGCCATCGGGGACGCCGCCATCGACCAGCTGACGGGCATCCTGAACGGCGTGCCGGGGCGCCACCGCATCGACCACTTCGAGTTCCCGTCGGCGGACGCCGTGGCGTGGGCGTGCGATCGCCGGCCCTTCATCACGGTGCAGCCGGGCTACGCCTGGATCGACAAGCGCTTCCTCCACGGCTACGAGCGCTTCCTGGACGAGGGGCAGATCGCCTCGCAGGTGCCGCTGGCCACGCTGGCGGCCGCCGGCGTGCCGCTGTGCGGGTCGAGCGACTCGCCGGTGCAGTCGGTGGACCCGTTCCTGCAGATGCGCGGCATGCGCGAGTTCTACCTGCCCGAGGAGTCGCTTTCCGGCTTCAAGGCGCTGCGCGCCTACACGGCCAACGGCGGCGAGATGCTCGGAGAGGAGAAGGGGCTTTTGCGAGAGGGCTGGGAGGCCAGCTTCTTCACCTGCGACGTGGATTTGGAGACGTGCCCGCCCTCGGCCCTGGAGGGGCTGCGGGCCCGGGAGACGTGGCTGCACGGCAGGAGGTACCGTCCGCTCTCGGGCGGCCTGGGTACCCTGGCGAGGCTACTCGTCACCCCGCCGCGGGCGATATAGGGAGATTAGGAACGTGGTGGACCTCGCGTCCGTCGAGTACGCCCGATGCGTCAGCGCGCACCTCGGCGCGGGCGAGAGGCCCCTCAAGGTGGTGTTCGGCAAGCCCCGGCAGCACCGGCCGTGACCAGAAAGCGGCGCCCCCGAGCACGAAATCGCGCGTTTGACGCGCCTTCGGAGCCGCCTTGGATCCGCCAAGCCGCCCATCCTCGGGAGTTTGCCGGCAAAACGCCTGGTGAAGCTTGGCCACGATGCTGGCAGACACGCCCTCCGGCGCGTCAAACGCGCGATTTCGTGCACCCGGGCCGCCCCGGCTGGCCAAGCCGGCCCGAAAGCCCCGTCTCGAAGGCGCGGTCAGGCGCGCGGCCGGGGCGCCACGAAGGCCGCCATGCCAGCCGCCGCCTCTCCTCACAGCGGAAGGACGAGCTGGCAGAACGCCAACAGCCCGACGAGGAAGGCTGCGTTCAGCAGGCCGAACAGGCGCAGGAAGGCCCCGGGGGACGTGGAGGGCGACCGGCGCAGCTCGGGGAAGAGCCGACGGGCGGCCCCGTAGTAGCGGATGGCGATGAGGCTGGCGAGCGACCCGACGAAGGTGCCCGCGCCGCCGACGTTGACGCCGACGAGCAGCGGCGCCCACTCCCCCGTGAAGTGCGAGAGCAGCACGGCGGCAGGCACGTTGCTGATGACCTGGCTCGCACCGGCGGAGACGATCAGCCCCCAATCCGCCATGAGGGGCGCCAGGGCATCCGCGAGCGCAGGGACGCGCGCCATGTTGCCCGAGAACACGAAGAAGCACAAGAACGTAGCCAGCAGGCCGTAGTCCACCTCGGCGAGGGCCCCGCGGTCGGCAGCCGCCAGGGAGAGCGCCACCGCGGCGACGGCGGCCCATGCCGGGACGACGCGGAACACCGCCAGGACGGCCAGGGCGAACAGTAGGCCATAGACGGCGAGCCTCCGCCGGCTGAGCGGCGCCTCGAAGGGGCGCGGCGCCTCGAAGGGGCGCGGCGCCTCGCCGCCACGCGCGCCGTCCTGAGCAGGGACCTCCCCCGCCGCGCCGCCGTCCCGCCAGCGCCCGGCCAAGAGGCCCGTGGCCAGCGCCAGGCCCAGGACCGAGGCCGCGAACGGGGGCGCCATCACGCGGAGGAAGTCCCCCAGGCTAATGTGGAAGTACGTGTAGAGGTAGAGGTTCTGCGGGTTGCCGAAGGGGGTGATCATGCCGCACAGGTTGGCGCCGAGGGCCTGCAACGCGAACACCGGCGGCACGAGCGCCGCCCTCCCCGCCCCCACGAGCACCGTAGCCGACAGGGGGAGCATGATGAGCAGGGCGACGTCGTTCGTGAAGGCCATGGAGAGCACCGCGGTCGACGCGACGAGCACGGCGGCGAGGGAACGCGCGCTCGCGAAGCGGCGGATGGCCGCGCGGGCGAGGCGGTCGATTGCCCCCATGCGACGGAAGGCGTTGGCAACCGCCAGCACGCAGAACAGGCAGCCGACGGTGCGCCAGTCGAAATAGCCCAGGTAGGCCGCGTCGGGAGGCACCACGACCATGGACGCGAGCGCTGCCGCGGCCGCTGCCAGCAGAAGCCAGTGCTCGCGCACGAGCACGCCTATGCGCCGGGCCAACGGCATGCCTCCCCTTCCTCCGAGTCTATCGCCACGGCATTATAGGGGATGGCGGCGCGGCGCGCGTAAGGTGCCGCAGGGTATGCATGGCTCCGCCATCCAGAACCTCAAGGAAAACCCCAACCTGACGGAGAACGCCCTCGACCCTGTCGTCAGCAGCGCGAACGCCGCTAGTACAGCCGCGGGTTGACCGGCTCCGCCAGGGTGTCGTGAAGGCGCTGGGGGACGATGCCCTCGAGGTAGTC
This sequence comes from Eggerthellaceae bacterium, assembly GCA_022792415.1. Taxonomy (GTDB): domain Bacteria; phylum Actinomycetota; class Coriobacteriia; order Coriobacteriales; family Eggerthellaceae; genus Enterorhabdus. The sequence continues at coordinate 7,436 of JAAWAY010000104.1, read as the reverse complement.
GCAGAGCGTCTTCAGGTCGAACGGCATGCCGTCCTTGAACCAGCGGCTCACCGACGCCACCTCGGCCTCCGCCAGCGCGTATATCTGGAAGTCGAGCTCCGCGTCGAGCGGCAGGTGCTTGTAGTCGGCTATCGTCTCCCGCAGCGTCTCCACGCGGCGGCGCTTCGAGTAGGAGAACAGCGACTGGTAACCGCGCGACGCGAACGCCGCGAGGTAGAGGTCGCGCTTCTGGAGGACCTCATGGGTGTTGAGGTAATGGGCCTGGGCCCACGTGAGCGTGCGCCCGGTCTCGAAGAGGTTGTGCTCGGCCACGAAGTCGAAGTGCCACTGCACCACCTCGTACTTGTCGTCAAAGTGATAGTAGAACGAGGTGCGCGAGATGCCCGCGGCCTTGCAGATGGCCGACACCGTGAGCGCCTCGAAGGGCTTGCTGAGGGCGAGCTCGGCGGTCGCGTCGACGACGTGCAGGCACGTCTGCACGCTAGTCGCCGGCTGGTGTGCGAAATCTCGCTTCATGCGCCTCCCTCCAACTGGATTATAGCCGAGCACGCGCCCCGGTCTGCAAGGGCCGTCCTGACACTTGGGCCCGATTGCAAGGATGACCCTGACACACGGGCGCCTCCGACACTTCCCGCCGCGGCCCCCGCGCGGAACAATCCTCCCCAGAGTCTTCCGTTACCAGACAAGGGAGAGGAGCCTTTCGATGGAGAACCGCTACACGCTGGTCGAGCACCAGCGGCCCTACACCTACCAGGAGGGGGACCTCACGGTGACGCGCGGCAGCGCCTGGAACGGCCCGGGGTGCCACCTGGGCTGCGGCGTGCTGCTCTACACCGACGCCGCCGGCCGGCTGGTGAAGGTGGAGGGCGACCCCGAGAACCCGTTCAACCACGGCCGCCTGTGCGTGAGGTGCCTGGACGCCATCGAGTCGGTGTACAACGAGGGCCGGTTGATGTACCCGATGAAGCGCGCCCGCGAGGATCGCGGCAAGGATGCCTGGGAGCGCATCAGCTGGGATGAGGCGCTCGACCTCATCGCCGACAACCTCAACGCCGTCAAGGAGCGCTACGGGGCCGAGGCGGTCATCTTCCAGCAGGGCACCGGCCGCGACATCGCCCCGTGGATCACGCGCCTGTGCTGGTCGTTCGGCAGCCCCAACTACTGCTTCGGCATGTCGGGCATGTCGTGCTTCCTGCCGCGCGTGGCCGGCTGCGCCGCCACGACGGGGGCCATGTGGGTGGCCGACTACTCCCAGCAGTTCGCCGACCGCTACGACAACCCCGAGTGGGAGTGCCCGGGCGTCGTGGTGGTGTGGGGCAACAACCCCGTGGTCGCCAACTCCGACGGCGCCTACGGCCACTGGGTGATCGACGTCATGAAGCGCGGGGCCAAGCTGGTCGTGGTGGACCCGCGCCGCACGTGGCTCGCGAACCACTCCGACGCGTTCCTGCAGATCCGTCCCGGCACCGACGCGGCGCTCGCCATGGGCATCCTCAACGTGATCATCTCCGAGGACCGCTACGACCACGAGTTCGTCGAGCGCTGGTGCTACGGCTTCGAGGAGCTGGCCGAGCGCGTGGCCGCCTACACGCCCGAGCGCACCGAGGAGATCACGTGGGTGCCGGCCGACAAGATCGTCGAGGCCGCGCGCATGATCGCCGATGCCGGGTCGGCGGCCTTCCAGTGGGGCGTCGCCATCGACATGACCAAGGAGGCCATCCCCGCCGGCCAGGCCATCTCGGCCATCTTCGAGATCACCGGCAACATCGACAACCCGGGCGGCATGATCGCGCCGCCGTCCATCCTGCCCTACAGCGGGGGCTGGGGGCAGGACCTGATGTCGCCCGAGCAGGCGGCCAAGCGCATCGGCCTCGACAAGTACTCGCTCCTCAACTTCGGCTTCCAGATGGCCTCCACCGATGAGCTCATCAAGGCCATCGAGACCGAGGAGCCCTACCCCATCAAGGCGGCCTGGATCCAGACCACCAACCCGCTCGCCAACACCGCGCCCGACCCTGAGCGCACCCTGGCGGCGTACCGCAAGCTCGACTTCATCGCCTGCGTGGATCTCTACATGACGCCGACGGCGATGGCGCTGGCCGACGTGCTGCTGCCCGCGGCCACCTTCCCGGAGCGCGACGGCATCCGCTGCGGCGACAACGTGCAGCGCGGCGAGGTCATCAACAAGGTGATCAGCCTCGGCGAGTGCAAGTCCGACCAGGAGATCAACCTGCTGCTCGGCAAGCGGCTCAACCCCGAGGCATGGCCGTGGGAGAGCGTCGAGGAGATGTACGGCGAGGTGCTCAAGGACACCGGCATGACCTTCGCCGAGCTGCGCGAGCAGGCGCCCGCCTACCTGCCCTTCGCCTACCGCAAGTACGAGAAGGGCCTGCTGCGCCCTGACGGCCAGCCGGGGTTCAACACCCAGACCGGCCGCATCGAGCTGTGGTCGACCTTCTACAACCAGGCCGGCCTCGACCCGCTGCCCTACTTCGAGGAGCCGACCCCCGGCCCCGCCAGCACGCCCGAGCTGCTCGACGAGTACCCGCTCGTGGTGACGACGGGCGCGCGCACCTGGTCGATGTTCCACTCGGAGCACCGCCAGGTGCCCCGCATGCGCGCCCTGCACCCCGATCCCCTCATCCAGATGAACCCGAAGACCGCCGAGGCATGCGGCGTCACCGAGGGCGACTGGGTCTGGGTGGAGAACCAGCGCGGGCGCTGCGAGCGCAAGGTGAGCCTGACGCCCATCGTGGACGAGCGGGTGTGCTCGACCGACGCCGCCTGGTGGTTCCCCGAGCAACCCGGCGAGGAGGAAGCGGGGCTATTCGGGATGTGGGACGTCAACATCGGCAAGCTGATCGGCTACGAGCCGGGGCGCGCCGGGTTCGGATCGAACTACAAGACGCTCCTGTGCAAGGTCTACAAAGTGGAAGAGGGGGAATAGCCATGGGAAAGCATGCGCTCCTGATCGACACCAACTGGTGCACCGGCTGCCACAGCTGCGAGGTCGCCTGCCAGGTTGAGCACGACCTGCCGCTCGGCCAGTACGGGATCAAGCTGTCCCAGGTGGGACCGTGGGAGATAGCGCCGGACAAGTGGCAGGACACCTGGGTGCCCGTGCCCACCGACCAGTGCGACACCTGCGCCCGTCGCCGCGCGGCGGGCAAGCTCCCCACCTGCGTGCAGCACTGCCAGGCGCAGTGCATGGAGTTCGGCGACGCGGTCGAGCTGGCGGAGAAGGCGGGCGCGCGAGGCATGGCGCTGTTCGTGCTGTAGCAACGACGCGACGGGGCGCGCTCGCGCCCCGTCGCCAGGCGGTAGAAAGGGGTACCTTCGTGCAGTATGTGAAACCAACGGCCATGGCCTTCCTCATCGGCGGCGTGTTCGCCGTGATCGGGCAGGCCATCACGATGTTCTGGCTGCCGATCGTAGGAGGCGACAGCCCGTTCATGGGGTTCGCCGTGCTCGTGTCGATGGGCGTCATCGGCGTGATCATGTTCATGACGGGGCTGCACCAAAAGCTGGCGCCGCTGGCGGGCTTCGGGCTCATCCTGCCCTTCAACGGCTTCTGCGCCGCGATCTCCGACGCGTTCGTTAACGCGAGCAACGAGGCGGGGTCGGCGAGCGCCGGCGTCAAGGCGGCGCTGGGCCTGGTGGCCTACGTGCTGGGCTGGGGCTGCCTGGCCATCCTGGTAATCGCCGTCGCGGCGTTCTTCTTGAAGGGGATGATGTAGCCATGATGTTCGTGCAGGCGTTCCTCGTGGGCGGCGTGCTGTGCGCGCTGTTCCAGATCGCGCTCATGACGACCAAGCTCGGCGTGCCGAAGCTGCTCATCTGCGGGCTCGCGCTCGGCGGCATCGGCACCGCGGTGGGCTTCTGCGACTGGCTCTCCGCCGTCGGCGGCGCCGGGTTTTCCGTGATGGTGGTGGGCGCGGCCCAGGCCATCTTCAACTCGCTCACCGCGCTGTTCGCGGGCGTGTGGCTGCCGGCGTGCGTCGTCGTGGCGATCTTCGCCGTGCTGACCGTGTTCGGCCTGGCCGCCGGCGCGGCCTACCGCGCCCTGCACCGGGACGCGAAGGCGAGCGCGCCCGGGGCGGCTCGCGGGGAGTAGGGACGATGTGCGGCTACGCGTGCATCCGCTGCGGGCAGTGCGGCAAGAAGTTCGCGCCGCTGCCCCAGGCGGGGACCTGCCCGCGCTGCGGCGCGCCGAACGACCCTGACGCGGGCGTGTGCGCCGACTGCGGCCGCGCGCTCCCGCCCCGCCCCGGGGCCGCGGCGCATCCCGACCCCGTCGCCCGCACACCCCGAACGCACTAGCAGGAGGCGCCTTCTCGCGGGAAGGCGCCTCCTGCTACCGTATAATGTGGGGCGGCCCGCGCGGAGAGGACCGGCTTGCAACGACAGGTGGGAAAGAGCCATATCGCCAGGTGGACGACGTGCGTCCTGATCATCTGCGTCCTCATGGTGGGCGGCGTGCTGGCCATCGCGCACAAGACGTCGCAGGAGATGTACGACTCCGCCATCCAGAGCCTCGACGAGAACCTCAACCTGATGAAGAGCACCATCGACGCCATCGTCAGCAGCGAGGTCGACTTCCAGGAGCTCATCGGCGACGAGATCGCCCTCTCCCCCGACCCGGCCGCCTACATCCAGAACCTGCACGCCAGCGACGCCATCTCCAAGCTCTCCATCGTGCTCGACGAGGGCGACGTCGCCGTGTCCAGCGACGGCCGGCCGTTCTCGCCCGACAGCATCGACTTCTCGTCGGGCAGCACCATCCACGGCAACCCCGTCTCCCAGTCCTTCGTCAACGACGAGGGCACCTGGGCCTACGTCATCGCCAGCCCCCTCGTCCGCGACGGCCACCAGATCGGCACGCTGTACGTGGAGTACGCCTACGACGCCATCGGCAGCGCCCTGCCGAAGAACTTCTACAACAACCAGGCCGTGTTCTACCTGATGGACTCCGCCAACGAGCGGTTCGTCCTCAAGCCCGACGGGCTGGGCGACCGCGAGGCGGGCCACCTCAACCTGGAGGACTTCTACCGCGCCAACAGCATCACCGACGAGCGCATCATCGCGATGGTGCGCGAGGGCATCGAGGCCGGCCACAACGTGCTGTTCGCCCACCAGGTGAAGGGCCAGGAGTCGCTGTGCTTCCTGTGGCCGGTGAACGGCGGCTCCGACTTCATGGTCGGCTACGTACCGATGGACGCCATCCAGCGGGAGGCCCACACCGTCAACGCCGCCATCGCCGCGGTCATGGCCATCACCCTGCTTTCGCTGGCGCTGTGCGTGGCGCTCTACGCCTACAACCGCCGCCGCCAGACGCTGCTCCAGCGCGAGCGCGAGGCCGAGCGGGCGCGCCACCAGGAGCAGCTCACCCAGGCGCTCCACGCGGCCGAGGTGGCCAACGAGTCGAAGTCGGCCTTTTTGGCCAACATGTCCCACGACATCCGCACGCCCATGAACGCCGTCATCGGCTTCACCACGCTGCTGGCGCGCGAGGCGGACAACCCCGACAAGGTGCGCGAGTGCGCCGCCAAGATCATCGCGTCGGGCAACCACCTGCTCGACCTCATCAACGACGTGCTCGACATCTCCAAGATCGAGAGCGGCAAGGCCACCGTCACCCTGGCCGAGTTCAACCTGGGCGACTCGCTGCAGGCGGTGGAGGCCATCGTGGCGCCCTTGGCCAAGGCGAAGGGCCAGCACCTGCGCACCGAGATATCCGGCATCGCCAACGAGCGCGTCATCGGCGACGAGACGCACCTCAACCAGGTACTCATCAACCTGCTGTCCAACGCCGTGAAGTACACCCCCGACGGCGGCACCATCCACCTGCGGTTCCTCGGCAACGAGCAGCACTCGAGCCAGTACGAGCACATCACCATCGAGGTAGAGGACACCGGCTACGGCATGACGCCCGAGTTCCTCGAGCACGTCTTCGACTCGTTCACCCGCGCCGAGAACAGCACCACCAACAAGATCCAGGGCACGGGCCTGGGGCTGTCCATCACCAAGAGCCTCGTCGAGCTCATGGGCGGCAGCATCGAGGTGAAGAGCACCGAGGGCGTGGGCTCGCTGTTCCGCGTCGACCTGGAGCTGCGCGTGCCCGAGGAGAGCTCGCAGAGCTTCTTCTGGAGCAAGCAGGGCATCCGGCGCGCCCTGCTCGTGGCCGGCGACGACGAGGCCTGCGCCACGGCCCGCGACGTCCTGGCGACGGGCCAGGTGGAGGTGGCCGACGCCGCCACGCTCGACGACGCGCTCGGACGGCTGCGGGCAGGCGACGCCTCCGACCTGGCGCTCGTCGGCTGCGCGGACGTCGCGCCCGCTGCGCTGGCCGCCATCGCCGGCCTGCGCGCCGACGGCATCGCCACGCCCGTGCTGCTCATGGCCGCCGCGCTTCCCGACGAGGACGCGCTCGACCTGCCGCCGCGCACCGCCGCCCTGGGGGTGCCGTTCTTCCCCTCCATGCTCAAGCAGAAGGTGGTGGAGCTGGTGGGCACCCTCGCCGACGGCGAGGACTCCGAGTTCGCGCGCGCCCTGGAGGGCAAGCACTTCCTGGCCGCCGAGGACAACACCTTCAACGTGCTCCTCCTGCAGGAGCTGCTCGAGCTGGAGGGCGCCACCGCCGAGTTCGCCGACAACGGGCAGGCTGCCGTCGAGCTCATGGAGCGCTCGCGTCCCGGCGAGTTCGACGCCATCCTCATGGACGTGCAGATGCCCGTGATGAACGGCCACGACGCCACGCGCGCCATCCGCGCGCTTCCTCGCCAGGACGCCCATGACATCCTCATCATCGCCATGACCGCCGACGCGTTCGTGGAGGACGAGCGCGCCGCGCTGGCCGCCGGCATGGACCACCACCTCACCAAGCCGCTGGACATCGACCAGCTGAAGAAGGTCATTTTCGAGTTCGATTCGAAGGGACGCCCATGACAACGACGAAGACAACCTGGAGGCTCGCCGCCCCCCTCGCCGCCCTCGCGCTCGCCCTGGGCCTGCTCGCCGGCTGCTCGTCCGGCGCAGGGGAGGTCAAGAACCTCGCCACGCAGTCGAGCGATGAGGGCACGTCCGTTACGTTCTTCTCCCCCATGGAGAAGGTGAGCGCCGACTCCGAGAACACGGCGCGCACCGCCAGCGACCTGACCATCGCCATGGCCGAGGACCAGCTGGGCCTGACGGTGTCGTACCAGACCTACACGGCCGACACCTACCAGGACAAGACCTACGACGAGGTGTGCCTCGAGCGGGCGCGCAGCAACCGCGACGACATGTACCTGCTGAACACCGGTTGATTTGCGAAGTTAGCTGAACACTTTCGTGTAAGCGGCCTTTTGTGCGTGCATTCTCAGAGTCAGCTGAACGGATCTATCTCTCAAAGACGGGCGTATGAAGCGTTCAGCTGGGTTTGGAGGGCGTCATGTACT
>JAAWAY010000103.1 GCA_022792415.1 Eggerthellaceae bacterium | reverse complement strand
TTTGAACCTGTGACCCCCGCCGTGTGAAGGCGATGCTCTCCCGCTGAGCCAAGCGACCGGATGCGTATCGGGCAGCTGCCCGATGACGTTCGATTATTCTAACCGTCCCCCGGCGGGCGCGCAAGGGGTGAAATTGTGGAGAAACGGAGGGGGTCGTCGGAGCCGCAGGGCCTCCGGGGCCGCCCGCGGGCGGGAGCTGCGTGGCCGCCCGCGGGCGGGAGGCGCGGATCGTCGGCCGCCCGGTTTCCGGGCACGCCGCGGCAAGGCGACAAAAAAGCCGGGGGCACGCACCCCCGGCTCCTTTCATCATGGTAGGCCCGGCCGGGCTCGAACCGACAACCAAGGGATTATGAGTCCCCTGCTCCACCATTGAGCTACAGGCCCGTCATCGCGCCGCGCGCGGCGCACCGGCTATTCTAGCGCATTTCCCCGGAAGCGCGGGCGCGCGGACGTTCGTGCCAGAAAATCGCCCCATTCCGAGGCTGGCGGCTCGATGTGCCGCCCCAGGCGCCCCTTCCCCGCGCGACGCCGATGGCCGACCTGGGCAAACGCCCGCGCGCCAGGGGGATCGCCCGCTGTCAGCCTCGGAATGGGGCGTTTTTCTGGCACGAACCGGCGGCTAGGCGTCGGGTAGCAGGTTGCTCACATAGGGGGTGCGCCCGGCCAGCACGTCGTCGTAGAACCCCTGCTTCCAGTCGAGGTAGTCGATGGAGTCCTGCACCTCGGCCAGCTTGGCCACCAGCTCGGCGCGCTTGGCGGCCAGCATCTCCTTGCGCTCGGGGATGGACGGCTCGCCCTGCAGGCACAGGTCCAGGTAGGCGCGCATCTCCTTGATCGACATGCCGCAGCGCTTCAGGCACGTGAGGCTGCCCACCCAGCCCACGTCGTGCTCGTCGAACACCCGCCGGTTGTTGCGGTCGCGCTTCACGTTGGGGACGAGCCCCTCGTTGCAGTAGAACTTGAGCGTCTCGTAGGGCAGGCCCACCTCCTCGCAGACCTGCTTCATGGTGTAGAGCCTCGTGGCGGCCATGGCGCCTCCCCTCCCGGATCGGGCGCCTGTGAAGAAGTTGTGGCGCCCCTTGAGCGGTAGTAACTACCGCAAGGCACTATAGCACCCGGCAGGCGGCGCCGCCAGGCCGCCGCCGACGAGAAAGGACGCCTCATGAACGACTTCACCTTCTGCAATCCCACCCGGGTCTACTTCGGCCACGACGGCATCGCCCGCGCGCTCGACGCCGAGATGCCGGCCATGGGCGATACCGTCATGATCGCCTACGGAGGGGGCTCCGTGATGCGCACCGGCACCTTCGACGCCGTGGCCGATCGCCTGCGCGCGGCGGGCAAGCGCGTCGTGGCGTTCGGGGGCATCATGCCCAACCCCACCTACGCCAAGGTGCAGGAGGGCGCCGAGCTGGCCCGTCGCGAGGGCGTCGACTTCATCCTGGCCCTGGGCGGGGGCAGCGTGGTGGACTGCTGCAAGGTGGTGTCGGCCCAGGCGAGGCTCGACGAGGACCTCTGGTCCCTCGAGCGCGACCGCGGCGGATCCCCGACCGACCTCATCCCCATCGGAGCCCTCGTCACCGTGTCGGGCACGGGCGCCGAGATGAACAACGGCGCCGTCATCACGCATGAGGACCTCCAGGTCAAGGGCCCGCTGTGGGGTGCCCAGCCCGCGTTCGCGGTGCTCGACCCCGACGTCATGATGACCGTCCCGCCCGCCCAGGTGGTCTCCGGGGCCTTCGACACGCTGTCCCACTGCATGGAGACGTACTTCGGGGTGCCGGGCGAGTACAACCTGTCCGATTCCATCAACGAGGCCATCATGCGCGACGTCATCCGCCACCTGCGCACCGTGGCGTCCGACCCGCACGACTACGAGGCCCGCAGCGAGCTGGCGTGGGCGTCGGCCATGGCGGAGAACTCCATCCTGAAGATCGGGAAGGTGACCGACTTCCAGTGCCACATGATCGAGCACCAGCTGGGGGCGCTGACCGACTGCAACCACGGCCAGGGCCTGGCGGCCATCCACCCGGCCCTCTACCGCCACCTGGCGCCCGCCAACCCGGCCAAGTTCGCGCGCTTCGCCGTCGAGGTGATGGGGGTCGACCCCCAGGGCCGCGACGAGCAGGAGGTGGCGCTCGCCGGCGTCGACGCGCTGGCAGCCCTCATCGCCGAGGTGGGGCTTCCCACCACGCTCACCGAGATGGGCATCACCGACGAGGCCGTGCTGCACCAGGTAGCGGACACCTCCGTGCTCACCGCCGGCTGCTGCAAGCGCCTCGACCCCGACGAGATCCTCGCCATCCTGCACGAGAGCCTGTAGGGTCCGCCTCCCGTCCCATCCCCGCCGAAAGGAGCCGCCATGCTTCGTCCCGCCACCAACCTCATGACCCGCCGCTCGTTTCTGTCCCTGGCCGGCAGCGCCTGCGGCCTGGGGCTGCTCGCCCTCGCGGGCTGCTCGTCCGGCGCGCAGCCCGCGCCCGAGCCCGACGCCGCGCCTGAGCCCGCGACCACGCCCGATTCTGCGCCCGCGCCCGATCCCGCGCCCGCCGAGCAGCCCGCCGCCGACTCGCCGGCCGCAGGCGGCGGGAAGGTGCTCGTGGCCTACTACTCCGCCACCGGCAGCACGCGCGCCGTGGCCGAGGACATCGCCGCCGACCTGGGCGCCGACCTGTTCGAGATCACGCCGGCCGAGCCCTACGGCGCCGACGACTTGAACTGGCGCGACGAGGGCAGCCGCGTGAGCCGCGAGCACGACGACCCCTCCCTGCGCGACGTGGCCCTCGTCCAGACGGTGCCCGACGGGTTCGCCGGCTACGACACGGTGTTTGTGGGCTACCCCATCTGGTGGGGCGGCGCGGCGTGGCCGGTGGACGGCTTCGTCGAGACCAACGACTTCTCGGGCAAGACGGTGATCCCCTTCTGCACGTCGTCCTCGTCCGGGCTCGGATCAAGCGCCGCGGACCTGGCCGCGGTGGCGCGCGGCGGCAACTGGCTGCCCGGGCAGCGGTTCTCGTCGGGCGTGGCCCGCGAGGACGTCACCCGCTGGGTGGGCACGCTCGACCTGGGCGCGTAGGCGCGCGTCCCGCCGATAACGCGAGGAGGGGCCGGCATCCCATCGGGAGCCGGCCCCTCCTCGTTAAGGCGCCTGTGCGGGCTTCGGCGCTAGTACACCATGCCCATGGCCTCGCGCACCTGGTCGAGCGTGGCCTCGGCGATCTCGTTGGCGCGGCGGTTGCCCTCACGCAGGACGTCCTCGATGTAGCCCGGGTCGGCCTCGAGGGCCGCGCGGCGCTCGCGGATGGGCGCCAGGTAGCCGTTGACTGCCTCGGTGACGTAGCGCTTGAGGGCGCCGGCGCCGTCCTCCCCTATCTCGGCGGCGATGTCGGCCTCGGCGCGCCCGGTGCACAGCGCGGCCGTCGTCAGCAGCGCGGACACGCCGGGGCGCCCCTCCTTGTCGAACGTGATGCAGCGCTCGGAGTCGGTCTTGGACTTCTTGATGAGCTTGGCCGTCTCGTCGGCCGTGGCCGACAGCGCGATGGCGTTGCCGTAGCTCTTGGACATCTTGCGGCCGTCCAGGCCCGGGATCTCCACGGCCTCGGTCAAAAGCCCGTGCGGCTCGGGGAACACCGGCGCGTAGCGCTCGTTGAAGCGGCGTGCGATCTGGCGCGTCTGCTCGATGTGGGGCAGCTGGTCCTTGCCCACCGGCACGACGTTGCCCTTGCAGAACAGGATGTCGCAGGCCTGGTGCACGGGGTACGTCAGCAGCAGGCCCGTCAGCGCGTGGCCCGACGCCTCCTGCTCGGACTTGACCGGGGGGTTGCGCAGCAGCTCGGCCTCGGTGACCAGCGACAGGAACGGCAGCATGAGCTGGTTCAGGGCCGGGATGGCCGAGTGGGTGAAGATGATGGTGCGCTCAGGGTCGATCCCGCAGGCCAGGTAGTCGATGACCATGTTGCGCACGTTGTCGGCGATATGCTCGGTGGTGTCGCGGTCGGTGATGACCTGGTAGTCGGCGATGACGATGCGCGTGGTGACGCCCTCGTCCTGCAGGCGCACGCGCTCGCGGATGGTGCCGAAGTAGTGACCCAGGTGCAGCCGGCCGGTGGGGCGGTCGCCCGTCAGCATGACGTAGCGGTCGGGGTGCTCAGCCAGGTCGGCCTTGATCTCGTCGCTGATGCGCTTGCTGGCCTGGAAGGTATCGCTGCTCATGGGCTTCTCCCGTGACGGGGGCCGCGCGGGCCCGGGCATGAAAAAGGCCCGCCACTTTGGCGGGCCTGACAGTTCGTGGTGCACCATGAAGGACTCGAACCTTCGACCTTGGGATTAAGAGTCCCCTGCTCTACCAACTAAGCTAATGGTGCACGTGTCTGCGCAAAGCGCCTTGCTATTGTAGGCGAACCCCCGATGGGGCGCAAGCCCAAAATACCAAAGGCGCGCTGGGGTGGCTAATCGGACTCGAACCGACGACCTCCAGAGCCACAATCTGGCGTTCTAGCCAACTGAACTATAGCCACCGTAGGCGCAAAGCGGAATTATAGGGTTTCCTCCTCGGCGATGCAAGCGTCGACGTCCAATTTATACGATTCTCATCCGAATTGGCTCCCCACCTGGCCCGGCGCCCGCCCAAGGGGTATCATCAGACGTTGGCATCGACCATGATGCCGGGGCGCCCCGCGGGCGCCCGCCCCGCCGGACGCCCGGCCCGGGAGGCCGGCCGCCGCGCCGCTACCCCAAAAGGAGCCATCTCACCCATGGAATACAAGCCGTCCTCGGACAAGCGCTTCGCGCTGCTCATCGACGCCGACAACGTGTCGGCCAAGTACATCAAGCCCATCCTCGCCGAGCTCTCGAAGTACGGCACCGTCACCATCAAGCGCATCTACGGCGACTGGACGCTCACCCTGCACGCCAAGTGGAAGGACGCCCTGCTGGAGAACTCGCTCACGCCCATCCAGCAGTTCGGCTACACCTACGGCAAGAACGCCACCGACTCGGCCATGATCATCGACGCCATGGACATCCTCTACACCGATTCCGTGGACGGGTTCTGCATCGTGTCGTCCGACAGCGACTTCACGCGCCTGGCCAGCCGCCTGCGCGAGAGCGGCCGCACCGTCATCGGCATGGGCGAGAAGAAGACGCCCACCCCCTTCCGCCGCGCCTGCGACATCTTCACGACGCTCGAGCTCCTGCTGGACAACCGAAAGGGCGACCGCGGCGGCAACGGCAACGGCGCGCCGGCCCTCAGCAAGGCCGAGGTGGAGCAGGCTGTCGTCGACATCATCACCGACAACCAGAACAACGGCAAGTCCACCGGCCTGGGCGAGGTGGGCAGCCGCATCCAGAAGCGCTACCCCGACTTCGACGTGCGCAACTACGGCACCAACCTGCTGTCCAAGCTGCTCGATGAGTTCACGCGCGTCACCATCACCAAGGACCGCAGCTCCGTCACCGTGGAGCTGACCGACGGCCACCATGAGGCCGACGAGGCCCCGGCGGAGGAGCCCCGCGAGGAGCGCCCCGCGCGTCGCGGCGGACGCCGCCGCCCGGCGCTGCCCGAGGCCGCGCCCGAGGAGGGCAGCCCCGAGGCCGCGGCCGAGGAGGCCGTCGTCGAGGCGGAGGCCGAGGCCGCGCCTGCCGAGGAGGCGGAGGGCGACGCCGCCGCCGAGCAGGCCGAGGACGCCCCGCGCAAGGCCACGCGCCGCGGCCGTCGCGGCGGTCGGGGACGGCGCTCCGCCGGCGCCGAGGCCACTGACGCGCACGAGACCGAGGGCGACGCCGAGCAGCCCGCGGCGCAGACGGCTCCCGAGGAGGCGCCCGCAGCCGAGGAGACGGCGGAGGCGCCCGCGCAGGACGCGCCCGCGCCGGGCCGCCGGCCGCGCCGCCGCAAGGCCCAGCCCGAGGAGGCCGCGCCCGCGCAGGCCGAGGCGGCTGACGAGGCGCCCGCCCAGCCCGACCAGCCCGCGGAGACGCCCGCCCAGCCCGCGCGCCGTCCGCGCCGCCGCAAGGCGCAGGCCGCCGACGGGGCCCCGGACGAGGCGCCCGCGGCGGAGGCGGCTCCCGATGAGGCGCCCGAGCAGGCCCCGGCCAAGACGCGGCGGCGCCGCAGCACGGCCAAGAAGGCGGCCGAGGCGCCCGCCCAGCCCGAGCAGGCCGAGGAGACCCCGGCCAAGCCCGCGCGCCGCGGCGGACGCAAGCCGGCGGCCGCGAAGGACGCCCCCGTCCAGGATGCGAAGGCGGCTCCCTCGAAGGGCGCGAAGGCGGGCGCCGCGAAGGCCCCCGCGGCCAAGCCCAAGGCCACGCGGCGCAAGGCGGCGGCACCGGCCGAGGCCGCCTCGCCCGAGGCCTACATCGCCCAGCTGGTGTCCGAGGCGGGCGCCGAGGGCATCGGCGGCACGGCGCTCAGCGACGCCGTCCGCGCGCGCTTCAAGGACTTCAAGGTGCGCGACCTGGGCTTCCCCCAGCTGCGCGCCTACCTGGAGGGCCAGCCCGGCTACGTGGTGGAGAAGGCCGGCCGCAGCTTCACGGTGCGCGCCCGCTAGCCGGCCCCAGCAGAGGGCGCGACGCCCCGCGTGGGCGCCCCTCACCGCCTGACGATGCGAAGAACCCGCCTTCCCGGCCCGGGAGCGCGGGTTCTTCGCGTACAATGGGGCATCATCGACCTCATATGCGACACGAAAGGAGGCGGCCCGTGGAGGCGCTCACCCTCACCCTCCTCCTGCTGTCCGCCGTCCTCATCTCCTCCGTCATCGACCAGATCGTCCCCAAGGTGTCGCTGCCCCTCATCCAGATCGGGCTGGGCCTGGTCATCGCGCTGCTCGCATCCGACACCATCACGGTCATGCTCGACCCGGAGCTGTTCTTGGTGCTGTTCATCGCCCCGCTGCTCTACGACGAGGCCAAGAACGCCGACAAGGCGGCGCTGTGGACGCACATCCGGCCGGTGCTCTCGCTGGCCATCGGGCTGGTGGTGGCCACCGCGCTCATCATCGGCTTCACGTTGAACCTGGTCATCCCCTCCATCCCGCTGTTCGCCGCCTTCGCGCTGGGCGCGGCGCTCGGCCCTACCGACGCCGTGGCCGTCACGTCGCTGTCCAAGGAGGTCAACATCCCGGCGCGGCAGAAGTCGGTGCTTAAGGGCGAGCTGCTGCTCAACGACGCCTCGGGCATCGTGTCGTTCCAGTTCGCCATCGCCGCGGGCGTCACGGGCACGTTCTCGCTCCTCAACGCCACGGGCGTGTTCCTGGTGGAGTTCTTCGGCGGCCTGGCCGCCGGCGTGGTGCTGGGGCTCATCGGCAACCTCATCGTGCGCAAGGTGCGCGCCATCGGGGTGGAGAACACCACGTTCCACGTGCTGTTCGAGGTGGGCGTGCCGTTCCTCGTGTACCTCATCTCCCAGGCCATCCACGTGAGCGGCATCATCGCCGTGGTGGTGGCGGGCCTCATGAACGTCATCTCGCCCCGCATGATGGGGCCGTCGGTGTCGCGCATGAACATCGTGTCGTCGAGCGTGTGGCGCGTGCTGTCGTTCGCCCTCAACGGCGTGGTGTTCGTCATGCTGGGCACGCAGCTGCCCAACGCCATGCGCCGCACCTGGGACGACGTCTCCATCTCCAACGGCATGCTCATCACCTACGTGCTGGGCCTCACGTTCTTGCTCCTGGCCATCCGGTTCGTGTGGGTGCTGGCCATGGACTGGGTGCACGTGCGCCGCGGCGAGCGGCGGCGCTTCACGGCCCACGATGCCAAGATGGCGCTCGTCACCACGCTGTGCGGCGCCAAGGGCACCATCACGCTGTCCATCATGTTCACCATCCCCATGTACCTGAGCTACGCCACCCTCGACCACCCGGCCGTGCGGTTCCCCCAGCGCGACCTGCTCATCTTCCTGGCGTGCGGCGTCATCGTGTGCACGCTGCTGCTGGCCACGTTCGTGGTGCCGCTGCTGGCCCCGCGCCCGGCCCGCAAGGAATCCGAGAAGGAGGCCCACGACCGCGACACCGCCTGCTACATCGACATCCTGCGCGCGGTCATCGAGGAGCTGACGGCGCGCCAGACGCCCGAGAACCGCGGCGCCACGCGCGCGGTCATCCGCGCGTACAACGACCGCATCGAGCGCATCAAGGAGACGAACGACATCGAGAGCGAGTCCGACATCGACCTGCGGCTGCAGTGCCTGCGCTGGGAGCGTGAGCGCGCGCTGGAGATCATCGACGACGACGCCGTGTCGCCTGTGGTGGGCTACCGGTACCTGAGCCGCCTGGAGCGCACCGAGCGCCTGCTGCGCCACGGGGCCGAGCAGGCGCCGCTGCAGAACCTCGCCCTGCGCCTGCGCGCGCTGCTGCGCCGCGGCCTGTACGCCGTCATCCGCGAGCTGCCCGGAGCCGCCGCGCCGGCGCGCACCGAGGAGCTGCGCCAGCTGCAGCTCGACTGCGCCAACTACGTCATCGCCCTGCTGGAGATCACCGTGTCCGACAGCGCGGTGCCCACCGAGGACGCCACGGCCCTGCTGCTGGAGTACCAGAACGCGCGCCTGGCGCTGCAGGAGCAGCGTCCCACCATCACCACGGCCATCAAGGTGGTCGACCGCGCCGAGGACGTCCGGCGCCTGGCGCTGCGCCTGGAGCTGGAGCAGATCCAGGCCATGTACGAGGACGAGCGCCTCACGCGCGAGGGGGCCAAGCGCATGCGCGAGAACGTGAACCTCATGCAGCTCGACTTGGAGGACCAGGTGTGAGAGACAGGGAGTTCGGGGTGCGACGCCCCTTCCCCCTGAGCGCGCGAGGGTGCGACAAGCCGTCGATTCTGGCTAGTTCGATGACCTGGTGATATACGCGCTTTAGCCAGGTCAGAAGCCTGTGCGGGACTATCCAAAAACGTCGGTTTGTCGCACCCTCGAATACCATCCCGCACAAAAAAGGGCCCGCCGATGGCGGGCCCTCGCGTTCTTCGCGATCCGGCGGCTACATCTTGGTCGGCGCGCTCACGCCCAGCAGCGTGAGGGTCAGCGCCAGCACGATGCGCGTGGCGTCGCACAGGGCCAGGCGGGCCGTCTGCACCGCCGCGTCGTCGGTGAGCACGTGGCAGTTGGTGTAGAACTGGTGGAACAGCGACGCCAGATCCTGGGCGTAGTGCGTCAGGCGGAACGGCGCGCGGTCGCGGGCAGCCAGCGCGATGAGGTTGCCGAAGTCGGCCATCTTGCGCATGAGCGCCAGCTCGGACTCGTGGGTGAGCGGCGACAGGTCGCAGCCCTCGGGGATGATCTTGGCGGCCAGCTCGTCCATAGTCAGCTCGCCCGCCTCGGCGGCCGCGGCGTCAGCCGGGTCGGCGGCCTTGCGCAGGATGGAGCAGATGCGCGCGTGCGCGTACTGCACGTAGTACACCGGGTTGGACGCGTCCTTCTTCTTGGCGGCCTCGATGTCGAAGTCGATG
>JAAWAY010000228.1 GCA_022792415.1 Eggerthellaceae bacterium | reverse complement strand
GAGTAAATTTGCGAAGTTAGCTGAACACTTTCCTCAAACCCAGGGATCGCCCCACACTTAGCTGGACATGTATCGTTAAGCATGAGAATGGCCCTCGCAGGCCAAGACACAGGCAAAGGAAATCAAGACCCGACTGCGGCCTGCGGAGAGGAGCCGGCATGAGCGGCGAGAACAGAAGCTACACCCGTATGGACAAAGCTGATCGAAGCGCCATCCAACATGGCCTGGACAAGCGCAAGGGCTGTCGCGAGATCGCCAGGTCGATCGGCAGGTCGCCCTCAGCCGTGGCCGAGGAGGTCAAGAAGCACCGCACCTGGAAAGACGGGCCCAGGCGCGCGGAAATCGTTCCCGATCACCTCGAGGGGGTGTCCTGCGCGCACCTCCTGCGGTGGCCCTGGACATGCAACGGGTGCATGGCCTATCGGAAGGCCTGCGGACGCGCGCAGCGCATGGAGTACAAAGCCGCCCTCGCCCAGGGCGCCTCGGAGAAGACGCGCTCAGGCGCAAGGCGGGGCATCAACCGCCGGGAGGCCGAGTTCGAGAGGATCGCCTTCGAGATCCGCTCCGACATCCTCGACGGCAAGTCCCCCGAGCAGATCTGCCTCGCCAAGCCCCATCTGAAGCTGGCGCCCTCCACCCTCTACCGCTGGGCCGAGCGCGGCTACTTCTCCATGTCCTCCATGGACTTCAGGCGCAAGGTCGGATACAAGCCGCGCAGGGAGAGGGTCGGGCCCAAGCCCACCTCCCATGGCAAGGAGCGCTCCTACGCGGCGTTCTGCGCGCTACCTGACGAGGTGCGCGCAAGGGCCTGCGAGATGGACACCGTGATCGGGCGCGCCCGTGACGCCCGATGCCTGCTCACCCTGTTCTTGCGACCCTGCAAGATCCAGCTCGCGCTGCTCTTGCCCGAGAAGTCGTCGAGCGCGGTGGCATCCGCGCTCGACTCGCTCGAGCGGGCCTTGGGCCGGTCCCTGTTCGAGCGGCTGTTCGGCATCATCCTGACCGATAACGGGGGCGAGTTCGCGAGCACCGAGGCGATCGAGGCCTCGGCCTTCGGCGGAGATGCTCGCTGCCGAGTCTACTACTGCGACGTGCGCGCATCCCAGCAGAAGGGCGCTTGCGAGCGCAACCATGTCGAGCTGCGCAAGATGCTCCCCAAGCGTCGCGGCGTCTCCTTCGACGCGCTGGATGAGAGGGACTGCGCCTTCGTGATGTCGCACGTCAACTCGCAGCCCCGCCCCTCGTTGATGGGCCTGACTCCGCTCCAGATGCTGAGGGCGGCCGATGAGCATGCCTTCGAGGCCCTCTCGACGGCCCTGGGAGTGGAGGAGGTTTGCTTCGATGACCTTCGGCTCACATTGGACGCGGTGAACGAGCAACGCGGAGAACGGGGGCTCGGGCCGCTGGCATAACCAGGGTAAGGAGCAGAAGCCTTCGCCTGCTCAGGCGTCCAGCTGAGTCTGGGGGAGCCCTCAGACTCCTAGTACATGACGCCCTCCAAACCCAGCTGAACGCTTCATACGCCCGTCTTTGAGAGATAGATCCGTTCAGCTGACTCTGAGAATGCACGCACAAAAGGCCGCTTACACGAAAGTGTTCAGCTAACTTCGCAAATCAACCGG
>JAAWAY010000102.1 GCA_022792415.1 Eggerthellaceae bacterium | reverse complement strand
GCTCAACGACATGAACCAGGACGACGCCGACATGGTGGAGCAGACCAAGGAGCTCAAGGCCGAGGTCGAGCAGCAGAAGGCCGAGTACGCCGAGCAGGAGCGCGTGGCCGCGGACAGGGCCAACGAGGCTGCCCGGGTGAAGGCCGAGGCCGAGGCCCTGGTCGATCAGATGCAGGCCACCTACGACAGTCTGTCCGCCGAGGCCGCCGAGCTGCTGGCGCAGGAGGAGGCCGCCCGCGAGGCAGCCGCCGCCGCTGCCGCCCGCGAGGCCGAGGAGCGCGCCCGCCGCGAGGCCGAGGCCGCCGCTGCCGCCGCGTCGCAGAGCTCAAGCAGCTCAAGCAACAAGGGCAGCAACGTCAACAACAGCAAGCCGCAGACGGTCACGGGCAACGTCGTGGTCGACCGCGCCTACTCCCAGCTGGGCAAGCCGTATGCCTGGGGCGCCGTGGGACCCAACTCCTTCGACTGCTCCGGCCTGGTCAGCTACGCCCTCACCGGCAGCTACAGCCGCCTGGGCACCACGTACACGTTCATGGGCTGGACGCGCGTCACCGACCCGCAGCCCGGCGACGTGTGCACCAACGACCACCACTGCGGCATCTACATCGGCGGCGGCCAGATGATCCACGCGCCGCGCACCGGCGACGTGGTGAAGGTGTCGGGCGTCCACGCCGGCATGATCTACGTGCGCTACTAGCCCGATCCGCGACATACCTGACAAGCAGAAGGCCTCCCCGACGGGAGGCCTTCTCTCATGATGCAAGCTAAGGGCGCTGATCGCCCGCAGGGCACGACGTCGCGCCTACGCCAGCGGCTCCTCGTCGCCCTGGCCGCGCACGAGACCCACGACGGCGTCGTGCACGAAGGACAGCCCCTCGTCATCCTCCACCCACTGGCGGGTGAGCGCACCGAGCGGAAGGGAGAACCCTGACTTCTCCAACGCCTCGGCCACCTCGTTGGGGCCGGCCGGCGCCCAGCCGTACGACCCGAACGCCAGGCCGATGCGGTTCTTCGGGGCCAATCCGCGCAGGTAGCACAGGAACCCGGCCACCGTGGGCATCATGGTCATGTTGAGCGTGGGCGACCCCACGGCCACGTACTTGGCCGGCAGCACGTCGCTCATGATGTCGGAGATGTGGTTGACCTTCAGGTCGAGCAGCTTGACGGGCACGCCGCACTCCACGAAGGCCTCGGCCACCTCACGCGCCATGGCCTCGGTGGTGTGCCACATGGAGTCGTACACCACCACGGCGCGATCCTCGGGATCGCCGGAGCTCCAGGCACGGTAGGCCTCCAGGATCTCGGCCACGTGACTGCGCCAGATGACGCCGTGGGCCGGCGCGATGAGCGCGATGTCGAGCCCCTCGAGCGCGCCGAGCGCCTTGGCCACCTGGCGCCCGTAGGGCATGACGATGTTGGCGTAGTACTTCTGGGCCTGCACCAGCACCTCCGGCAGCCCCACCTCATCGTCAAAGCGCTTGGAGGTGGCCAGGTGCTGGCCGAACGCGTCATTCGAGAACAGGATGCGGTCGAAGGCGTCGTAGGCCACCATGTTGTCGGGCCAGTGCACCATGGGCGTCTGCACGAACGACAGGCTGCGCTTGCCCAGGTCGAGCACATCGCCCGTCTTGACTGCCTGGACGGGCAGGTCGTCGCCGTAGTGCGCGCGCAGGATGTCCGCCCCCTTGGGCGCACCCGTCACCACCGTGGCGCCGGGCGCGACATCGAGCAGGGCCGGCAGCGATCCGGAGTGGTCCATCTCGCCGTGCAGCGACACCAGGTAGTCGATGGACGCCGGGTCGACGATGTCGGCGATGCGGGCGATGAGGTCCTCGGCAAAGGGCGCCTTGCACGTGTCGATGAGGGCGATCTTCTCGTCCACGATGAGGTAGGCGTTGTAGGTGGTGCCGCGCTCGGTGGTGTAGCCGTGGAAGTTGCGCTCGTTCCAATCGACGCCGCCCACCCAGTAGACGTCGGCCGAGATCTCGATGGCCTTCAGCATGGTGTCTCCTCACACTCGCGTTGTACGGGAAGATGGTAGCCCAAACGCAGGCGGGGCGCCAACGATGAGGCGCCCCGTTAGAGAATCGTAGCGTTAAACGAAGGAGCGCCCCGTAGGAGGCGCTCCCTTGTTCTCAGCGTGCGTTGCCCCGGCAGGGCGCGGCGGGCTCGCTAGACGTCCAACTCCATGTAGGTGTCGAAGTCGTCGAGCACCTCCTGGGAGGGCTCCTTGGTGGCCAGCGACACCACCACGATCACCACGAGCGCCAACACGAAGCCGGGCAGCAGCTCGTACACCGCGAACCACCCACCCAGGGGCGCGATGAGGTTCTTCCAGATGACCACGGTGAGCGCGCCGGTGAGCATGCCCGCCACGGCACCCTGCAGCGTGGTGCGCCGCCAGTACAGCGCGAGCAGCATGAGCGGGCCGAACGACGCGCCGAAGCCGGCCCACGCGTAGGACACGATGTCGAAGATGGACGAGTTCTGGTCCATGGCCAGGAAGATGCCGAGCAGCAGGATGCACGTCAGCGTGACGCGTGCCACGATCATGACCTGGTTGTCGGTGGCATCGCGCTTGATGAGGCCCTTGAAGATGTTGGTGGCCACGGCCGAGCCAGAGATGAGCAGGTAGCTCGACGACGAGCTCATGGCCGCCGCGAAGATGCCCGACACCACCAGCCCGCAGAAGAACGACGGCAGCAACATGCGCGACAGCACGATGAACACGCTCTCGGCGGCCGACTGCGTGAGGAACTCCGTCGGGATGACGGCGCGGCCGATGAGGCCGATGCACACGGCGGAGGACAGCGACACCACCAGCCAGATCATGGCGATGATGCGCGACTTCTTGATCTCATCAGAGTGGCGGATGGACATGAAGCGGATGAGCACCTGCGGCATGCCGAAGTAGCCCAGGCCCCAGGCCAGGCCGCTCACGATGGTGATGAGGCCGTAGGTGCCGGCCGGGCCGAACATGGGCTCGTCGCCCTGGATGATCTGGTTGCCCGTCTCGTCGAGCAGGGGCGTGGCGATCTCGGTGCCCGACAGGAACCCGGGGATGTTCTGCAGGAACGTGACGGTGTTGTCCACGCCGCCCGCCGCGGTGACCGAGCCGACGAACACGGTGGCCAGCGCCAGGAACATGAGCGTGCCCTGCACCAGGTCGGTGGTGCACACCGACAGGTAGCCGCCCATGAACGTGTACAGAAACACGATGATGGCGCCGATGACCATCATCACGCCGTAGTCCCAGCCGAACAGCGTGGCGAACAGCTTGCCCACGGTGACGAAGCATCTGGCCGTGTAGATGGTGAAGAACAGCAGGATGATGACCGCGGCGATGGTCATGAGGATGTGC
>JAAWAY010000101.1 GCA_022792415.1 Eggerthellaceae bacterium | reverse complement strand
TTCGCCCTGCCGTTCCTGATGTTCAACACCAAGAAGGCCCCCTTCGACGACGTCCGCGTCCGTCAGGCCATCTACTACGCGCTCGACATCGAGAAGCTCATCGCCAACCAGATGGACGGCCATGCCGCCCCGGCCACCAGCTTCCTGCCCGAGTCCTACGCCAACTACCATCGTGCCTCCACGGTGTACACGCATGACCCCGAGAAGGCCAAGAGCCTGCTCGCCGAGGCCGGCGTGTCCGACCTGTCCTTCGAGCTGATGGTCAACAACAACTGGGTGAGCCAGCTGGCCGCCCAGATCAAGGAGGACCTCGGCGCCGTCGGCGTGACCGCCACCATCAACGAGACGAAGATCGACTGGGCCGCCCTGGCGCCGTCCGAGAGCGTGCTCCCCTACGACGTCATGCTGACCCCGGGCGATCCGTCCTGCTTCGGCAACGACCCCGACCTGCTCATGACCTGGTGGTACGGTGACAACATCTGGACCGAGGGCCGTTCCTGCTGGAAGGGCACCCCGGAGTGGACCCAGCTGCAGGAGCTGCTGCAGCAGGCCCGCGAGGAGGCCGACGCCAAGGCTCAGCAGGAGCTGTGGAACCAGTGCTTCGACATCATCGCGGACAACATTCCGATCTACCCGCTGTTCCACCGCGAGACCTCCACGGGCTACCTGGCCGAGAAGCTGGAGGACTTCGCCCCCATCTCCACCACGGGCCTGGTGTTCCTGGGCGCCACCCCGATGGCGTAGGGCACCTGCCCACACCCCGTGTGACGGGACCTCGGGGCGCCGGCTTTCGCCGGCGCCCTTTTTCATGCCCTGAGCCGTCCCAGAATCGTCCCTTAATCTCCCGATTCTCCCCTGCCGCGGGTGTCGCACGGTTTACAATAGGGCGATAGTCCGTGCCGAGCGCGAGCCCTCGCCGAGGACGAGGGGAGGAAGCCGCGCCCCGGCGCACGGAGCATCTTCTGCAAAAGGGCCCACCGGGCCCGTTCGGGAAAGGGGGGTGCGGTGAACAATCTCCTGCGATTGATAGGCAATCGTCTGCTCTGGCTGCCTGTCATGATCATCGGCGTCACCATCCTCGTCTTCTTTGTCATGGCTCTTTCCCCCATCGACCAGGCATATTCGGTCTTGGGCGAGAACGCCACGGAAGCTCAGGCACAGGCCTACCGCGAGGAGCACGGGCTGGATGACCCGGTCGTCGTGCAGTACGGCCGATTCATGGCCGGCCTCGTCACCGGCGACATGGGCAGCTACGGCGCCAACAACGCCTCCGTCGCCCAGCGCGTCGCCGAGGCGCTGCCCGTCACGCTGCAGCTGACGTTCATGGGCCTCATCATCGCGGTGTTCTTTGCCGTCATCCTGGGCGTCATCTCGGCCCTGTACCGCGACAAGTGGCCTGATCAGGTGATTCGTATCTTCTCCATCGCCTGCATCGCCACGCCGTCGTTCTGGCTGGCCGTGCTGCTCATCCTGCTGTTCTCATCCAACCTGCACCTGCTGCCGGCGTCGGGCAAGCTGCCGGACTTCTTCGTCGACCCGCAGGGCTGGCTGGCCCGCATGACACTGCCGGCCGTGTCGTTGGCGGTGCCCGTCACCGGCCAGCTCACCCGCGTGGTGCGCACGTCCATGGTCGAGGAGCTGGACAAGGACTACGTCCGCACCGCCCTGGGCGCCGGCATCCCCAAGGCCGTCGTCGTGGCGCGCAACGTGCTGCGCAACGCGCTCATCACGCCGGTCACGGTGCTGGGCCTGCGCATCGGCTACCTCATCGGCGGCGCCGTCATCATCGAGGTCATCTTCAACCTGCCGGGCATGGGCATGGCCATCCTCTCGGGCATCCAGTCCAACTACGTCATGCTCGTGCAGGGCGTCGTGCTGTGCGTGGCCATCGCCTTCATCGTCATCAACATCATCGTGGATATGCTGTATATCCTGATCGACCCTCGCATTAGGACGGTGTAGCCCCATGGTGAAACTACGTGAGAAGACCACCCAGAAGCTGGAGGGCAAGGTCCACTTCCGCCGCTGGAAGAACATGTCTGTCGGCGCACGCATCTCGTTCGTCGTGCTGCTGGCCGTCGTGCTGGTGGCCGTGTTCGCCAACTTCCTGGCGCCGCACAACCCCTACGAGATCTTCACCGCGCGCCAGGCTCCCGACGCCGAGTTCCTGTTCGGCACCGACGACAAGGGCCGCGACGTGCTGTCGCGCATGATGTACGGAGCGCGCTACTAGCTGGTCATCGGCTTGGGCGCCACCGCCTTCGCCCTGGTCATCGGCTCCATCATCGGCGCTCTGGCCGCCGTGGCGCGCCCGTGGCTGTCCAACCTGATCATGCGCATCATGGACATCATCATGTCCTTCCCGGGCATCGCCCTGGCCGCCACGTTCGTCATCGTGTTCAGCGCCAACGGCACGGCCGAGAACCGCCTGCCCGCGCTCATCTTCGCCATCGGCTTCCTGTACATCCCGCAGATCGCCCGCATCGTGCGCGCCAACGTGATGAGCGAGTACAACCAGGACTACGTCCGCGCCGTCATCGTGTCCGGCGCCCGCGCCCCCTGGATCCTCACCAAGCACGTCATCCGCAACTGCATCGCGCCCGTCATGGTGTTCACCATCGTGCTCGTGGCCGACGCCATCGTGTTCGAGGCCTCGCTGTCGTTCATCTCCGCCGGCATCCCCGAGCCCACGCCCACGTGGGGCAACATCCTGTCCGACGCGCGTGACGGCGTGCTGGCCGGCCGCTGGTGGCAGGCGCTGTTCCCGGGCCTGGCCATCATGATCACGGTGCTGTGCCTCAACATCCTGTCCGAGGGCATGACCGACGCGCTGGCCGCGGCCCCCAAGGCCCCCATCGCCGCCGGCGACGACAAGCTGTCCAGCGACCGCGAGGCCGACCGCATGGTCGCCGACCCGAAGCTGGCCTACGCCGCCCAGGCCGAGATGCTGGAGAAGCGCCTCGCCCGCCTGAAGGAAATGGAGGGGCTGCGCTCCGACCGCTTCGAGGCGCGCACCGACGTGCCGCCCATCCTGGAGGTCAAGGACCTCTGCATCAAGTTCCCGCGCCACGGCGACGTCAACGTGGTGGACCACGTGTCGTTCGTCGTCCGCCCGCACCAGACCATGGGCCTGGTGGGCGAGTCCGGCTGCGGCAAGTCCATCACGTCGCTGGCCATCATGGGCCTGCTCGACAAGAAGGCGCAGATCTCCGGCGAGATCCTCTACGACGGGCGCAACCTGCTCGACCTGTCCGAGCGCCAGATGAACGAGCTGCGCGGCCGCGAGATCGCCATGATCTACCAGGACGCCCTGTCCTCGCTCAACCCGTCCATGCTCATCAAAGCCCAGATGAAGCAGCTCACCAAGCGCGGCGGCACCCGCAGCGCCGAGGAGCTGCTGGAGCTGGTGGGCCTGGATCCCAAGCGCACGCTCGACTCCTACCCGCATGAGCTGTCCGGCGGCCAGCGCCAGCGCGTGCTCATCGCCATGGCGCTCACGCGCGACCCCAAGGTCATCATCGCCGACGAGCCCACCACGGCCCTCGACGTGACGGTGCAGAAGCAGGTCGTCGACCTGCTCAACCGCCTGCAGCAGGAGCTCGGGTTCGCCATGGTGTTC
>JAAWAY010000227.1 GCA_022792415.1 Eggerthellaceae bacterium | reverse complement strand
GACGTGTCCTACGCGTCGGGCTACGAGAAGATGTACGTCATCCGCCCGCAGTTCTTCATCCCGCTCATCACGCTCATCCGCAACGCGGCGCTGCGGTCGCTCGACTACCGCCGCCAGGTGGCCGAGATGCGCCAGCAGAACGTGGACGTGACCAACTTCGAGGAGCAGCTCGACAAGTTCAAGAGCGGCTTCGGGCGCAACTTCGACCTGGCCCATCGCAAGTTCGAGAGCGCCATCAAGGACATCGACGACACCATCAAGAAGCTGGAGAAGATCAAGGCCGAGCTCACCAGCTCCGACAACAACCTGCGCCTGGCCAACGACAAGCTCGACCGCCTGACGGTCAAGCGGCTCACGCGCAAGAACCCCACCATGAAGGCGGCCTTCGCCGAGGCGGCCGAGCAGCGCGCGGCGCGCCTGGCCGCGGGGGAGGACGGCGGGGACGACGCATGGCCCGCGGACGACGACGAGGTGATCGAGGTCGATCTGGTGGAGGAGGAAGAGGTGGACGACAAGACGCCTGCTGAGTAGCGCCGGGCGCGGAGCTGCGCCCCTCCTCACCTGGAACGACGGCGGCCGGATTGGCGCGCTGTCGAAAGTTATGAAGATATCGTGAAGGTCGGTGCTACGTGCTCGGGCCCTGACGCGAGCGCGCCGTAGCATGATCGCCCCGCCGCGACGTCGGCCGCCCACCCCGGGCTGCCCGACCGCTCCGGCGCGTGAACGAGCCGAGCCGCCGGGCACCCGCCCGCGCGCTCCCCAGCCCTGCGCTCCGCGCTCCGGGCCCCTCTCGGCTCGCGACTCCCGAAGAACATCTGAACACGAGCAGCCGCGTGGTGCCACGGCACCCGCCCGCGCGCCCGCGTCCCGCCGGGGCGCGCGTTAGCATGGGCGAGCGGGGGAGGGAGGACGACCATGGCAATCGACGGGGGAACGGGGGAGGGGCGCGCCGCGCCGTTCGAGATGCGCGCAGTTGGCGAGAGCGGCGATGCGCAGGAGCGGCGAACGGCCGGCGAACGTGCCCGGACTGCGCCGTTCGACGAGGAGGCCCGTCGCCTCTCCGAGGTGCTCGCCCATGTGCGCGCCGCCTTAGGCCGGGCTGATGATCTGGCAGAGGGCACGGCTGACGGGTATGAGGACGCGGCCGCCTACCTGGCCGGCGCGCGCGGGGAGCTCGCGCCCGAGGAGGCGGTCAGCGCCAGCATCGAGCTCGACCGGATGGGGCGTCACGCCGCGCTGGCGGGCGATGCGCGCGAACGACTGCGCAAGCTGCTCGACGCGCCCTACTTCGCTCGCGTCGACTTCCTTCCTGATGACGCGGCGCCCGGTACCCGCGCGACCCCCACCTACGTCGGCCGCTTCGCCTTCTCGGCGGCAGGTCGTTCCCTCGTGTCCGACTGGCGCAGCCCCGCGGCGGGCCTGTTCTACGAGTTCGAGCCCGGTCCTGCCTCATTCGAGGCGCCGAGCGGCCGTCGCGTGGGGACGTTGGCGCTCAAACGCCAGCTGGGAGTGAAGGCTGGGCAGCTGGAGTATGCCGTAGACACGGGGTCGAGCGTGCGCGATGAGGTGTTGGCGCGTGCCCTCGCGCGTGGCGCGGACGCCAGGATGCACGACATCGTCGCGTCCATCCAGCG
>JAAWAY010000100.1 GCA_022792415.1 Eggerthellaceae bacterium | reverse complement strand
GGTGGCCGCAGCGAGGTCAAGCCAAAGGAGGAGCGAGACCTCGGCTCGCGACGACGACGCGTCGAGCGGAGGCCTCCCGCCCCCCGACGCCGCGCTCCGACCCATCCAGCCCGCTCGTAACGTCCCACACAACTTCCCCACTGCGCTGTGGTTTTCTGCCCACAACTTCGGAGAAACCGCCGTCTCACCAGGCCGATGGTACAATGGCGCAAGTTTCCGATGGAGGTGATCATGGGCTCGAGGGCGATCAAGGGACGCAGGGGCACCAAGACCAGCAATAAGAAGACCGGCGTGCTGATGGCGCTGTCCATCCTGGTGGCCGTGGTGGTGGCCGGCGTCGTGGGCGTCTACGGCCTGTGCTCGGCGTGGGTGGAGGACCTGCCCGACTACGCCAACGCCGACGCGTACAACACCGCAAAGCCCACCGTGGTCTATGCCGCCGACGGCACCACCATCCTGGCCGAGTTCCAGCTGGAGAACCGCCAGCCGGTCACGCTCGACGAGGTGAGCGAGCTGGTGCGCAAGGGCACCGTCGCCACCGAGGACGAGCGCTTCTACGGCCACAACGGCGTCGACATCCTGGGCATCGGCCGCGCGCTCGTCAACAACCTGGCCGGCGGCCAGCTGGAGGGCGCCTCCACCATCACGCAGCAGTTCGTCCGCAACACCATCCTGGCGGACGAGATGAACGACATCTCCCTCAAGCGCAAGGTGCGCGAGGCCTACATCTCCCTCAAGCTGGAGGAGCAGTACGACAAGGACGAGATCCTGCTGATGTACCTCAACACCATCAACTACGGCGCCGGCGCCTACGGCATCCAGGCCGCGGCGCAGCGCTACTTCTCCAAGGACGCCAGCGACCTCACGCTCAACGAGGCCGCCACGCTCATCGGCATCCCGCAGTCGCCCACCTACAACGACCCCACCCGCAACATGGAGAACGCCGTGAAGCGCCGCAACACCGTGCTCGACCGCATGGTGTCCAACGACGTCATCACCGCGGAGGAGGCCGAGGCGGTCAAGCAGGAGCCCATCACGCTCAACGAGAACGTGCCCTCGCAGACGGGCATCCTGGCCTACCCCTACTTCACCAGCTACGTGCGCAACCAGCTCACCGACCCCAACGGCAAGTACGCCTACTCCACCGCCGAGGTGTTCAAGGGCGGCCTGACCGTCTACACCACGCTCGACGTCACGCTGCAGGGCTACGCCGAGGAGGCCTGCGAGAAGAAGCGCAAGCAGGCGGGCGGCGATCCCTTCGAGGTGGCGCTCGTGGCCATCGACCCCGACAACGGCTACATCAAGGCCATGGTGAGCCAGGGCGAGTACGGCAGCGGCGAGGGCCAGACCATGGTGAACATGGCGACGGGCGAGGGCGGCTCGGGTCGTCAGGCCGGATCGTCGTTCAAGACGTTCACGCTGGCCGCGGCCATCGAGGCGGGCATCGACCCTGAGACCAAGATCGACGCCGGCCGGCAGGAGAAGTTCCCCGGCTGGGACGTGCACAACATCGGCTACGCCGATTATGGCACGCGCTCCATCGCGAGCGCCTTCGCCGTGTCGTCCAACACCGCCTTCGCGCGCCTGTGCCTGTCGCTGGGGCCTGACAAGGTGGCCGACATGGCGCACAAGCTGGGCATCGAGTCGCCGCTGGAGGAGGTGGGCTCCATCACGCTGGGCACGTCGCTCGTCACCCCGCTGGAGATGGCCGACGCCTACGCCACCCTGGCCAACGGCGGCATCCACTACGACCCCGAGTGCATCGAGCGCATCGTCGACCGCAACGGCAAGGTCATCGTCGACAACGCCAACCCGCAGGGCGAGCGCGTCATCGACCAGGAGGTGGCCGTGGCCACCGTCGAGGTGATGAAGGGCGTCGTGACGTCCGGCACGGGCCGCGCCGCCGCGCTGTGGAGCCTGGGCCAGGAGGCCGCGGGCAAGACGGGTACGGCCGACGACTACAAGGACAACTGGTTCTGCGGCATCACCCCGCAGCTGTCCGTGGCCATCTGGCTGGGCGACCGCGCCGACATCACCAAGGCCAAGTCCATCCCGGGCGGCGTGTCGGCGGCCAGCGTGTTCTCCGACTTCCTCACCAAGGCCCTGGCCGGTCAGCAGACGGAGAAGTTTCCGACTGCTGACAAAAAGCCCACGTACATCAAGGACTTCCAGGACGAGAAGTACCATATAGGCGGCAACTACGGCAAGGGCGAGGAGGATGCCGAGGAACGCGGCGAGGCAGCCCAGGAGGGCACTGCCCCCGACGCGCCGACCACCACCACGCCCGATCCCGACACCGGCGGCACCACCGGCGGCGAGACCGGCGGGAACACCGGGGGCACCACCGGCGGTAACACGGGTGGAAGCACCGGCGGTAACACGGGTGGCAGCACCGGCGGGAACACCGGTGGCACCACCGGCGGAAGCACGGGCGGGAGCACCGGAGGCAACACCGGTGGCAACACCGGCGGAAGCACTGGAGGCAACACCGGTGGAAGCACCGGCGGAAGCACGGGCGGGAACACCGGAGGCAATACCGGTGGGAGCACCGGCGGCACCACGGGTGGCAACACCGGCGGAAGCACGGGCGGCGGCACCCCGGCGGCCCAGCCGGCCGCCTGACGAGCGGACGCCCCGACTGGCAGGTAGGAGGCTCGCGGCGAGGTACGTCGCCCCGGGCCCAAGGACAGGAGCAACGGACGTATGAACACCCTCAAGATGACGCGCATCTTCTCCCTGGCGCTGGCCGGCCTGTGCGTGGCCGCGCTGCTGGTCCTGGCAGGCTGCGCCTCGCCCCGCAACCCCGCGACGGAGGCCCAGACGGCCAACCGCCAGTACATGGCCCAGGTCAACCAGACCATGGATGACCTCGCCCTCAAGCTGGACGGGTTCCAGGACGCCGTCGCCCGCGGCGATGTGGTCACCATGCGCACCGAGGCCGACAAGGCGTTCAAGGTGCTCGACTCCCTGGAGGCCATCGACGCGCCGGAGGCCCTGACGGAGGTCAAGCAGGACTACGTCGACGGCTGCGCGTCGCTGCGCGAGGCCCTCGACGGCTACATCGCGCTCTACACCGAGGTGTCGAGCGCCACCGAGGACCATCCCTTCGACTTCGCCACCTACGATCAGCGCGTGAAGGACATCCAGGACACCTACGACCAGGGCATCGAGTCGCTGCAGGCCGGCGACGGCAAGGCCGTCTCCCTGTAGCACCCCACGTCATCCCCGGGACCCGACCGCAGGCGGCCGGGTCCCTTCGTCTGTCTGGGGCCCGCGCCCCGCCCGCCGGCCCCTGCGGCCCGGCGCCCGAGAGAGAGGACACCCATGGCCCACCGTCCCGTCGAGCTGCTGGCCCCCGCCGGCACCCCCGAGGCCCTCCACGCCGCCCTGGCCGCCGGGGCGGACGCCGTCTACCTGGGCCTCGAGTCGTTCAACGCCCGGCGCAACGCCGGCAACTTCACGACGGAGGCGCTGCGGGACGCCTGCGCCTACGCGCACCTGCGCGGCGCGCGCGTCTACGTCGCCCTCAACACCGTCATCCTGCCCGACGAGGTGGACGACGCGCTCGAGTGCGCGCGCCAGGCCTACCGCGCGGGCGCCGACGCGTTCATCGTCCAGGACATCGGCCTGGCCGCCGAGCTCACGCGCACGCTGCCCGAGGCGCGCCTGCACGTGTCCACGCAGATGAACACCGTCAACGCCGCCGGCATCCGCGCCGCCGCGCGCCTGGGCGCCAGCCGGGTCACGCTGGGGCGCGAGGTGTCGCTGGGCGAGGTGGCGGCGCTCGTGGACGAGGCGGCCGCCCTCGACATGGAGGTGGAGACGTTCGCCCACGGCGCCCTGTGCGTGTGCTACTCGGGGCAGTGCCTCATGTCGTCGCTCATCGGGGGCCGCTCGGCCAACCGGGGCCTGTGCGCCCAGGCCTGCCGCCTGCCCTACGAGCTGGGGTGCGCCTCCCAGCGCAAGCCGCTCGACGCGCCGGGCGAGCACCTGCTCTCGCCCCAGGACCTGTGCGCGATCGACCTTTTGGGCTCGCTGGTTCAGGCCGGCGTGGCCTCGCTCAAGATCGAGGGCCGCATGAAGTCGCCGGAGTACGTGGCCGGCGTGGTGTCCGTCTACCGCGCCGTGCTCGACCGCGTGCTGGCAGCGCAGGCGGCGGGGGAGGACCCGAGCGCCGTGACGGCCACCGAGGACGAGCGCACGCGCCTGGCCGAGGCGTTCTCGCGCGGCTTCACGACCGCCTACCTGGAAGGCGAGCGGGGCAACGACATGATGAGCTACCAGCGCCCCAACAACCGCGGCGTGCCGGTGGGCCGCGTGGCCGAGGTGCGCGACGGCGCGGCGCTGCTCAAGCCGACGCTGCCGCTGGCCGCCGGCGACGTGGTGGAGTTCTGGACGAAGAAGGGCCACGGCGCCGTCACGCTGGCCGCGGCCGAGCCGGGCCGCGGCGGCCTCGTGCGCATCCCGCTCGACCGGGTGCGCGGCGTCAAGGCGGGCGACCGGGTGTTCCGCGTGCGCAGTGCCCAGGCCGCCTTCCAGGACGACGCGCTGGCGCCCCGCGTCCCCGTCCGCGGCGTCGTGGACCTGCGCGTCGGCCGCCCGCTGCGCGTGGCGTTCACCCTGGCCGGTCCCGATGACGTCCCCGCCGGCCCCGCCTCCCTCGGCACGCGCGCCGCCGCCCGCCGCCTGGCCGCGCGCTTCGCCGGCGCGTTCCCCGAGGGCGCCGCCACGGGCCCCCAGGTGGAGCCCGCGCGCACGCGCGCCGTCACGGCCGACGACGTTCGCGCCCACGTCGACCGCCTGGGCACCACGCCCTTCACGCTGGTCGGCCTCGACGTCCGGCTGGACGAGGGCGCGGGCATCGGCTTCTCGCAGCTGCACCACGCCCGGGCCGAGGCGCTGGACGACCTGGCGTCCGCGCTCCTGGCCGGCACGCGCGACCGGCCGCTTCCCCGCGTCGAGCCCCGCGTCCCGCTGCCCGAGGCGCACGCTGCCGGATGCCTCGTGGCGGCCTGGGCCACCAACCCGGCGTGCGCCCGCGCCGCGCGCCGCGCCGGCGCCGAACTCATCTTCGTGCCGGCCCTCAACTACCGGCGCGGCGAGGCCTCCATCGCGGGGCAGCTGTCCGCCACGGCCGAGCAGGCGGGCTACCCCAAGCAGTGCGCGGTGGCGCTGCCCGTGGCCGACCACGACCCCGTCGGGCTCTCCCGCGAGGCCCAGGTCGACCTCGACGTGTGGCGCTACGTCGACGAGGGGCGCCCCGTGCTGGCCGACAGCCTGGCCGCCATGGAGCGCGCCCAGGAGGAGGGCGCCGTCGTCGAGGTGGGGCCGCACGTCCCCATCGCCAACGACCTGTCGCTCGACGTGGCCGCCGCCTTCGGGGCGCGCCGCGTGTGGCTCTCGCCCGAGCTCACCCTGCGCCAGATCGAGGAGCTGGGGCGTCGCCGCCCGGTGGCGCTCGGGCTCACGGTCATCGGCGCCCAGGAGCTCATGGTCACCGAGCACTGCCTGCTCATGAGCCAGGGCCCCTGCAACGAGGAATGCGCCACCTGTCCGCGCCGTAAGAGTCCTCACTACCTGAAGGATCGCAAGGGCTTCGAATTCCCTGTGATCACCGACGCCCTGGGCCGCAGCCACTTGTACAACTCGGTGGAGCTCGACGTGGCCGCCTC
>JAAWAY010000226.1 GCA_022792415.1 Eggerthellaceae bacterium | reverse complement strand
CTCACCTGGACGGGTGGCCGCATGCGCACCCAGCGCTACCTATCGCTGGCCTTCCGGCCCGACGACGGCCCCTCCCCCGACGAGTGGGCCGCGCGCATCGCCGGCGCCATGCGCGAGTCGGTGGCCGCCCATGCCGCGGCCGACGTGGAGGTGGGGTGCTTCCTGTCGGCCGGCGTGGACTCGACGCTGGTGGCCGCCGAGGCGTCGCGCCTCATGGACGCGCGCACGTTCTCCATCGGCTACGGCGAGGAGCGCTTCTCCGAGCTGGCCGCCGCCCGCGCCACGGCCGACGCCCTGGGGCTGCGCAACCGCTCGCGCACCCTGGGGGCGCGGGAGTTCTTCGACAGCGTGGGGGCCGTGCAGTACGCCATGGACGAGCCGCTGCCCAACCCCTCGGCCATCCCGCTGTACCACCTGTGCCGGATGGCGGCCGAGGAGGTGAAGGTGGTCATGTCCGGCGAGGGCGCCGACGAGCTGTTCGGCGGCTACCCGTACTACCAGGAGTGCCTGGCCTTCGAGCCCTACCTGCGCCTGCCCCGCCCCCTGCGCGCGGCGGCCGGGGCCGTGGCCGAGGCGCTGCCGCCCTTCCACGGCCGGCGGTTCCTCATGCGCGGACGGCACGGGCTGCCCACGCGCTACCTGCGCAACGAGTACGTGTTCGGCTTCGCGGAGTGCGGCGACGTGCTGCGCGCGCCCGCGGACTGCCCGCCGCCGGCGTGGTGGACGGCTGACGTGTTCGCCGCCGGGGAGCGCGCCGGCGCCGGCGTGGACGAGGTGACGCTCATGCAATGGGCCGACCTGCACGTGTGGCTGCCGTGCGACATCCTGCAGAAGGCGGACAAGATGTCGATGGCCGCGTCGTTGGAGCTGCGCGTGCCGTTCCTCGACCGCCACGTGATGGACGTGGCCCTGCGCCTGCCCACGGCCGAACGCGTCACCCGCGACGCCACCAAGCCCGCTCTGCGCCGAGCTGCCGCGCTCACCGTGCCGCCTGACGCCGCCGCGCGCCCCAAGATCGGCTTCGTGACGCCGCTCGCCCAGTGGCTGCGCGAGGAGCCGTGGGCGTCGCGCGTGCGCGAGGCGCTCACCGGTCCCGTGGCGGCGCGCTTCTTCAACACCGACGCGCTGGCGCGCCTGGTGGACGACCACGTGGCGGGGCGCGCGGCCAACATGCGGCGCATCTGGGCGGCGTACTGCTTCGTGGCGTGGTACGAGGAGTTCTTCGTCAAACGCTGAGAGCTGCCGCGCGAAACAGCGCAGGCATTTCGCGCGGCAGCGTGACAGAGGGTCACGTGGCACGTCACGCAAGACGAAATGCCCGTCTTCGAGGGTTTGACGACGAAAAGGAGGCCCCATACGCCCCGTTCGCGCTCTTTCAGTCGCATAGCAATCAGAAGCCTGAACCGCGACCTGCGGTTTTGCAGGCAACGAACGAAGGTGACGGCGATGCGTCGTCGTCAAACCCCGAGAAACTGGCATCTCGCGTCGCGCGACGTGCCCCCCCACGCGAAAGGAGCCCCTCCGAGGAGGGGCTCCTTCGTCACGCCCGCCCGCTCAGGCGGGGCGTCGTCCTTCTTCCGGCGTTCCGCCCAGGCAAGGCGTCGGATCATCCGACCCCCGCCGCGCGGGTTGCCGCGTGCGTCCTACAGGCCGGCGTACAGGTCCTTCAGGCGCACCAGGTGCTCGTAGCGCTCCATGGCGGCGCGCTCGTTGGCCTCGAACAGCTCCTCGGCCCGCTCGGGGAACTCGCGGGTGAGGCGGCTGTAGCGCGCCTCGTTCATGAGGAAGTCGCGGTAGCCGCCCGCCGGCTCCTTGGAGTCCAGCGTGAACTTCTTGCCCTCGGGCGCGGCCGGGTTGTAGCGCAGCAGGTTCCAGTAGCCGCACTCCACGGCCTTCTTCATCTCGTCCTGGCAGTGGCCCATGCCGCCCTTGATGGAGTGCATCTCGCAGGGCGAGTAGCCGATG
>JAAWAY010000099.1 GCA_022792415.1 Eggerthellaceae bacterium | reverse complement strand
GGACGCGCTGCTCATCATGGGCGCCTTCGTGGCCATGGCCGTGGCGGCGTGGTACCTGCTGAAGGGACGTCACGCCGACTTCGCCATGAAGATCATGCGCACGGGCGCCGTGGTGGCCATCGTCACCAGCTGCCTCATGATCGTGTTCGCCCACGCCTCCGCCGTGGTGGTGTGGGAGGAGCAGCCCACCAAGCTGGCCATGATGGAGGGCCAGTACGATTCCGAGACGCCGCCGCTCTACGCCTTTGGCTGGGTGGATGAGGAATCGCAGGAGGTCATCACCCCCTTCGCCATCCCGGGCGGCACGAGCTTCCTGGCCACGGGCACGTGGGATACTGAGTACCCCGGCCTCAACGAGCTGTCCGAGACCGAGCAGTTCGGCGCCATGGATCCGGCGGACCTGCCCGTGAACTTCGTGTTCCAGAACTACCACATCATGGTGGCCATGTACGGGCTCATCATGCTGACGGCCATCCTGGCCATCATCTTCACCTACAAGGGTGGCAAGGTGAGGAACATGCGCTGGCTGCAGAAGCTGCTGCTCATCTCGCCGCTGTTCCCGTTCATTGCCATCAACACCGGCTGGATCACCGCCGAGGTGGGCCGTCAGCCCTGGGTGGTCTATCCGTCCGTGACGGGCCCCGAGGGCGTCGAGCTGCTGACGAATGACGCTATCTCGATGTCGGTGAGCGCCCCTGAGCTGCTGCTGACGCTGGCGCTGTTCATCGTGGTGTACGTGCTGCTGTTCGTGGGCTGGGCCCGCGTGATCGGCCGCTTCATCAAGGAGGGCCCCACGCTGCAGGCCAGCGCCGCCGCCGTGGGGGGCGCCGAGGTGCCGTTTGACGGCCAGGAGCCCGCGATGGCACTGGTGGCCGAGGAGGGCGTCGCCGGCGAGGCGGGCGATGCCGTGGTGGAGACGCTCGAGGCAGTCGTCGTCGAGGACGCCGCCGATGAGGCCGGTGACGCCGCCATGCGCGGCGCGGCCTCGGGAAAGGACGGTGAGTAGCCATGTCCATGACCGTCTTGGGAATCCTGTGGTTCTTCCTCATCTTCGTGCTGATCGCCGGCTACTTCATCTTGGACGGCTTTGACCTGGGCGTGGGCGTGCTGTTCCCGTTCCTGGCCAAGAACGAGCAGGATAAGGCCATCATGCGCCGGTCCATCGGGCCCGTGTGGGATGGCAACGAGGTGTGGCTGCTCACGGCGGGTGGCGCGCTGTTCGCGGCGTTCCCCGATGCGTACGCCACCACGTTCTCCGGCTTCTACCTGGCGGTGATGCTGGTGCTGTTCGGCCTGATCGTGCGCGCCGTGTCCTTTGAGTTCCGCGCGGGCGACCCGTCGTGGGCCAAGGTGTGGGACGTGTGCTTCTTCCTGGGCTCGCTGCTGCCGGCCCTGCTGCTGGGCGTGGCCGTGGGCAACATCTACGCCGGCATTCCGATGGACGCGAATGGCGACTACATGGGCGTCCCGCTGCTGGGGCTCGTCACTCCCTTCACGCTGGCCACGGGCCTGCTGGGCCTGGCCATGTTCCTGGCGGCCGGCGCCACGTGGACGGCGCTGAAGGCCCCCCTGGACAGCGACCTGCGCGCGCGTGCCCAGCGCCTGCGCCTGCCCCTGCAGGTGGCGGTGCTCGTGATGTTCGTGGTGGTGTCGGTGATGGGGCACTTCGCCTACGCGCCCGACATGCTGCCCGAGCTGGCTCTGTTCCGCTGGCTGTTCGCCATCGTGTTCCTGGTGGCTATCATCGGATCGCTGGTGGTGGGCATCCTGGGCGAGAAGAAGGGCTGCCCCAAGAGCGACCTGGGAGCCTTCCTGGGTCAGAGCGTGGGCGCCTTCTCGCTGGTGGCGCTGCTGGCGTGCTCGATGTTCCCCTGCCTGGTGGTCGCGACGCCCGACAGCATCGGGCCCACCATCACCATCCTCAACGCGGCCTCGTCCGACCTATCGCTGTTCTGGATGACCGTCATCCTGTGCGTGGGACTGCCGCTGGTGCTGATCTACCACGTCATCATCTACCGCACGTTCCGCGGCCGTATTCGCCCTGAGGATCTGGCTCACTAGGCCTGACCTGGCATAACGGATCAAGCGGGAGAGGAGGTGCCTCTTCTCCCGCCCCCCGGCTCCCCGCCTTGCGACGGGGAGCCGGGCGTATAATGCTGATCATATCGGTCTACCTGAAAGGCAATAGCATGGACGAACAGAACAAGGAACCCGGGCAGGAGGCCCTGGCGGGCCAGGCCTCGCCGGCGGACGTGCCCGAGGCCGCTCCGGCCGCTGAGCCCGCAGCTGCGACGGCCCCCGAGGCCGCTCCGGCCGCAGAGCCCGCGGCTGAGCCGACTCCTGCGACCCCCGCGCCCGCAGCCGAGCCCGCGACCCCCGTGGCCGCCCCGGCGGAGGAGCCGGTCCGCACGACGGACAGCAAGCTCACCAACAACGTGAAGATCGCCAAGCCCGCGGCGTCGGTCCCCGGCCCGCAGGACGCGGCGACCTCCGCAGCCGCCCCCGCGGCCGCTGCCCAGCCCCAGCAGCCGGGCGTGGGCGCGCAGCCCCAGCCGGCGACCCCCTACGCGGTGGGTCAGGCGGCCCCGCAGCAGCCGGCGAGCCCCTACGCCCAGCCCCAGCAGCCGACCGGCGCGCCCGTGCCGCCGGCCAACCCGTACGGCGCTCCGGGTGTCCCGGGCGGCCCCGCCACCCCCTACGCCGCGCCCCAGGCCACGTATCCCGCGGGCGGCTCGGGCAAGGCCACCGGCGCGCTCGTCTGCGGCATCCTGGCCATCGTGCTGTGCAGCGCCCCGCTCATCGGTATCATCCTGGGCATCGTGGCCATCGTGATGGCCGGCTCCTACATCAAGGCATGGGGCCCGGACGGCCGCGCCAAGGCCGGCCGCATCTGCGGCATCGTCGGCATCGTGCTGTCCATTCTGCTCTATATCTTCGCGTTCGCGATGGCCTTCGCGGCCCTCGACGACTTCGACAGCACCCCCACGGTGACCAACTCGTCGTCCAGCTCGCTGGGATCGGGCTCCAGCTCGGGGTCGGGCTCCAGCGCCAGCCCCAGCGCCAAGGGCTCCGATGACGCCAAGTACGACGAGGACGAGCTGACGGTGCTCAACCTGGTGCGCGCCCAGCTCGACGCCGTCGAGGGCGGCGAGGGCGAGATGATGCAGTCCATCGCCGACATGGCGGCCGCCGGCTTCGAGGCGAACACGGGCATCACCATGGAGGAGTGCGGCATCGACCCGCTCAACTACGCGCGTCTCATGACCGATGACCTCACGTACGAGGTCGAGCTGGTGGTGGTCGACGACAAGACCGGCACCGGCTGGGTGGGGGTGGACATCACCTGCCGCGACATCTTCGCCGTGCTCGACACCTTCAACGACATGGTCGACGACTTCGACGCGAGCGGCCAGGCCAACGGCATGACCGAGGAGCAGGTGAACGCCAAGGTCGGCGAGCTGCTCATGAGCGCCGTGGAGAACACCTCCACCACCGACACCGACTACGCCATCTTCAACGCCACCAAGGAGAACGGCACGTGGGTCCTCGAGCAGGACGACTGGGATCAGGAGATGGACTACCTGTTCGGCCTCGTGTAGCACCGCGCGTATCGTCCCTTCCCGGACGTTGGCATGCGAGAAAAGAAAAAGAGCCCTCGGGCTCTTTTTCTTTTCCCATCCGCCCCCTACGCCTGCTTCAGCGCGCCGCTCACCACCGAGCGGCTGGCCAGGTACGTCACCACCAGGTAGCCGCCGTAGACGAGCGTGGTGAGCGCGGCCGCCATGGCGATGGGGCCGTCCACGGGCACGCCCAGCACGTCGAGCAGCGTGGAGCTGAGCACGCCGATGGCGCAGGCCGCGTGGCACACCGCCAGGCCCAGCGGCACCAGGAAGTACACGATCACCTGCAGCAGCAGCGAGCGGTAGATCATGCGCTGGTCGCAGCCCAGCTTCCACAGCGTCCGGTAGCGCGGCGACGAATCGGACGCCTCGGACAGCTGCTGGATGGCCAGGATGGTGGCAGTAGACACCAGGAAGATGAGCCCGATGTAAAGCGCCAGGTACGTGATGAGCATCCGCAGGCCGCCGGACTGGTTCTTCATCTCCGCCGCGGTGTAGGCGTGCGTCACGGGCCAGAGCAGGCTCTCCCAGGCCGCGCCGTCCCCGATCGCCGACGTGTAGAAGCCGTCCATGTCGAGCGGCTGGCTGGCAGCGACGATGCGGCTGAGCTGCGCCCCGTTCTCCTCATCGGTCAGGCCGTTGTCGGCGTACATGAGGTTGAGGTAGCTCGACGTGGGGATGGCCCCCTGGGCGCGCAGCTCGTCGGCCAGGCTGTCGGGCACGGCGATGACGAGGGCGGTGGACAGCAGGGCGTTGTCGTTGAGCTGGGTGTCGTACAGGTCGGGCGCGAACGTCAGCGTGCGGCCGAGCACCGGCAGGGAGGGCCGCGCCGCCACGATGTCGCGAGCGATCTTCTCGGTCGCGGACATGTTGTTGAGCAGGCAGCACTCGTCCTCGGCCAGCGTGATGGCCGGCTGTCCGCACAGCGCGCGGTTGGCGTTGATCTGCGACAGCGCCACCACCTGGATGTTGGGGCTCATCGCCCGCTCGAGATCGCTGGGGATGGTGGCGCCCGCCTCCTCGGCAAGGGGCTGGTACGTCACGCCGGGCACCTCCAGGCTGTCCACCTGGGCCCATGATCCGACGGTGTCATCCCACAGCTCGGGCGCGCCGGCCTGCAGCTTGGCGGCCATGTTCCACGCGTAGGCCACGCCGTCGGCATAGCGCTCGGGGTTGACGGCCTCCATCTCCCGCGCGCGCTCGTCGATGCTGGTGGAGTCGGGGCGCACCGACTCATCGAGCGTCGCGTAGTACACCGACGCCGCCAGCGTGGCATCGTAGGGGTTGGCGCGGTTGATGTCGCCCGTGAACACCTGCACGAGCCCCATGCCGCACGAGAACGTCGTGATGGAGAAGAACAGCAGCACGCACACCGCCCACAGCGACACGAACGCCGTGTTCACCTTGCTGGCGATCTGGCGGATGGTGAACAGCGACAGCCCGCGCAGGTACACGCCGCGCAGCCGCGTCAGCACCGCGATGGCAAAGCCGGCCAGCGACCAGAAGAACAGAAGCGACCCCACCAGCATCGCCACGGTGGCCCGCAAGAAGCGCGGGTCGTCCAGCATGATCATCCCGCTCTCGATGAGCTGCTGGTAGGCGAAGGCCAGGATGCCCACGGCCACGATGAACGCCGCCAGGCACACCCACGGGTTGCGCACCCCGCCGCGCTCGTTGCGCGCGTCGGCGTTCAGCAGGTCGATGAGCTTGTAGCGGCTGATGGACGCCGTGTTGAACAGCGCCACCACCACGTAGATGACCGCGAAGCACCCCATCGTCGCCCAGAAGGCAGCAGGGGAGAACACGAACTGGTAGTGGCTCATGGACACGCCGAACAGCGACGCCGTGACGAACGACAGCCCCTGCGACAGCAGGATGCCGATCACCAGGCCCACCACCAGCGACGCCAGGCCCCCGATCACCGTCTCGTACAGCACGATGCGCGACACGCTGCCGGGCTGCATGCCCAGCACCAGGTACGTGCCGAACTCGCGCTTGCGCCGGCGGATGAGGAACCGGTTGGCGTACACGATGAGGAAGCCCAGGACGCAGGAGATGACCACGGAGAACAGGCCCAGCAGGTCCTGCGTCGTCTCGAAGATGCTGGCACGGGCCGATGTTTCCAGATCGAACAGCACCTGCTGGCTGCCGATGGAGTTGAAGGCGTAGAACACCGCCACGCCGAAGATGAGCGTCACGAAGTAGATGGCGTAGTCGCGAACGGAGCGGCGGATGTTGCGCAGGGCGAGCTTAAGCAACATGGCCGGCCTCGCCTCCCAGGAAGGACACGACCTCCATGATGCGCGCGAAGAACTCGTCGCGGCTCGCGTCGCCCCGGCGCAGCTCGTTGAGCACCGCGCCGTCCTTGATGAACAGCACGCGGTTGGTGAACGACGCCGCGAACGCGTCGTGCGTGACCATCATGATGGTGGCGCCCAGCTGCTGGTTCATCATCTCCAGCATCTCCAGCATGACGGCGGCGCTGCGCGAGTCGAGCGCGCCGGTGGGCTCGTCGGCCAGGATGAGCTT
>JAAWAY010000098.1 GCA_022792415.1 Eggerthellaceae bacterium | reverse complement strand
GCCGACGTGAGCCAGGTGCGCTGCGCCTGCGAGACGCTCACCACCACGGGCACCGTGTTCGTCACCGGCGAGATCCGCACGCAGGCCTACGTGGACGTGCCCACCATCGTGCGCGACGTGGTGCGCGACATCGGCTACGACCGCGCCAAGTTCGGCTTCGACGCCGACACCTGCGCCGTCATCAACTCAATCCACGAGCAGTCGCCCGACATCGCCCAGGGCGTCGACGAGTCGTGGGAGGCCCAGCACGGCGAGGCCTCGGACGACCCCTACGAGGCGGTGGGCGCCGGCGACCAGGGCATGATGTTCGGCTACGCGTGCGACGAGACGTCCACGCTCATGCCCATGCCCATCTACCTGGCGCACCGCCTGTCGGAGCGGCTGACCGAGGTGCGCAAGAACGGCACGCTCGACTTCCTGCGCCCCGACGGCAAGACCCAGGTGTCCGTGCGCTACGTGGACGGCCGACCCACCGCCGTGGAGAAGGTGGTCGTGTCGACGCAGCACTCCGAGGACGTGGACCACGCCACCCTGCGCGAGGCCATCATCGACACCGTCGTCATGCCCGTGCTGCAGGCCGAGGGCGTGGAGCTGGCCGAGGGCGCCGAGATCCACGTGAACCCCACCGGGCGCTTCGTGGTGGGCGGCCCCATGGGCGACGCGGGCCTGACCGGGCGCAAGATCATCGTCGACACCTACGGCGGCATGGGCCGCCACGGCGGCGGCGCCTTCAGCGGCAAGGACTGCACCAAGGTGGATCGCTCGGCCGCCTACGCCGGGCGCTGGGTGGCCAAGAACGTGGTGGCGGCGGGGCTGGCCGACCGCTGCGAGGTGCAGGTGGCCTACGCCATCGGCATGGCGCGCCCCGTGTCGGTGATGGTGGACACGTTCGGCACCAACCACGTGCCCGAAGAGGACATCGAGCGCGCGGTGGCCGAGGTGTTCGACCTGCGCCCCGGCGCCATCATCGACGCGCTCGACCTGCGCCGGCCCATCTACCGCAAGACGGCCGCCTACGGGCACTTCGGCCGCGAGCTGCCCGAGTTCACCTGGGAGCGCGCCGACCGCGTCGACGAGCTGCGCCGCGCCTGCGGCCTGGCGTAGCGCCCGGCGGGGCGCGGGGCGGCCCGCAACCAGGGGACTCGCGATGGCCGCTGGTCTCGCCCTGCGGTGCTGCCCCGTGGCTCCGCCTCGCGATCCCGCCCCGGTCAGCACGAAATCGCGAACTTTCACACCGATTTTGGGCCCGCGGGCCGTCCAGACGGTTCGGCGTGACGCGAGCTTCGGCGTTTTCCCTGATCACAGGCTTGCCCTGAAATGGGCGCGCCTGGCATCGGGCCGGGAGGGGCCCCGATCGGTGTGATAGATCGCGATTTCGTGCTGAGAGGTGTGAAAGTTCGCGTTTTCGTGCTGGATGGGGCGGGCCAGGCACGCGCGTTTCTCCTTCTTTGTGCCGGCTCTGCTTTGATCGGCTGATCCGCAGCTCGTCTCGCCTGCGGCGTGTGGCAGAGAGGCGCCTTGCGCTGAATGACGCCACGCCGGTGCACCTCCACCTGCTTTCGCCGTATCGCCTCGCACGCGACGCTGGGCGGGGGAGCGCCTTTCGCCTGGCGTGCCCCCGCTTCGCCCGCCCTCTCCCTACGAGAAGAGGCTCGACGGCAGGTCGTAGCCGCGGGGCAGGCAGTCGAGCGCCGCGGGGTGGCCGTCCGTCACGCGCGCGTGGTAGGCCCCCGACGAGAGGCGGTGCCCCGTCAGCTTGGCTATGAGCTCGGCGACGGCGCCCAGGCCGCGGGGCCCGTACAGGTGCTCGGCCGTGACGGTGATCACCCGGAACCCGTCGGCTTCCAGCGCGGCGCGCCGGGCCGCGTCCAGCGCGTGCTGCTGGCTGGTGAGGTGCGTGAGGTCGGAGTCGTACTCCACGATCAGCCTCGCCATCGGCCAGAGCAGGTCCGCGCGGACGAACGACTGGCCCGCCAGGCGCTGCGCCGCGGAGCTCAGCGGTATCCTCCGGTTGGCGAGCGCCTGCGGCAGCCCCAGCCCGCCCCGCCGGCACGGCAGGCACAGCGCCAGGTACAGGTCGGCCTCGGCGGGCGACGCCAGCCCCTCGGCCACGTACGGCAAAAGCGACTTGACCTCGCTCGCGCCGGGCAGGCGAGGGATGGCGCGGAACGTGGCTGCCATGGCCGCGCGGGTGGTGAGCGGGCGCCGGGTCGACATGCCGTAGCGCGTGGTGGGCGCCTTCACGTAGCTCCCGAGCAGCATGCACAGGGCCTTCGCCAGCAGGGGGCCGTGGCACTTGACGCTCAGCTGGGCCGCGGTCAGCTCGGGCGACGACGCGTAGAGCCCGTCGGCCACGGGGAGGAACGACTCGTCCGGGTAGGGCTGCCCGGTGCGGTGTGCGAA
This sequence comes from Eggerthellaceae bacterium, assembly GCA_022792415.1. Classification (GTDB taxonomy): domain Bacteria; phylum Actinomycetota; class Coriobacteriia; order Coriobacteriales; family Eggerthellaceae; genus Enterorhabdus. Next base: position 1,415 of record JAAWAY010000098.1, on the reverse strand, counting down.
GGTGTCCTCGGTGCAGCGGCGCGAGTTGTTGATGCAGCACACGTGGAACGGCGGCGCCAGGTCGGGCAGCGTGGCCTCGAGGTAGGCGAGCGACTTGAGCGTGGGCGCGGCCCCCTGCAGGACGCGCCGGTCCGAGACGAGGCGCGCAGGAGGCCGGTCGGGGGCGCGCATCCAGTAGCGATAGGCGGACAGTCCGTACAGCACAAGTCTCATGGCGTTTACACCTCGCATATATCGGGCGTGGAATTGTAAGCCGCCATGTAATCGGAAGGGAAGTGTGGGACCGATGCGCCCACGGGAAGTCCATAGAATCGGTAGGCTTTGACGGGCGCCTCGGAAAGGGCCTGCCTCCAGCCGGAGAATCGGGCCGCCCGCGGGACTGTGCGCGAGCCGGGCCCGCGGGGCCTGCGGCCGGGGGCACGGCCCCGCGCTGGGGTATACTGGCCCCCATGGAAATCGCCTCCGTCATACTTGACATCCCCACCCAGGCCCTCGACGCCCCGTACTCGTACGCGGTCCCCGACGACCTGCGCCAGGGGGACCGCCCGCTGGCCGTGGGCTGCGCCGTGCTCGTGCCGTTCGGGCACCGCAAGGCGATCGGCTTCGTCGTGGGGCTTGACGAGATCGCGGACGGCGAAGGCGGCGACGCCGGCCACGACCCCACCGCCGGCCCGGGCGCCCCCGGCGCCGACCCCGCGGGCCAGGCGCACTTCGGGTTCGGCGCCCAGTACGAGGCGACGCCCGCCGAGGCCCGCCGCGAGGCCGAGCGGTCGAGCGCTTCCGTAGTGGATCCCTCCCGCCTCAAGCCCATCGAGCGCGTCCTCTCCAAGCCGTACTTCGACGAGGAGGGCGCCGCCTGCGCGCGCTTCCTGGCCGAGCGCTACGTGGCTCCGCTGTCGGCCTGCGTGCGCCTGTTCACGCCGCCCGGGGGCGTGCCGCGCCTGGTGCGCAACGCGCACGGCGGCTACCGCCTGGAGGAGCCGGCCGTCGGCGAGGTGGACGACCGCTGGGCGACGCTGCTTCCCGTGGCCGAGGGCTTCGTCCCGCGCAAGAACGCCGTGAAGCAGGCGGCCGTCGTGGAGGCCCTGCGCGGGGGCGACTTGCGCGTGGCCGAGCTGGCGCTGGAGTTCGGGTCGGTGGCCGGCACGCTCAAGGCCCTCGAGGACAAGGGCGTCGTGCGCATCGAGCACCGCCGGCGCATGCGCGGCGCGCCCGGCGTCCCCGCAGCTTCGAGCGCCCCCGAGCCCCCGGGCGCCCCGGCGACGCCCACACCCGCGTTCGCCCCCGCCCGCCCCCAGCTCACCCACGGCCAGGCCGACGCCCTCGACGCCATCCGCGCCGCGCGTGCCGCCGGCGAGGGCCGCGTCGTGCTGGTGGACGGCGTCACCGGCTCGGGCAAGACCGAGGTGTACCTG
>JAAWAY010000097.1 GCA_022792415.1 Eggerthellaceae bacterium | reverse complement strand
GTTCCACCCCGACCGCATGGCCAAGCGCATCCTCGGCATGGGCGACATGGTGTCGCTCATCGAGAGCGCCGTGCGCGTCCAGCAGGAGGAAGAGGAGGCCGTCGAGGCCGAGCGCATGGCCCGCGGCAACATCACGCTCGACGACTTCATCACCATGAACCGCCAGATCCGCAAGATGGGCGGCGTGTCCAAGCTCATCAGCGCGCTGCCCGGCGGCGACAAGGCGCTCGGCGCCGGTCAGGTGGACGAGGGGGCGCTCGACGCCATGGAGGTCATCATCAACTCCATGACCAAGGAGGAGCGCGCCCGCCCCGAGGTGCTCAACGGCTCGCGCCGCGCGCGCATCGCCGCCGGCGCCGGCGTCACGGTGCCCGAGGTCAACCAGCTCATCAAGAAGTTCAACGAGACGCGCAAGATGGTGAAGAAGATGACGGCCGGCATGGAGCAGCAGGCCGGCAAGAAGGGGAAGAAGGGCAAGGGGCGCCGCCGGCGCGGCCTGCCCGGCATGGGCGGCATGTCCATGGCCGACCTCCGCAAGATCCAGGACATGATGGGGGAGTAGCATGACGCAGGATCCCTGGGCGCCCGTCCAGCCGCCCGCCCCGCCCGCCGGCTGCGCGCCCGCGCCGCAGGCGGCGTGGCCGCAGCCCGCAGCTGAGCCGACGACCGCATGGCCGCAGCCCGCGCCCGTCGCCGCGCCGGCGTGGCAGCCCGCGCCCGGCCCCGCGCCCGCCGGGGCGGCGCCCGTGCTGGCCTGCGACCACCTGACGAAGGGCTACGGCAGCCGCCTGGCGCTCTCCGACGTGACGTTCAGCGTGCCCGCGGGGCGGGTGGTGGGCCTGCTCGGGCCCAACGGCTCGGGCAAGACGACGCTCATCAAGCTGGCCGCCGGCCTGCTCACGCCCACGTCGGGCAGCGTGCGCGTGGCCGGCCTGGAGCCCGGCACCCAGACCAAGGCGCTGCTGTCGTACCTGCCCGAGCGCCCGTACTTCGCCCCGTCCATGCGCGTGCGCGAGTGCCTGGCGTTCTTCGCCGACTTCTACGCCGACTTCGACCGCGTGCTCGCCCAGGACATGCTCGCGCGCCTGGGCGTCCCGGCCGACGCCCCCATGAGCTCTCTGTCCAAGGGCACCAAGGAGAAGGTGCAGCTCGTGCTCGTCATGGCGCGCCATGCGGCGCTCTACCTGCTCGACGAGCCCATCGGCGGCGTCGACCCAGCCACGCGCGACTACATCCTGGACACCATCATCTCCCAGTACCACCGCGACTCCACCATCCTCATCTCCACGCACCTCATCGCCGACGTGGAGCCGGTGCTCGACGACTTCGTCTTCCTGCAGTACGGCACCATGGTGGTGCACGCGCCCGTCGCCTTCGTGCGCGAGCAGGGCTACCCGAGCCTCGACGACTACTTCAGGAGGGCGTTTCGATGCTAGGCAAGCTGATGAAGTACGACCTGGGGGCGCTCTCGCGCATCCTCATCCCCCTGCACCTGGCCGCGGTGGCCGTCATCGTGGTGGGGGCCGGGGCGGGCCTGACGGGCCACTGGGTGTCGGAGCTGCCCGCCGGGGCGCTGGCGGACCCGGCCGAGGGCGCCGTCTTGGGCCTGGCCGTCCTCGTGCTGCTCATGGCCGTCCTGGCGCTGGGCTGCCTGTCGCTGGCCACCCTGGCGGTGGTGCTGTGGCGGTTCTACCGCAACCTGTTCACCGACGAGGGCTACCTCACCCTCACGCTGCCGGCCACGCCGGCGCAGCAGGTGGGGTCCAAGGTGCTGGCGGGCCTCATCTGGATGGTGGTGGACGCCGTGGTGGTGTTCGCCGGCCTGCTCGTCGTCATGGCCGCGGCCGAGGGCTTCGGTGGCGCGACCGACCTGGAGGACACGCTGCCCTACTGGATCCTGAGCTACGCCAACGGCCACGGGTTCGGCGGCGTGGTCCCCGAGGGGTTCCTGGGCGTGGCCGGCACGCTGCTGCAGACCCTCGTCCAGATGGCGTTCGGCCTGCTCATGGCCTATGCCGCCTTCGCGCTGGGCGCCGCGCTGGCCGCGCGGCACAAGGTGGCCGCCGGCATCGGGCTCTACGTGGCGCTGTCGTGGGGCTACGGCCTGCTCTCCGGCGCCGTGGGCGTGCTGGGGCTGTTCGCCGTGACGGGCACGTCGTCGATGCGCGCCTACTACGCCCTCACGTCGGTGACGGGCACGGTGCTGCAGCTGGCGGCGTGCGGGGTGTTCTGGCTCATCTGCGTGTGGGTGCTCAGGCGCAAGGTGAACCTGCCCTGACGCGCGCGGCCCCCGCGCCCGGCCGCGCGCGGCAGCGCCCCGGCCCGCGGGACGCGGCTCGCCCCGGCCGCGCGCGGCTCCGTTTGCGGGGCGGTGTTGCAAAAACGCCCCGGTAGCCGTATCATAAGCAATTGCTGTTTTCGCTGCGCCGCCGTCGCGGCGTACGCACACCCACGTTGAAGGAAACAAGAAGGAGTTCAACTTCATGGCTGTTAAGATTCGCCTCGCCCGCCATGGCGCCAAGAAGCGCCCGTACTACCGCATCGTCGTCGCCGACTCCCGCGCCCCGCGCGACGGTCGCTTCATCGAGGAGGTCGGCCGCTACAACCCGTGCGCCCATCCGCACGTGGTGCAGTTCGACATGGAGAAGGTCGACAAGTGGATCGCCGACGGCGCCCAGCCCACCGACACCGTCGCCCGCCTGCTGAAGACCGCCCGCGAAGAGGCGTAGCGAGCCATGTCCGAGCTTACGGAAGACCTCGCCGGCCTCGTCGAGGCCGTCGTGGCGCCGCTCGTCGAGTTCCCCGACGACCTGGAGATCTCGTCCTTCGAGACCGAGGATGACGCCGTGATGGTGGAGATCCGCGTCAACGAGGCGGATGCCGGCAAGGTCATCGGCCGCCAGGGCCGCGTCATCAAGGCCATCCGCACCCTCGCCCGCGCCGCCGCGTCCCGCACCGGGTCGCCCGTCGAGGTGGAGCTCATCGACTAGATGCGCGAGTGGGTGGATATCGCCTACCTGGCGAACACGAGGAACCTGAACGGAGGGCTCGTCGCGCGTAGCGCCGCGGGCCTTCCTTTTTTGCTGTCCGAGGGCCTCACGGTGGCCCTCGTGCCGCCGCGCCTGGACGCCCCGCGCCGCGTGAGGGTGGCCTCCGTCCAGATGCGCTCCGACGACGAGGCCGTCGTGCTGTTCGACGAGGTGACCGACGCCGCCACGGCGCAGGCGCTCGTGGGCTGCCACTGCCTGGCCCCGCGCGACGACTTCGACCCCGCCGACCTCGTGCCCGAGGAGCTGCCCTCGTGGGAGGGCTGGACGGTGGTGGACGAGGCCGCCGGCGAGGTGGGCGCGGTGTCGTCTCTGGAGGAGCTGCCCCAGCAGGTGCTGCTGGCGGTGGCGCGCCCGGGCGGCTCCGAGGCGCTCATCCCGCTGGTGGACGAGTTCGTCGTCACGGTGGACGAGGACGCGCGCCGCATCGACGTGCGCCTGCCCGCCGGCCTGCTCGACCTGTAGGAGGGCGCCGTGATCATCGAGACGCTGTCGACGTTCCCCGCCATGTACGACTCGGTCATGGGCGCCTCCATCATGCGCCGCGCCCAGGACAAGGGCATCCTGGACTTCACGGCCTACGACCTGCGCGACTGGACCTACGATCGCCACCGCACCACCGACGACGACCCCTACGGGGGCGGCGCCGGCCTGGTCATGAAGTGCGAGCCCATCTACGAGGCCGTCGAGGCCATCACGGGCACCGCCCCGGCGGGGGAGGGGGCGCCGTCCCGCACGCCTGCCTGCCCGACGACCGGCCCCGCCCCGCGCCACGCGCACGGCCCGCGCCCCTGCGTCATCTTCCTGGCCCCCCAGGGCCGCCCCCTCGACGACGCCCTGGCCTGCGAGCTGGCCGCCGAGGAGCGGCTGCTGTTCGTGTGCGGCCACTACGAGGGCATCGACGAGCGCGCCTACGCCCTGGCCGACCGCGTCATCTCGCTGGGCGACTACGTGCTCACCTCCGGCGAGCTGGCGTCGATGGTGGTCATCGACGCCGTGGTGCGCAAGCTGCCCGGCGTGCTGGGTGCCCCCGACGGCGCCTCCGACGAGTCGTTCGCCGACGGCCTGCTCGAGTACCCTCAGTACACGCGCCCGGCCAGCTTCCGCGGACAGGACGTGCCGGCGGTGCTGCTGTCGGGCGACCACGGCGCCGTGGCCCGCTGGCGGCGCCAGGAGAGCCTGGCGCGCACGGCCGCGTGGCGCCCCGACCTGCTGGACGGCGCCGCGCTGGTTGATTTGCGAAGTTAGCTGAACACTTTCGTGTAAGCGGCCTTTTGTGCGTGCATTCTCAGAGTCAGCTGAACGGAT
>JAAWAY010000096.1 GCA_022792415.1 Eggerthellaceae bacterium | reverse complement strand
GGTGGGCCGAGGTGAGGTAGCGCGCCTGCAGCTTGCGGCCGTGGCGCTCGGCGAGGGCGGCCACGTGGGCGTAGCCGTCGTAGCACTGCAGCGGCGTGTGCGGCGTGTTGAGGCAGCGCGCGCCCAGCTCATCGGCGTGCGCGAGCGTCAGCTCCAGGTCCACCTCGGGCACGAAGTCGCTGCCCTCGGCCAGCACGCAGGCGCCGGGGCGGTCGAGGTTGCCCGTGACGGCGCGCAGACAGCAGATGGCGCGGTGCGTGGGAGCCACCGAGCGCCCCACCTGGTCGATGCCGCGGCCCGACACGAGCACCGAGGGGCGCTCGCCCGCGAACAGGCGCGCCACGCGGCGGATGTCGTCGGCGTCGACGCCGCACTCCGCGGCGGCGCGCTCGGGCGTCCACGCGGCCACGTGCGCCGCCAGCTCGTCGAACCCGTGGCACCACTCGTCCACGAAGGCGCGGTCCACCAGGTCCTCGCCGATGATGACGTTGAGCATCCCCAGGGCCAGCGCGCAGTCGGTGCCCGGGCGCGGGGCCAGCCACACGTCGGCGGCGGCCGCCGTGCGCGTGCGGCGCGGGTCGATGACCACCAGCGGCACGTCCGGGTCCTTGCCCACGCGCAGGAGCGCGCGCCAGAACAGCGAGTTGTCCGATTCCGCGGGGTTGGTGCCCCAGATGACGACGCAGCCCGTCTCGGGGGTGAGGTCGGCCTCCACCGTCCAGCCGAACGTGAGCACGTCCATCCAGATGCGGGGGTTCCAGCAGATCTGGCCGATGCCCATGTTGTTGGGCGAGCCGAACAGCGTCATGAACCGGTGCAGCGGCCAGAACGACGTGTGGGGGCCGCCGATCATGGACGCCAGCGTGCCGGGCCCGTGGGCCTCGGCCAGCGCGCGCAGGCGCGCCGCGATGTCGTCGAGCGCCTCGTCCCAGCTCACCTGCTCCCACTCGCCCGATCCGCGCTCCCCCACCCGCCGCAGCGGCTGGTTGACGCGGTCTGCGCCGTCGAGCACCGCCAGGTTCATGGGCCACCGCCGGCAGCCCGCCAGCACCTGGGGGTCGTACGGGTAGCGCGTGGGGTCGGGCTCGAGCGCGGTGACGCGCCCGTCCTCCACCGTTGCCGTGAGCGCGCACAGGTAGCCGCAGAAGTGGCAGTTCGTCGGTCGCTTCTCCGCTGTCACGGGTTCCTCCTCTCGACGCCCCGGCTACTCGCCGAGGACCTCGACGTCCTCGTTGGTCAGGGACACCGCGCTGGCCGCGCCGGCCTCCTCGGGCGTGAGGGCATCCTCGTCGGCCGCCTCGACCAGGGCGCGCTCGGCCCGCGTGGGGCCCTCGACCCCCTCCGCGCCCTCGGCGTCCTCGGGCGTGAGCGCCACGAAGGCGCGACCCTCGCCGGGGCCGGCCACGCCGAGCGTCTCCTCGAACAAAAAGCGGATCTTCATCCACTGCGCGGCGGCGCCCCAGTTGACGCGCCAGGCGTAGAGCAGCTCCAGGAAGTGGACGGCCGGCACGTCCTGCGCGGCGTTGAGCTGGAACGCGCACGACAGGCAGGCCGTGACCAGCGCGTCGGCGCCCGCCTCGCCGGCCTCCTCGCCGTTGCGGCGCGCCAGCTTGTCGGCGGCGTCGAACTTGCCCGCGGCGCGCAGCAGCGACCCGCAGCACAGCGACCGCGCCCGGCTGTGGGCCGGCTCGACGCACAGCCCCTCGGGCAGGAGCGCCCGCATGCCGTCGGCGAACTCCCCGCGCGCCCGGTCGGGGCACGAGTCGTGGGCCGCCAAGACGAGCGGCGCCTCAGCATCCCCCTTCACCAGGAGGGCGGCCGTGTCGCGGTCCACGCGGTAGCCCAGGCGCGCCAGCTCGGCCGGCAGGGCCACCACCTCCACCTCATCGCCCAGGCCCTTCTCGTCGAGCAGGCCGCGCAGGGCCTCGGCGCAGTTGGGGCACGCCGCCACGATGCGGCGCACGCCGGCCGCGCGCAGGGCCAGCCTCATGCGCTCGTCGAAGGACGCGCGCAGGACGTCGCCGCCCTCCTCGAACGACAGGATGCGCCCGCAGCACAGAAGCGAGATGCCGTCCACCGACCCGGCGTCCAGCAGCGTGTCGTGCACGGCGGACACGAGCGGCATGGCGTAGTTGATGAGCGAGCAGCCGGGGAAGAAGAGCGACGGGCACTCCCGGGGGGCGCCGTCGCCGAAGACCTCGATGCGCGCGTCGCCCGTGCCGCGGTCGAACGCCACCGTCGACCCGGTGAGCGCGTCCTCGAACAGGTACTCCTCCATGGGGCGTCCCCCTCCTCTTCTCCCTCGGCCGGCCGCTTCGGCGAAGCGCCCAGCATAGGCAAAGGGCCCGACCATGGCAAGTCGGGCCCCTGCGTTCACTTCAACTCCATCATCCCAGGTCTCGGGCGCGTCAGCGCCCACACGACCTAGAAGATGTTGTCACCGTAGGTCCAGGCCTTGATGAAGTCGGCGTCATCCTTGGCCAGACGGTTGTAGTAGCGGTCCTCGCCCGGCAGCGGGGCGCGGTCGTCGCTGAACACGATCATGAAGCGGAGCAGCAGGCCGCCCAGCAGCACCAGCACGGGCGCCACCACGGTGGACGCGGCGCTGTGGCCGCCGAAGACGTAGAGGATCTCGGGCAGCAGCAGGCCGCCGAAGATCATGCCGCCCCAGAACAGCGGCGCGTAGGAGCCGTGCACCCAACGGTGCGCCGCCTTGTTGGCCGTCTTGTTGCCGGCGCCCAGGAAGGACAGCACCATGATGAGCAGCACGGCGATCTCCACCACCACGAGGATGATGTCGAGCGTGTGCAGGATCTCGTCGCCCAGCGCGGCGGCGATGACCGTCTCCATGGTCAGCGGCGCGGGCCACCAGCCGGCCGACAGCGTGATGGCGGCGCAGGCCGTGGACAGGGCCGACACGGTGAACAGCACGGGCAGGGCCGGCGTCGCCCAGAAGGCGTGGGCCTTCAGGGTGGACAGGAAGATGCCGGTGTAGAGCATGATGCCGGTGCCGGCGATGCCGGCGATGGCCAGGCACACCTCACGCGCCGGCACGAGGAAGCTCGCGATGGGCGCGAACCAGTCCCACGGCACGTAGCTGGCGAACCAGATGACGCCGAAGATGGCGCACACGGTGAGCAGGCGGGCGCCCCAGGCCAGCACGCTCGTGCTCTTGACGAACGCGCGGTAGAACACCATGGGCTGCCCCAGGTCGACGATGAGCATCACGCAGCCCAGGCCGAGCGCGACGATGGCCAGGAAGCCGGGCCACGCCATGGCCAGCGGCACGGCGGCCACGCCGGGGAACACGAAGAACGTGAGGATGGCGATGAGGCAGAAGATGCCGCCGCCCAGGCCGCCCAGGAACAGGTAGGTAGGGATGGGCCACTCCCAGTAATGATGACGCATTATGCCTTACCTCCCAACTCAGGAATATAGTAGATTTGCGGGCCGGTTCCCATGTCCTCCATGAGGCGCACGGTCTCGACGGAGCCGATGAGCTTGGACACCTCGGAGTTCGGGTCGTCCAGGTCGCCGAAGATGCGGGCCTTCTGGTGGCAGGTGGCCACGCAGTAGGGCTCGGCGCCCGGGTCGGCGGCGCGGTGGTCGCGGCAGAACGTGCACTTGCGCACGAAGCGGGGCAGGCGGGGCTGCAGCTTGGACTGGTCGCGCATGCCGTAGGGGCAGGCGTTCACGCAGGCCAGGCAGGCCATGCACTTGTCGTAGTCGATCCAGACGACGCCGTCGTCGTCCTGGTGCGAGGCGCCCGTGGGGCAGCACGGCACGCAGGCCGGCTTCTCGCAGTGCATGCACAGGGTGGGCAGCCAGCTGCGGTGCACGTTGGGCCAGGTGCCCTTCGTGCCCTCGGTGACCACCGGGTTGTAGACGATGTCGAGCGGCAGCTCGTTCCACGTGCGGCACGCGACCGTACAGGAGTGGCAGCCGATGCAGCGACGCTGGTCGATGACCATAACGTAACGGGTCATATCTCTATCCTTCCTCCTCGGTCGCTTACTCGACGACAGGCTCGTAGGTCATGGTGAAGCGGTTGCCGGTGTTCTCGTCCACCAGCTGCTGGGTGGCGGCGTCGTACT
>JAAWAY010000095.1 GCA_022792415.1 Eggerthellaceae bacterium | reverse complement strand
TCATGCCGCGCCCCATGAGCTCCTGCAGCGCCATGGCGCCCCACAGGTACGACGTGTCCTTGATGGTGGTGACGAACTGCGACAGCAAAGCCGGCACCATGTTGCGCAGGGCCTGGGGCAGGATGATGAGCAGGTACATCTGCGGCGCCGAGAAGCCCTGGGAGCGGGCGGCCTCGTACTGGCCGCGAGGCACGCTGGCCAGGCCGCCGCGGACGATCTCGGCCACCGACGCGCTCGTGAACAGCGTGAACGCCAGCACGGCGGCGGGCAGCGGCGGCAGCTGCGCCACGAAGAACGTGAACATGATCCACAGCAGCAGCGGGGTGTTCTTGAACAGCTCAACGTAGGCGATGGAGATGCCCCTCAGCACGCGCAGGCGCGACCCGCGCATGATGGAGAGCACGGCGCCCAGCGCGACCGAGCACAGGATGGACAGGCCCGCGATGACGAGCGTGAGCCCGAGCCCCTGCAGAAGGAAGCGGAGGTTGGTCCAGGTGAGCAGGGCCATGACGTCGCTCATGAGTCCCTCCTTCCTCCGCGGGGGCCGCGCGGTCCGCGCGGGCGGCGGCCCTCGCCGCGCCGGGGACGGGGAAGCCGCCCGTGCGGGGTGCGCCGGCCCTGCCCCGCCACGTGGTGGCGACCGCCCAGGCGGCGGCGCCCCGCGCGCGTGTGCAGCGCCTGCCACGCGCGGGCGTGGTCGCCGCCGGAGGCCTCCAGGGCCTCCTGGGCCACCTCCAGGCCGAAGTCGTCGGCGATCTCGGCCGCCTGGCGCCCCGTGAAGGGGACGGCCCGCAGCCGCTCTCCGGGCGCGGGGGCGGCCTCCCAGGCGTGCAGCGGGTAGCGGGGCGAGGGCACCCGGCGCGCCGGGACCAGGGTGGACGTGCCGGCGGCCATGGTGGTGATGCCGCCGGCGAGGGCGCGGGCGGCGGCGTGGCCGGTGATGTCGTGCGAGCCGGGCGTGACCTCCATGGCGTCGGCGGACAGCTCCTCGGACGCGTCGCCGGTGGTGACGTGGCGATGGCTGAGCATGCGGTGCTCCAGGTACACGGCCGCGCGTGACAGCGGGAAGCAGATGACGAAGTACAGCACGGCCGCCGCCACGTAGGCGGGCCCGTAGTAGCTGGTGTCGCCGGCGAACGAGTTGGAGAAGTACATGAGCTCACCGCCCGCGATGAGGGCGAGCACCGACGTGTTCTTGACGAGGTTGGCGGCCTGTACGGCCAAGGGCGGCAGGATGATGCGCATGGCCTGGGGCAGGATGATGAGCGTCATCACCTGCACCGGCGAGAAGCCCTGGGAGCGCGCCGCCTCGAACTGCCCGCGGTGGATGGACCCGATGCCGCTGCGCACCACCTCGGATATGTAGCCGCCGTGGTACACGCCGATGGCGAGCACGCCGATCCAGAACGAGGCCAGCGACAGCCCCAGCAGGGGGAACACGGCGTAGAGCACGAACACCTGCAGCAGCAGCGGTATGTTCTGCACCAGCTCCACGTACACGCGCGTGATGCCGCGCAGCACCGCGTGGCGCGACACCGACAGCACGCCGAACAGAAAGCCCAGCACAAGCGCGATCACGAGCGCGAGGGCGGAGATGGCCACGGTCGTGCCGAAGGCGTGCAGGATGTCGGGCCAGCGCTCAAGCAGCGCCTCCCACTTGTAGGGCGCGAACACCTCCCCCATCACGCGTCGCCTCCCCCGTCGAGCGCGTCCGCCGGGTCGTCGGCCGGGTCGCCCGCGCCCAGCCCCGTCCCACCGGCTGCCTCCTCGGCCTCCACGTCCTGCTCGGTCACCAGCGACAGCCCCCAGCGCTCCTTGAGCGCGCGCAGGGTGCCGTCGTCCTCCATGGCGGCGATGGCCTGGTCGATGGGCTCCGACAGCGGGCTGCCCTTGCGCGTGGCCACGCCGTACTCCTGGGGCGCGAACTGCTCGGGCAGCAGCATGGTCGAGGCGTCCTGGTAGCCCACCAGGATGGAGCTGTCCACCGAGAACGCGTCCACGCGCCCGGCCACCAGCGCGATCTTGATCTCGGGGTAGGTGGCGTACTCGGCGAACTCCAGGTGGATGCCCAGCTCGTCGGCGGCGGCGCCCAGCTTGTCCTTGGTGGTGGCCGACAGCGCCACGCCCACCGTCTTGCCGTCCAGCCCGGCCAGGTCGCGCACGCCGGAGTCCTTGCGCACGAGCACGCCGATGTGGTCGATGTAGTAGGGCCGCGAGAAGTCGTAGCTGCGCTTGCGCTGGTCGGTGATGGTGAACGTGGCCAGCGTGGCGTCGAGGGTGCCGTTGTCGAGCATGGCCCCGCGCGTGGTGACGTTGACGCCCGTGAGCTCCAGCTTGTTCGCGTCGCCCTTGATCCGGGCCGCCAGCTCGCGCGCCACGTCGGCCTCCAGCCCCTCGACGCTGCCGGACTCGGGGTTCTGGAACCCGAAGCCGGGCACGTCGATCTTCGTGCCCACGCGCAGCACGTCGCCGGAGGGGGCGCAGCCGCCGAGGAGCGCGCCGGTGCCGCCGAGCAGGCACGCGGCCGCCCCGCATGCGGCCAGGCGCACGAACGAGCGGCGCGAGAGGGCGGCGGGCGCGGCGACGGGGCGGGTCTCACGTGTCATGGCGGCCCCCTACAGGATCTTGGACAGGAACGCCTTGATGCGGGCGTTGTCCGTCTCGCGGAAGATGTAGTCGGGCGTTCCCTCGTCCACCACCAGGCCGTTCTCCATGAACACCACCTTGTCGGCGGCATCACGGGCCAGGCCCATCTCATGGGTGACCATGACGATGGTCATGTTCGTCTCGGCGAGCGACTTGATGACGTCGAGCACCTCGTTGACCATCTCGGGGTCCAGCGCGCTCGTCGGCTCGTCCAAGAGCATGATCTTGGGGTGCATGTTGAGGGCGCGGGCGATGGCCACGCG
>JAAWAY010000094.1 GCA_022792415.1 Eggerthellaceae bacterium | reverse complement strand
TGTGGGGGGCAAGGGAGGGAGAAGGCCACATCAACCTTTCCCAAGATCCGCTCAAAGCCGCCACTCCACATCCCTAATTTCCTGTTGAACATCTCGTCGATCTTATGCTCGGACCACTCTTCGACAGTCCGATTCTCGCCCGCCAGCAAACGAATTCCTCAATCCGTCCCTCTCCGCCAAGAGATGAGCAAGCTCTGCTTCGTTTTTTTCAGCTGATAGAAGTTCGATTATCCTCAGCTTTCATGCTTCATGCGTTCCGGCAACAAATGTAGTCATTGAGCGGCCCGCTTATAATCAAATAGAGTATATTTAAATATAGAACGTATGTTCCTATAATCATGATAAAATCGGAAGCGGTCAGCGGAGTAAGCCCCGTGTGCTGGCAGCGCCTTCTTTTACGAAAGGAGGTGATTTGCCCATGGAATTGGCTGTTCAAGTTGTTGCGCTTGCCACTGCGGTGGTGGGATTGGCGACGGCGGTGGTCAAGGCCGTGTCCATAGCACGGGGTGAGCGCCCCGAAACGCAGCGTGACCGCAGGCGCTAGCTGAGGCCTGCGGTCACCAAAGAAACAAAACGGCGTTGCCCGCATCACCAAACACGGGCATCCGCTGACCACATTGTAGCAAGAGGAAATACCAGCGTAAAGAGACACGCGAGGGCATTGCAAAAGCCGGGCCCCACGTACGCGCAAGTACTCTGATTCCCGCCATCTGCCCCCGTTGAGACGGCTTCTGAAGCACATATCACTGAAAAAGTGGGCCTCCCCCTTAAAGCGGAGCTGGCCGATCAACACCAGGAAGACCGAATACAACGTGGAATCGCGTACCTCGGCCGAGCACGATCTCATCCCCACGGCTTAAGTGAGCGATTCCACCAAAAGCTACTTCATGGCATGTATTGTCATCACGAAACACTGCCACATCCGAACCCGACCTGAGGTCCTCGACGAACCACGATGACCCGTCAAACCACACACGGGCATGATGATTCGCCACATCAGGCTCAACGTCGACGATATCCTCCGACCCGAGCGCGAGCATGCCGATCGTGGCGCCGTCGCGCTCCGGGGACACCCAGTAGGGACCGCCTGCAATGTAGTCACCGACCATGCGAAGAAGACCAAGAAGGGGCGGGCTGTCATCGTGAGAAACCAGACAAACCCCGTTCGAGTCTTCCGCGACTTCAGCGTCTCCCATTTCCATACGGCCACCATGAACGGAGTGCGAGAACCTCAAGGCGTCAGCAACTGCCGTCCGCGCATCACCTGTGCAGCCCGCCGCCACAAACAGCACCATGGCAACCTCGGCACGCTCGTCGTTCTCCAAGCCGTTCGCGCGGACGAGACGCGTGAGCATGTTTCGGTACAGGCGTCCCCCTCGTCCCGTTGCCTCTAGGGCCTGCAGCATGTCAGCCGCAGCCTGCCCCTCGCAGAGCTCGCGAACTAAAGCAGCGCCACCATGGCCCCCGGCCCTGGTCGATTTGAGCCGCGCCAGCACTCGCATCGCCCCCACCTCAAAATCGCAGAACAAACCGGGCTGCCCTGCAAAGTTTTCGGCATGCACCACCTCGCGCGTCAGCCACGTGCGACTGCTCTCAAGGCGCTCTGCGGGACTGCGCCCTCCCATCAGCGGTCGCGAAGACAGAAGCATTCGCGCCGTTTCCTTATAGCTGACGCCTCCGAGTCGCTTTATCGTGTCAAACAGCACCACGCGAGGCGAGACCTCGGGCAGTGTCACAGTCCAGCATCCCCGATCATAGCTGCCAGTCTTCGATTAGCCACGCCCTGCGGCCCGTCATCGTGCGGCGAGGTGACATCTCCCCCTGCGGAACTATTACTGTGCAGGAAACGCTCCCACTGCTCGGGGGTCGCGAACATATCCTGTCCGAAGAACAACTCAAGCGAATCGATTCCACCTGCTGGACCGCCGCAGCGAAACGGGCCGGCGTCACGCAGGTTGCCCTGAATAAGCAGACGTCTCTCAAGTCCATCAAACCAGTGGCAAGCTGCAATGCCGCACTGCTCGGAGGGCAGGGCTCGAACGAACTGTGTCACATCGGAATCAACCACGCCTCCGTCAGTGGCGAAAGCAAGGGATAGCACCGTGTACCCGTCTATGACCTTCAGATCAGGAGGAGCCGGCTCTCCATCGGCGGCACTCGTGCGTGAGTTTGGATTAAGGGCAGCGACAGGGTCCTTCAGGTAAAGCGGCACTATCTTGCCCAGCAGCTCCTGCGTCGACTCCGTTCCCTCGATCCTGATAGCCGAAACGGGACTGACATAGTGTCTTGACCGTCGACGCTCGGCTTTCGCAAGGTTGGAGCCCATTTCCAGAAGAATGGCGTGCATCAGAGCATCTTCGCAGGCGAAGACGATGAGGTTGCCGTTGCACTGGACCATGGTTGGGACGCTTCCTTCCGGTCATGGATAGGAAGCCCAGTTTTTCACCGCCTGCGCAGGCGGTGTTGCGCAACAGTATTTGGTGATGAACGTATGGAGAAGGCCCCGCAAGACGGGCTATGCGTCAGGTGATCCTTCCAGCACCAGGAACGCGGTGGTGCCGCCCAGCAGCAGCTGGTCGCCCGGGCGCACCTCCACGGGCGCCGGCTCGAAGCCGGCCCGCTCGCGCGCCGGCGGCTCTACCACCACCCGTGACCCGTCCGCGGCGGACACGAGCACCGTGCCGTTGGTGGACCCCAGGCCCTCCACCAGCCACGCACCGTCCTCGTTCCACAGGCGCGCGTGGCGCCCCGACACGTCCTCGCCCACGTCGGTCACCGCCCCGTCGGCGAAGGAGAGCGCGCCAATCTCCGCGCCCTCGCCATCGGGCGCCACCCAGTGGGGCGCCCCGCACACATAGCCGTCCACCACGCGCAGCAGGCCCAGTGACGGAGCGGGCGCCTCGCCGCGCCGGGGCGTCCCCTCGCGCGGCATGAGCGCGAACGCCGGCGTCGACAGGCCGCCGCCGTGCGCGCTGCGCATGAAGTCGGACGTCGCCTCCACCGCGCGGCGCACGTCGGCCGTGCAGCCGGCCGCCACGAACAGCACCATGGCAGCCTCGGCCCGCTCGTCGGCCGTGAGCCCCGCGTCGCCCATCACGCGCGCCATCTGGTTACGGTAGGGTCCGACGTCCTGGTGGCACGCGGCCAGCGCGTCCTCCATGGCGCGGCCCGCGTCGCCCGTCACGAGCGCCAGCACGTCCTCACCCGACATCCCACGGCCGCGCTTCGACTTCAGGCGCGCCGTGATGCGCAGGGCCGACAGCGAGAAATCGTTGAAGAAGTGGGGCTGGGCGGTGCCGGCCGGCGCGTTCACCACGTAGCGCGACAGCCACGTGCGGTCATCGATGCGGCTGAGCGGGCTGCGACCGTCCGGCAGGGGCCGGCCCGACAGCACGAGCGAGGCCGTGTCCTTGTAGCTGAGGGACGCGTCGCGCTTGAGGGTTGAGAAGAGCACCATGCCCGGGGTGGTATCGGTCGCTGCCATCCGGCGGCCTCCTTCTTGCCCTGAGCGCGGCGCCCGCGCCGGGTGTGTCGATGCGAGAGCAAGCTGCTGCCCCGTTGTTTTCGCTGATGAGCATAGCATAGACGAGATTGGTTGCCGTTTGCGCGAGGCGAAGCCGACCCTCCGCTCAAACACCCCTGATCGCTCGACTTTGTTGCGCAACAAGTTACCTCTCACCCCACATATCATTCAAAGCCAGTGGAACGGATTGCAGCCTCTTTCCCTTCTCGAGGACAGGAGGTCGCTTCTTGGCTCTGGACTGTCTGTCTTGTATGGAGGGGCATGCTGGAATGGGAATTATCGACGTCATTAAGTATGAGGGCGACAACCGCACCTTCATCTGGAAACATCCCGCGGAGGATTTCAATACCGCCTCGCAACTCATTGTCCACGAGTCGCAGGAGGCAATGTTTTTCCTCAACGGTCAAGCACTCGATCTATTTGGCCCTGGGCGCCATACGCTGGAGACCCAGAACCTCCCACTCATCAACAAGGTTGTAAGCCTGCCGTCAAACGGCATATCCCCCTTTCATGCCGAGGTTTACTTTGTAAACCTTACCGAGCAGATGGGCATCCCCTGGGGGACCAACTCGAAAGTACAGTACATGGAGCCCGAGTTCGGGTTTCCCCTGTCGATTGGCGCCTCGGGCGAAATGGCGCTCGCCGTACGCGAAGCTAAAAAACTACTTGTAAAGATTGTCGGAACAGAGGCGGTGCTGTCACAAGACAATCTCATTAGCTATTTCAAGGCTTTCTTGCAGACACGTGTAAAAACCGCTCTTGTACAGGCTGTACAGAATAAAGCGCTTAATATTTTCGAGCTTGACGCGCACTTGGAGGAGTTTTCCGACGACGTTAAAGGTCGGCTAGCATCCGACTTCGAGGAATACGGCCTTGAGCTCACGCAGTTTCTCGTGACGACGGTCATGAGACCCGAGGGAGATCCTATCTACGAGAAGTTCCGCGAGCTGTATTTCCGCCAGTACGCCGATGTACGCGAGGCGCAGATCGAGCAGCAAGTCGGCATCATAAATCAGGAGACAGAGGCCAAGCGCACGGTGATCGAGGCTGGCGCCACCGCCGACAAGCGTCGCATCGAGGGCTACACCTATCAGCAGGAGCGCGGTTTCGATGTTGCCGAAAAGGTGGCTGCCAATGAGGGCGTTGGCGAGTTCGCAAACATGGGAATCGGGCTCGGAATGGTGAGTGGCGTCGGCGGCCCAGTGGGGAACCTGGTAAGCGGTGCGATGGCGAGCTCAATCGGGACAGCCGACCCCTTGGTCGACCCACCTTCCGTCTCCGTTGTCGACGGCAACGGGCAACCAGCAGATACAGGTCAGCAAAACGCAAAATTCTGCCCGGAGTGCGGCAGGCCCTTCGGCTCAACGGAGAAATTCTGCCCCGAGTGTGGCACAAGGAGGGGATAGGCTATGAAGAAACCAACAATGAGGGTAGCCTGCCTCGGCATCCTTGCAATCATCTACGCAGCGTATGCGCTCCTTATCTCGTTGCTTGCGCCGCAGACCGCTACCTCGTGGATCGCGCTCTTGTTTGGCCTGGCGCAAGGAGTTCTTCTTTATTTCGCAGGCATCAGCAGAACGCAAGCCGACGTCTCAGGGCTGTTCCAAACGTACCCGAAACTTGTTCTACCCACGCTCTTCCTGCTTATCCAGCTCGCTGTGGGTGGAGCGCTCGCCCTCTTGCTACCCGGAGATACAACCATATCGATTGTTACTGGCGTCATTCTCCTGGCCATGAGTTCAATCGCGTTAATCGGCGCAGAAAAGGGCATGAGCTACGCCAGCCAAGTCGAGAATGCAGCTGAAAGGTCCACGGCCTTCTCCCGCGACCTCCTTATGAGCCTACGCGGCATCGAGGCTGATTTCGAAGTAAGAGGCGAAGAGCAGAAAGCCTTGAACGAGTTGATAGACACGGCCCGGTTCAGCAATTCGAGGAGCCTCGAGTCGACGTCGGAGATAGAGAGTCAAATCAACGCCTATGTCGAACAGGTTAAGGAAAGCGGAAGGGTTGATCTGGAGACCCTCCAGTCAATATCTCGCCTTCTCGACAAACGCAACATCATGATCAAGGCAGGAAAGAAGTAGGCCATGGAACCCTTGGAACCCTATGAAAAGCGACTTGAAATGGCAGCAATGCACGATGACGTTCTTCAGCGCATCAACAACGCAATAGAGCGAGGGTCTTACGTTGAGACGTGCTGGTATGCCTATGCATGCTTCGAAAACCGCTTCGATCGCATTATTTCAAAAATAGCGCAGGGCTGCCCGAAAGCGCCGCGAGCAGAAAATGCGAGGCCGACAGGCATCACAACCAAGATCGAGTGCCTTATACGTTTATCCAAAAGAGAGTATCCCCTGGTCAAGGACGTGAAGCCCGATACGCTTCGCTCTGTGAAAAGGTGGTGCAAGGAACGAAATAAGCTCGTGCATCAATTGGTAACTTTGGATCAATACGATGATGTTGATTCTCAATTCCAAAAACTAGCGGAGGAATCGGCTGATCTCGTGGACCTCGTGTACCAGATTGGGGCCATCGTAAGAGACAACTATTACGACGCTGACAGCATTATCCCCATTGACAACGACAACGCCAAGAAATGCCGCCGCGAAACGTGCTGCGCCTCTCTCCAACGGGAATCTGGTGAGTGAGCCATGGCAACACTCGTATGCAACATATGCGGAGGTCGGCTAAAAACGGGCGAGGGAAACATCGCCGTTTGCGAATGCTGCGGCGTCGAGCATGACCTGTCTTTTGAGCAGAATAGCACCAGGGGGGGGGGTAGCCTAAAAGACGGTTTTGCTCATTCTGCAAATCTTCGCCTTGAGCTCGCTCAAGACTCTTACAATGCCAGCGATTGGAGCCTGGCGATAGCGCATTGCAACAAAGCCATTGAGGAAGAACCTCAGGGGTTTGATGTATATGTACTTAAAGGCCGGGCTATAGGCCAACTGATGACACTGAAAAATCTTCGTATTGAAGAGTCTATTTCGTGTTTCATCCAGGCGCTCAAATCTTTACCTTTCGAATCAGAAAAAAGAACAGCGGCGAAAACAATTGAATCATATCTCGAGGAACTGGCAATCCGGCTGATGACCTTGGGTTGCGCAAACGTTTCAATGCTCACAAACGAATACTTCACGGACATCTTTTCCGCTGGCATCGATTCTTTCTCTTCGGCGATAAAGAAATACGAGGCTTCGGCCGGCGTTGTCGTTAGTCAACAAAAGGTGTTTGGGAAAGCCACAACCATCGTTTGTTCAGCCATGAGAGACGTTGCCTCGGAAATAGTGCGCGATTACGACATGAGCAAAACTCGGTCAGCCTTCTGGGAATTAGAAGAAGAAACGGATAACTGCACCAAGGTGTTAATCAAAGTTGCCGATCTCGTCGAAACGCACCAGGAATCAAAATCTGAGGTTTATCAGTTGGTGATAACCATGATTAGCGAGTTGCTTGAAAGAAATTCAATGGATCTCGTCCGCAACAAATGGGGCGCATACGTTGAAACACCACGGCTAACTGACGAGGAAATAGCAAGCAAAAAGCACATGATTAGAGAGGTGAAAAACAAGATGGCATGTGGAGAATAACCGAAATACTAGCATTGAAGAAACCTTGATGGAGAGGATTGAAAATGGGAATAATAATTTCGTCGGTGCGAGTTGGATATAAAGATTACAATGATTGCTTCATTAGCGGTGTGGATAGCGCTGGTGGGGCTGGCGTCCGAATCCGTCTTCAAAACGATACCGACAAAACAGTAAAGTATATTAAGTTCACCTTACAGGCCATCAATTCTGTGGGTGACATCGTCGGTGAAAGAAATAGCAACTCCCCAATAAAACTTGCCCAAGGCGTAGGCCCGATTGAGCCCGGTGCATACGAGTCGTATCATTTTGAGCATCTTTGGTATAACGGAACAATTGCATCGGCACAATTGAAAAAAGTGGAAATACAATATATGGATGGGACAACAGAGACGATCGAAAATCCTGCTATTGTGCCCGAAAACGAACCGGATGAGGAAAAACCAGATGATGGCGATTCCGATAACACTCTCACTGCTGATGACCTTTATACAATAAGCTCCGTCCTTCATCTAGGCTCTGCTATTCGATCCTTGTTTCGCATCTAGCGAACGCGTTTGGATTTGAAATCAGATTTCCGCCCAACTGCGCACCGGTGACCACTGGTAATACTTCGAGGACTCGGGCGCCATGGCCACCGACAAGTGGATCGGACGCTACTACGTGAACGACGAGGGCGTCTGGAACCGGACGCGCCTGGTCGTCCCCCGCGCCTAGCGGGAGCCCGCGTACCCGACGCGCAGAGGGGGCGCGGCCCGATCTCGGGCCGCGCCCCCTTTCTTATTCACCGCATATCATGCGGCGAATAGCTTGCTAATCGCCGCAAATGCCTGGTCAAGGCTTTGATTCGATAATCGTCCGCATCCCGCCCTACGACGCCAGCCCCAGGGGCTCGGCGCCGTCCTGCGCGTCGTCCTCCCCCGCCGGCAGGCCGTCGCGCGCGGCCCTGCGCCCGGCGCGGGCGCGTCGGCGGCGCGGCGAGAGCGCGTAGCCGATCGCCATAGGACACCACGCCGCGGCGGCGCAGGCGGCCAGGGCTGCTGCCAGGGCAGCCGCCACCTCGCCCGACGCCAGGTCGACCACCGCGCCGGCGCCCATGACCAGAAGCGACGCCCCGACCAGGGCGGCGCTCCCCGCGGCGAGGCCCCATCCACGGTCACCGTTGCGGCCCCGCGCGGCGTACGCCGCCAGCGTCGGCGCGGCCAGCAGCAGCGCCACCGCCCAGCCGGGCACCAGGACGTCTTCGGGGCCCGCGCCCGTGGCCACCGTGGCGCGCGCGCCGTCGGCGAGCAGCGCAGCCGAGGCCAGCACCGCCGCCCACACCAGCCCGCACGCCGCGCGGGCGACGCCCCGCAGCACGGCGGCGGCACGGCGCGAGCGGTCCGCGACGCGGGTGGCGCCCTCGCCCAGCACCGCCGGGTCGAGCGCCTCGCCGCGCAGGGCGCGCCCCAGGTTGGGGGCGTACTGCCGGCAGAAGGCGGTCAGGCCGTCGCGCACCGCCGCGGCGGAGGGGCGGTCCTTCGGCTTGGGAGCCAAGCACGGGCCCACCAGGCCCGCCAGCTGCGCGTCCACCGCGCAGAGCGCCTCCCGGGCGCGGTCGGGCCCCGGCGCTCCGCCCGCGTCGGCGACGGCGTGGCTGAGCGCCACGGCCACCTCGGGCTCGCCCGCCAGCACCGCCCCCAGGTCGGTCGCGGCCTCGTGCGCGCAGGTCAGCGGCGCGGGCACGTCCTCGGTCTTGCAGCGGTAGGGCGAGCGGACGTCGGAGGCCAGGTCGAAGGGCGGGCGCCCTGTCAGCAGCCGCTGCGCGACGCCGGCGGCGGCGTACACGTCCACGGCCGCGCCCGCGCGGGCCGCCACGGCCTCGGCCACGTCCTCGGTGAGCATCTCGGGCGGGGCGTACTCGGGCGTCGCGCCGCGGGGCGCGCCCCACGCCTCGGTGAGCGACGTGGCCCGGCGCTCCCCCACGGCCGCCGAGCCGAAGTCGACCAGCCGCAGGTCGAACACGCCCTCCTCCACCTGCGCCGCCAAGGGCTGAAGCGTGGTGCACACCATGACGTTGGCCGGCGTCACGTCCCGGTGCGAGAACCCGCCCTCCACCAGGTCCATGCGCGCCAGCAGCTCGAACAGGTCACGGGATAGGCGCGCCGCCGTCAGGGGCGACAGGCGCCCCTCGCCGTCCACGGCCAGCGCCCGCGCCGCGTGCTCGAGCGTCTCGCCCTCCACCCACTCCATGATGAGCGCGGGCGCGCCGTCCACCGTGCCGCGGCCGTACAGGCGCGGGAAGCCCTTGAGGCCCGACACGCGCCGGTGCCCCTCGTATTCCTCCGCGAAGGCGCGCTCGAGCGCCTCCTGGCACCCGCGCGACCCCGCCGCGGCGCCCTCCGCGGGCAGGAGCCGCTTGACGGCCAGGGCCTCGCCGCGCGCGTTGACGGCCCAGGTCACCTGGCCCAGGCCGCCCCGCCGGGAGCGGGCGTCGTCCATGAGCAGCGAGCAGAAGCGGCGCCGGTAGGCGTCCTCGTCGCCCGGGGCCAGCACCTCGGGCGCCTCGAAGCCCTCCACGCGCACGAGGCGCAGGCTCCCCGCGCCCGGCGCGGCGAGGGCCCCCTCCCCGATCGCCGCCATCACGGGCGCGCCCCTGCCAGGCGGCGCTCGTAGTCGACCACCGCCGCCGGGCGTCCGCCGCTCAGGCGCGCGTTGAGGGGCGCGAGGTAGTCGGCCTCGTGGCCGGCGGGGTCGGCGTAGCCCAGGTTGACGCCCCACGCCTCCTGCAGCCCCTCGTACACCTTGTACACGTCGCTGTAGAGCTTGTCGATCTCGGCGTACTTGTCCCGGTAGTACTGGGAGCAGCGCTTGCCCTGCATGTCGAGCGTCATCTGGTTCCACGGGCCGATGGCCTGCGACATCTGGGACTCCACCTGCGCGGCGTAGGCCTGGCGCTGCGAGAGCGAGGCCGTCTTGGCCTGCGCAGGGAAGGCGTTGTATGCCTCGATGGCGCGGTTCATGTAGGTGGGCACCTGCTGGTAGTAGCGCGTGAGCAGGGCCTTCACCTCGTCGTTGTGCTCGGTCTCGTAGGCCTGCTGGATGGCCGCCTCACCCCGCGGCTCCTCCGCGGGCCCCGACGACGACCCGCCCGATGACGAGCTGCCGCCCGAGGATCCGCCCGTCGATCCGGCCGTGCCGGCGCCGCCCGAGGACCCCGACGACCCCGCCGAGCCAGACGAGCCAGCCGACCCGGCCGCGCCGGATGCCACGCCTCCCGAGCCGCCGCCCGTGGCGACCGCCTGCGCGTCGGACGCGCCGGCGCTGACGGTGGGGAGCAGGATGGTGCCGAGCGTGGGCGGCAGCGCGCCCGCGGAGTCGGCTCCCCCGGCGGGCTCGGCGCCGGCCGCGGCGGGGTCGGCCCCGTCAGCGCCGTCGGCGCCGCCCTCGGCCCCGTCGCGCGGGGCGACCTCGCCCAGGCCCGGCGCGCCACCCGTGGCCGCCAGGCCGTCGGCGCGGTCCACGTGGGGAAACGGCGCAGCGGTGACGGGGCCCAGCACGAGGGCGCTCTGCCCGGCCAGGGCCGGGACGGCCAGGCCGTAGGCGCCGGCCGTTAGCGCGACGAGCGCCACCGAGAGGGCCGCCAGGCCCGCGGCGGCCGGCGTGAGCGACGAGACGAGGGCGCGGGCGGAGGCCCACCGCCACCGGCGGCTGCTGGTCGACACGGCCCCTCCTTCCCCTCGGCCTGCCGGGCCCGACGGCCCGGGCGCGGCCCCTCTGGCCGGCTTGCGCTTGTTTCCCCTGATTATACGCGTTGCCGGGGCGCTCCGCGCGGCGCGCGGGCCCCGCAGGCGGCGGCGGGCTACAGCAGGTCGACCGGGTCGACGTCGACGGCCACGTTCACCGCGGCGTCGGCCTTGCGCGCGCGGAACAGGCGCGTCAGGACGCCGGGGATGTCGGCGCCGGGCGGGGCCTTGACCACCACGTGCCAGCGGTAGGCGTTGCGCAGCTTGCCGAGCGCGCAGGGCGTGGCCGGGAGCACCTGCCAGTCGGGGCCGCCGTGGTCACGCGCGAGCGCCTCCAGCTGGCGCTGCAGGTCGGTCGCCACGCGCGCCACCTCGCCCTCGTCGGGGCCCCAAGCCAGCACGTTGGCCAGGGCCACGTAGGGCGGGTAGCCCAGCGCGCGGCGCTTGGGCAGCTCGGCGCGCAGGAACAGCGCGCGGTCGTAGGCGGCCGCGGCGCGGATGGCCACGGCGTCGGCCTCGTAGGTCTGCACGAGCACGCGCCCGGGCAGCTCGGCGCGGCCCGCGCGGCCGGCCACCTGCTCGATCAGGTCGAACGTGCGCTCGCCTGCGCGGTAGTCGGGCAGGTGCAGCTGCGTGTCGGCGTTGATGACGCCCACGAGCGTCACGTCGTCGAAGTCGAGGCCCTTGGCGATCATCTGCGTGCCCAGCAGCACGGCGGCGTCCGCGGCGGCGAACTCCTCGAGCAGGCGCTGGTGGGCGCCCTTGCCGCGCGTGGTGTCGGCGTCCATGCGGATGACGGGCACGCCCGGGCCCACGCCGGGCATCCCGTCCAGGAGCGCGCGCAGCTCGGCCTCCACCCGCTGGGTGCCCGCGCCGAACTTCTTGAGGTAGGGGCTGCCGCACTCAGGGCACGTCGGGGGGGCGGCCACGCGGTAGTCGCAGTGGTGGCAGCGCAGCGTGCGGTCGGAGTCGTGGTAGGCCAGCGACGTGGCGCAGTGCGGGCACTCGGGCACGAAGCCGCAGTCGCGGCACAGCAGGAACTTGGCGAACCCGCGCTGGTTGAGCAGCAGCACCGCCTTGCGGCCCTGCGAGAGCTCCTCGCCCAGCGCGCGGGTGAGCCGTCCCGAGAACATGGCGCGCGACCCGCCCTTGAACTCGGCGGCCATGTCGACGACCTCCACCTGCGGCAGCGGCCGGCCGTTGGCGCGCTCGGGCAGGCGCACCTGGGTCCACGCGTCGCGGGTGGCGGCGGCGTGCAGCGCCTCGACCGACGGCGTGGCCGAGCCCAGCACGAGCGCGCCGCCCGACCGGCGCATCATCCACTCGGCCACGTCGCGCGCCTGGTAGCGGGGGGCGGAGTCCTGCTTGTAGGAGCCCTCGTGCTCCTCGTCGATGACGACGAGGCCCACGTCGGCCAGCGGGGTAAACAGCGCGCTGCGGGCGCCCACCACCACGCGCGCGGCGCCGCTGCGGATAAAGTCCCACTGGTCGTAGCGCTCGCCCTGGCTCATGCGCGAG
>JAAWAY010000093.1 GCA_022792415.1 Eggerthellaceae bacterium | reverse complement strand
GGTTTCGCTGCGAGGCTGGCCGGCAAAGCCGTCGGCCCGCCTCGGAGAACTCGCGGTTTTGGCTCGTTCGTGCCAGAAAATCGCGCGATTCCGAGGCAAGCCTCGCGCAGCCGACGCACGATCGCCGCAAAGGCCCAGGTCACGGATAGCCGAGGCTGACTTTTCGCCGCTCCGGATCGGCGCCTACCCGCCCGCCAACCTCGGAATCGCGCGATTTTCTGGCGCGAAGCGGCAGTGAGGGGGCCGGGCGGCTGAGCCGGGGCCAACCGAAGCCGACGCCGGGCCGGCCGGGCCGAACGCACGCGCCCCGTATGTGTGGGCGCTGTTCGTTTCGGTGACGTTCCTTGACGTGCGGCCGCGTCGGCCCTGATAATCGACAAGTTAGGAACAATCCTGTCCCTTGAGCAGAAAAGAGTAGACCGACTTATGGATACTTCCCAGTTCCGCGGCGTCATCCCTCCGGTCGTCATCCCCCTCACCGAGAAGAAGTCCCTCGACCTCGAGGCCTTCGACCGCTCCATCAACCGCATGATCGAGGCGGGCGTGGACGGCCTGTTCTTCCTCGGGTCCAGCGGCGAGGTGGCGTTCCTCACGGATGCCCAGCGCTACCACGTGCTGCAGGAGGCCGTGGCCATCGTCAACGGGCGCGTGCCCGTCATGGCCGGCATCATCGACATGGAGACCATGCGCGTGGTCGACCAGGCCAAGCGCGCCGCCGGATTCGGCGTGGACGCGCTGGTGGCCACCGCCCCGTTCTACGCGCTGGGCGGCCCCAAGGAGGTGGAGCGCCACTTCCGCGCCATCCGCGAGTACACCGACCTGCCGCTGTTCGCCTACGACCTGCCCGTGTGCGTGCACACCAAGCTCGACCCCGACATGCTGGTGCGCCTGGGATCCGACGGCGTGCTGCAGGGCGTCAAGGACTCGTCCGGCGACGACGTGAGCTTCCGCTGGCTCATGCTGGAGAACGAGGACGCCGGCCACCCGCTGCAGCTGCTGACCGGCCACGAGGTGGTCGTCGACGGCGCGTACCTGGGCGGCGCCGACGGCTCGGTGCCGGGCCTGGCCAACGTCGATCCCGACGCCTACGTGGCCCAGTGGCGCGCCGCGCAGGCCGGCGACTGGGACACGGTCAAGCAGATCCAGGACCATCTGGCTCGCCTCATGTTCGTCACGCGCCGCGTCAAGGCCACGGTGGGCTTCGGCGCCGGCGTGGGCGCGTTCAAGACCGCCCTGTGGCAGATGGGCGTGTTCAACACCAACCAGATGCGCGAGCCCGTCCAGCCCCTGGAGGGCGAGGACGTGGAGGCCATCGTGGAGATCCTCAAGAAGGAGGGCATGATGGAGGCCGACGCCCCCATCCGGTCCTAAGCACCACCGCCCGCACAGCCACCGACCGAAGGAGGCCCCTTGACCACCGACAACACCGAGAGGCTCATCGAGGCGCGCGCCTGGGTGCGCGACCAGCTGGACACCTGCGTGGCGTTCTGGCTCGAGCACGGCATGGATCCCGTCAACGGCGGCGTCTACACGTGCCTCGACCGCGAGGGCAACGTCTACTCCACCGACAAGAGCGTGTGGATGCAGGGCCGCTGCGCCTGGACGTTCTCGTATCTGTGCCACCTGTACGGCACGCGCCCCGAATGGCTCGAGGCCGCCAAGAGCTGCCTCGACTTCCTGGAGGAGCACTGCATCAACCATGACGCCGGCGGGCGCCTGTACTTCACCGTCACCGCCGAGGGCGCCCCGCTGCGCCAGCGCCGCTACTGCTTCTCCGAGGGCTTCTACTGCATCGCCAACGCCGAGTACTACGGCGTCACCGGCGAGGTCGAGCACCTCGAGCGCGCCCGCCGCGCCTACGAGCTCATCTACCAGCTCAACAACGGCCTCATCGAGGACCCGACGGGGATGGGCCCCAAGACCATCGCCGAGACGCGCTCGGGCAAGGCGCTGGGCGATCCGATGATCTTCCTCAACATCATCGGCATCATGCGCCGCGTGGACCCGGCCCACACCGACGAGTACGACCGCCACGCGCGCGAGTGCACCGACCTCATCGTGAACGAGCACTACCGTCCCGAGCTGGGCTGCACGCTGGAGAGCGTCAACCTGCAGGGCGAGCCGGAGCTGTGGTACACGGCCGGCCGCGTGGTCAACCCGGGCCACGACATCGAGTGCAGCTGGTTCATGATGGACGAGGCCAACTACCGCGGCGACGAGCAGCTCCACAAGGACGCCGAGGCCATCTTCCGCCTGGCCATCGAGGCCGGCTGGGATAAGGAGTACGGCGGACTGCTGTATTTCATCGACGCCAAGGGCCTGCCGCCCGAGGCCTACGAGCACGACATGAAGCTGTGGTGGCCCCACAACGAGATCATGATCGCGTCCACGAAGGCCTACCGCGACACGGGCGACGAGTACTACCTGGACTGGTTCTTCCGCACGCTGGACTACTGCAAGGAGCACTTCGCCGACCCCGAGTTCGGCGAATGGTACGGCTACCTGCGCCGCGACGGCAAGCCCACCATGCCCCCCACCAAGGGCTCGACGTTCAAGGGGCCGTTCCACGTGCCCCGGGCCCTGTGCATGACCGAGCGCATCCTCACCGAGATCATAGGAGACTAACATGAACTACCTGGGCATCGACTACGACATCAAGAACGTCCCCGTGCTGGACGAGCAGTTCATCCCGTTCGGCGTGTGGATGCAGGAGTACCTGAAGGGCGCCGAGCATCCCATCGCCGTGGCCGTCGAGCGCGAGGACGGGCTCATCTCCGTGCGCCGCAGCTTCATCCGCGGCGGCGAGTTCGCCGAGGCCGACCTGCGCTACGTCGAGCGCCTCGTCAAGTTCGAGCTGTGGTCCATCGGCGGGTTCCGCGTGTACCTGTGCGGCTGCGACGACATCGCCGCCAAGCTGGCCGAGATGTACTCGCCTGAGGGCGCGCGCCACTTCGACTACGAGTTCGTCGGCGACGTGTACGAGAAGCCGCTCGAGGTCATCGCCGTGTCCGAGGCCGACTTCCCCGCCGCCAACGAGTCCGCCAAGCAGATCGGCGGCCACATGGAGGGCTGCCGCATCGGCTTCGACGCCGGCGGATCCGACCGCAAGGTGTCGGCCGTCATCGACGGCGAGGCCGTGTACTCCGAGGAGGTCGTGTGGTTCCCCAAGGTCACCGAGGATCCGGAGTACCACTTCAACGAGATCGTGACCGCCTTCAAGACGGCCGCGTCCAAGATGCCGCGCGTCGATGCCATCGGCGTGTCGTCGGCCGGCACGTTCGTGGGCAACAGCCCCATGGTGGCCTCGCTGTTCATCAAGGTGCCGCGTGAGCGCCGCGACGAGGTCAAGAGCATCTACGACCGCGCGGGCGCCGAGATCGGCGACGTGCCGCTGGTGGTGGCCAACGACGGCGACGTGACCGCGCTGGCCGGCTACATGTCCACCGGATCGGGCGACATCCTGGGCATCGCCATGGGCACCTCCGAGGCCGTGGGCTACGTCAACGCCGAGGGCAACGTGCTCGGCTGGATCAACGAGCTGGCCTTCGCGCCGGTGGACCTGTCCCCCAACGCCATGCAGGACGAGTGGTCCACCGACTTCGGCGTGGGCTGCAAGTACTTCAGCCAGGACGCCGTCATCAAGCTGGCGCCGGCCGCCAACATCATCCTCGACCCCGAGCTGTCGCCCGCCGAGAAGCTCAAGGTGGTGCAGGGCCTGGCCAACGAAGGCCACGAGGGCGCGCTGGACATCTACCGCTCCATGGGCTGCTACCTGGCCCACACGCTGGTGCTGTACAGCTCGTTCTACGAGATCAAGACGCTGCTGGTGCTAGGACGCGTGGCCTCCGGCGTGGGCGGCGACCTGCTCATCAGCGAGTGCAACCGCATCCTGGCCGAGGAGCATCCCGAGCTGGCCGCCAAGATCACGGTGACGCTGCCCGACGAGAAGATGCGCCGCGTCGGCCAGTCCGTGGCCGCCGCCAGCCTGCCTGAGCTGTAGGGGGCACGCCGGAGGATCTGCCGGAGACATGCCACATGAGAAAGGGAGGGCGCCCACGGGCGCCCTCTCCTGTTGTCGGAGACTCAGTTGGAAATAACCGCCTACACGACAGAGAACACGTCCTACCCGATCGGGAACACTCCTATTTGCGTGACGCCGTCAGCCTCGTATACAGGGATATAGACAACCTCCGATTCAAGAGCCTCAAGGTAGGCCTCCATAAGCACACTTGGCTCACCGAGGGCTTCCACGGATGATCCCTCGAGCGTCGGCGCACCCGTGGCAGGGTCGGGAATCAGAAGTCCTCCCTGCTCAATAGCAACGAGCGTTTCCCTAGCACCCTCAAGGCTTATGGCCTCCTCCTCGGACAGACGCTTGTTACAAGCCTCTTGCAACGCCACCGCGAGCTTGGCGTTGCGCTCCTCCATGTACGCGGCCGCCTCCTCGGGGCTGGACACCCAGCCACCGCTGGCCGCCTCCTCGTCGGTCCTGTAGATATAGCCGATCTTGTCATTAGTGGCCCTCACCTCCATGAGGTCAGGGTACTGCTCTCCCACGGCAAGCCCTGCGGTGACACCGTACGTCTGGCCCGCCTCGTTAACCGAGAAGCTTCCGTCTCCACGCGCCTGTCCGCTTGCACCCAACACGCAAAAAGTCGCAACTGCCACCAAGGCGCAGACCGCTGCAGCCACCTTGACACTCCAGGCGGGAAGAAGAGATTGAGATTTGGACATGGCGAGCCTCCTAGATCGTCTGGCTTGGCGAGGGCGTGAGGGAAAATATGGTGTACTGGCTCGGACTGCCGTTATAGAGCTCCATGTTGCCGTAAGAGTAGACCGTCGCGCTCGTCCCCACCGGCGTGCCGGTTGCCGCGAAAGCCGTTATGGTGCTATTCGCTGACATGGGAGATTGGTTGATCACCCATCCACCCTTCTGCGAGACGGATCCGTTTTTGTAGGCAACTCCCTGTGCACCAATATAGCCAGTTGGGGCATAGGCGTTGGCACGCACATTGCTATAGGCAAAGGCATTTTTCTGTGCTGTTGAGATACTCGACTGGCCTGAAGCGTTCGCATACGCATTTGAATGCTGAACCCACGACCCATACGCCGTTCCACCAAGCGCTACACCAGAACACGTTGCCATCACCAGCAGAGAGCAAAAGACGAAGATTGCTGATTGTCCGGCACGGGTTACAAACTGCATTTCTTTTCTCCTTTCTTAGCAGTTGACAGAGTACGTACCCCTCCTTTCTCTCCAAAAGACCCCTTCTTGAGCCCGACCATCGCTTTTCGGGCAATCCGCTTAGTCAACAGGCATTACACCTACGAGACGATTACGCCACTAGAAATTGGTAACGGGGAATCGACCTATTCTCGTCACTCCATCAGACTCGTATACGGGAATCCACGTCGTAAGTGCTTCCTGAACTGGACCCAGTGCCTTGATGAGAACGGTAAGGGCCTCCTCCTCGCTCAGGTCAACCGAGGGAAACGACGCGAGCGTTCGAGCCGCTCCCCTAAACCCCTCGCTGCTATGGGTTGCGTCATAGATCTCTCCGGCTTGCTCGATTGAGAGAGCGCCGTCACCGACCAGGTCGTTGATCGCCTCCTGCCATGCACGAGACGCCTCCTCCTTCTTCTCCTGCATGAGAATGACGGCATGTTCCGGGCTCTGCGGCGGTCGCTCGGCAGCCTCCAACTCCTCGCTGTACACATAGCCCGTTCGATACTCTCCCGTCTCCTCATCGTCGAAGCCGACCTTGAACAGGTCTTCTCCCGGCTCCGGGTTGTTCGACGGCTCAACGTCCTCGAAGTAGGTCAGCCCGCGCTCGTTGACCTGATAGCGCCTCTCGCCGTCTGCCACCTCGGTATGCACGACGGCGTTCGAGCTGACGACGATCGCAATCGCCGCCACGACAGCCGCCGCTGGAATCGCCCCAACCAGCCAATGACGGCGAGCGTGCCTGTCCCTCGGACGCTCTTCCCGATCTGCGCGCTCCGAGATCTGCCGCAGGCTGCTCGGCCGCAGAGCCGTCCTCTCGGCGGCTCGCCGCTGGATGAGGGCCCTGGCTATGCGCCGCTTCGCGTCCGTGCCGAGCTCGATGCGTCGAGCCGCCCTCTGGTATTCCCTCAGCTCCCTGCGCACCTCACACACCTCCCAACAATGAACCGAGCTTCTTCCGCGCGCGATGCAGCCGCGTCCGCACGGTAGACGGGGACGCATCGGTGATCTGCGCGATCTCCTTCACCTTGTATCCCTCGACGTAGTAGAGGCACAGGACGGTCCTCAGCTCCTCGGGAAGGCAGGCGACGCATTCCCATATCTCACCGTCCTGCGCCTCCCCTTCCTCGCCCTGGGAAGGCAGCCGGGCATCGAAGAAGCCGGCGTCCTGCGGATCAGCGCACTCCTCAGGATGGCGCGCAGCGAACCTCCGCGCGTTCTTGCAGCGGTTGATCGTCGCCTTCATGAGCCAGCCCTTGAGGTGCCGCTCGTCCTCGAAGCACGTGCGCGCGGTGAGCAGGCTGAGGAACACCTCCTGCGTCACGTCCTCCGCCTTGTCCCGGTTGAGCAGCTGATGATAGGCAAGGCGGAACACATCATCCGCGTATGCTCTGACGGCTCTTTCCGCGCGTAGCACTCGATCATCTTCCACACACTCCCCTTCCCATATCGCGTTCACGGAATAATGCACCGGAAGGGGGCGAAATGTTCCCGGATAAGCTGAAATTTCTCATCTGATGCAGAGACTGCCGCCGCAGCAGCGGGTCAGACGCGCACGCCCCATCGGGCTCGCGCGAAAAAAAAAGGGCGCCCGCGGGCGCCCTCTCCGTTAGACGAACGATGTTTCGAGGCGCTACAGCGCGCGGCCCCTCAGGACGACGGCGCGCAGCTCGAGCGTGTCGCGGTCGAGCAGCACGGCGTCGGCCACGGCGCCCGCCGCGAGCGTGCCGTACTCGCCCTCGAGCCCGATGGCGCGGGCCGGGTTGGCCGTGGCCGCCTTGACGGCGCTCACGAGCGGGATGTCCATCTGCTGCACGGCCACGTGGAAGCAGCGCATGAGGTCGCTTACCGAGCCGGCCAGCGCGCCGTTGTCGATGGTGGCCACCGGGCCCTTCACCGTGACGTCCTGGCCGCCCAGGTCGTACACGCCGTCGGCGAGACCCGCGGCGCGCAGCGTGTCGCTCACCAGGATCATGCGGTCGTCCCCGAACAGGTTGAACGCCAGGCGCACCATGGACGGGTGGATGTGCACGCCGTCGGCGATGATCTCGGCCGTGACGTCGTCGCGCTCCGCGGCCGCCGGGATGGGGCCGGGGTTGCGGTGGTGCATGCCGGGCATGGCGTTGTACAGGTGCGTGAGGTGGCGCGCGCCGCGGTCGAACGCCTCGGCCGCCGTGTCGTAGTCGGTGGACGTGTGCGCCACCGAGATGAGCACGTCATCGCCCAGCTCGTCGATGAACTCGTCGGCACCCGGCTCTTCAGGCGCCAGGTCGACCAGCTTGAACAGGCCGCCCGACGCCTCCTGCAGGCGGCGGAACTCGGCCACGTCGGGCACGCGCACGTGCTCGGGGTTCTGGGCGCCCACCTTGCCGGGCGAGATGTAGGGGCCCTCCATGTTGATGCCCACCAGGTCGGCCTCGTTCTCGGCCGGCACGTAGGCAGCCGCCGTCTCGGCGGCCTGCAGCAGCACGTCGGGGGGCAGCGTCATGGTGGCGGGGCACATGGCGGTGACGCCGCGCGACGCCTCGTAGGCGCCCATCTTGTGCAGGCCGGCCAGGTCGCCGTCGCTGATGTCGGCGCCGGCGCTGCCGTGGAAGTGGATGTCCACGAGGCCGGGGATGACGTAGCACCCCGTCGCGTCGAGCGCCTCGCCGTCGGCCTCGTCGGCCTCTGCCACGATGCGGCCGCCCGCCAGGTACAGGTCGCGCGGGGCGAAGCCCGTGCCGTCGAACACCTCGCCGCCGCGGATGGCGCCGATCTTCGTGAGTTCCATGTCGCACACTCCTCAAGCTTCGGGGCGCCCTGAGGCGCCGGGTCTTCCCCTCCTGCGGCGCGCGGCCGCAGATCGGGCGATCTCAAGCATCAGGCGGGGCCGCCCCAGCCGCATCCCGCGAGCAGGGCGGCCCCGCCGGGGCAGATGGGGCTACTCCTCCTCGGCCATCTCCAGGCAGCGGGCCGCGGCGGCGCGGTCGGCCACCACGGTGACGTCGGGGTGCAGCTGCAGGGCCGACGCGGGCACCTGGGGCACCACCGGGCCGAGCAGGCACTCGGCCAGGATGTCGGCCTTGTCGGCGCCGCTGACCACCATGAGGATCTTTCCGGCCTTCATGATGGTGCCGATGCCCATGGTGTAGGCCTCGCGC
>JAAWAY010000092.1 GCA_022792415.1 Eggerthellaceae bacterium | reverse complement strand
GCTTCAACGAGTTCGCCGCGCGCATCAACGACCCCGAGCTGGGCATGACCCCCGAGAAGGCCGCCGAGATCTGCGAGGTGCCCGTCGAGGACATCTACAAGGCCGCGCGCATGTACGCCAACGCCAAGCCGGCCTCCATCGCCTGGGGCCTGGCCTTCGACCAGAACCAGAACGGCAACCAGGCCGCGCACTGCGTGCTGGCGCTCATGGCCATCACGGGCAACATCGACGTGCCCGGCGGCCAGATCGTGGCTGAGATCGACGCCGCCCCCGGCGTGGCCGACGAGCCCGCCACCGGCGAGCGCCAGGAGTTCAACCTGGACAAGGCCGACGCCGGCGCCGACGACAACGCCGCCGAGGACGCCGCCCGCCCGACGCGCCGCATCGGCTGGGACAGCCTGCCCGAGGAGCTGCGCGACAAGACCATCGGCTACCACGAGTACCCGCTCTACGTCGACAACATCCGCAACGCCCAGGCCGACATGATGTTCGACGCCCTCACCAAGGGCGAGCCCTACCGCATCCGCATGGGCTGGATCCAGTCGACCACGCTGCTGGCGCCCACCTGCTGCGCCCAGCCCCACGGCTGGTACGAGGGCCAGAAGAACCACGAGTTCTGCATGGCCACCGACCTGTTCATCACCCCGGCCATCGAGGCCGCCTGCGACCTGTTCCTGCCCCTGGCGTCCTGCGCCGAGAAGGACGACGTCGTCATGACCCACTACGGCGGATCGCCGGTGTTCTACGGCGCCGTCAACAAGGCCGTCGACGTGGGCGAGGTCAAGGCCGACATGGACCTGATCATCGAGCTGGGCGAGTACCTGGGCCAGGAGTGCCTGCAGGACGAGGACGGCAACCGCATGTTCAAGGACCTCGAGGACTTCCTGACGCAGCGCCGCACGTCCGGCCCCATCAAGATGGACTTCGACGCCCTGCGCCACAAGGTGGGCTACCAGCGCGGCGTGAACTACCGCAAGTACGAGTCCGGCAAGCTGCGCCCCGACCGCCATCCCGGCTTCCTCACGCCCACGGGCCGCGTGGAGCTGTGGTCGACGGCCTACGCCAACTACGGCGAGGACCCGCTGCCCTACTACCAGGAGCCCGCGTTCAGCCCCCACGTCGACCCGGAGCTGGCCGCCAAGTACCCCTACATCCTGACGACCGGCGCCCGCAACTACGCGTCGTTCCACGCCGAGCATCGCCAGATCCCGGTGCTGCGCGAGCTGCATCCCGATCCGCTGATCGAGATCAACCCGGCCGACGCCGCCGAGATCGGCGTGGCGGACGGCCAGTGGGTGGAGATCTCCAACGACTTCGGCCGCGCCAAGTTCAAGGCCAAGGTGTCGCCCATCGTCAAGAAGGGCACCGTCCAGACCGACCACGGCTGGTGGTTCCCCGAGATGCCGGCTGACGACGAGGCCCGCGACGAGGTCATCCCCGTGGGCGAGATCCTCGAGCCCGGCCCGCTGGAGTTCGACGTCAACGGCACCCACATCCAGAACGGCTACGTCAAGACCGACCACGCCGACGAGACCGGCCTGTACGGCCTGTGGCGCTCCAACGTCAACGACCTGGTGTCCAACCACTACAACTCCAAGCTCGGCTACGGCGGTCCCTACAAGTGCAACTGCTGCGCCATCACGCCGCTCGACGCCAGCTACGACACCGACATGGCGCTCGTCGAGGAGAAGTTCAAGGTCGAGAGCGCAAGGAAGGACTGGTAACCCATGGCTGAATACGGTCTGCTGATTGACTACGAGTACTGCACCGGCTGCGAGTCCTGCGTCGTCGCCTGCAAGGAGGAGCACGACTTCCCCGTGGGCAAGTGGGGTATCCGCGTGTTCGACGACGGCCCGTGGCAGAAGGACGATTCCGGTGAGGGCGGCAACTGCTTCAACTGGAACAAGGTCCCCGTGCCGACCGATCTGTGCGACCTGTGCGCCGATCGCGTCGCCAAGGGCAAGGAGCCGTCCTGCATGCACCACTGCCTGGCGTTCTGCATCGACTTCGGCCCCGTCGAGGAGATGGCCGCCAAGATGCTGGAGAAGCCCAAGCAGGTGCTGTGGCGCCCCTGCGCGAGCAACTAGCGTTCTGAGGTAGGACCCCTTCGGCCGCGTGGCCGGGAGGGGAGGGCGGGGCGGCCGAGGGGCTGCCCCGCCTTGCGTTGGGCCGCGCCGCGCGGGTGCGCGGGGCGGCCTGCGGTGCGAGGCGCGGCCCCGGGCTGCGTGGCCGGGCCCGCGGCGGGGCGTGTCCCGGGCGATGGGCCGCCGACAGCGGGCGTCCCGGGCGCCGGGCCGGCGACAGCGGGCGTCCCGGGCGCCGGGCCGGCGGCTGTCGCTGAGCCTGGCCGGCTGCCGCTGCCTTCGAGAGACGAGAGAGGAGCCTATCGTGTGCTACTGCTGCACCCTGTGCGACGAGTGCGGGCGGGCTGACGAGATGCGCAGCCGCCTGGGCAAGCGCGAATGCCCCAGCTGCCACGTGCTGGTGATGGACAACGACGTGCGGGAGTGCCCGCAGTGCGGCGGCATGCTGCCGCCCCCGTTCCCGCCGCTGCCCGGCGCGCCCGAGGCCTGACGGCGCGGCGCCGCGTCGTATGGCGCTTGCCCGGGCGCCGGACGCGCCGGGCACGGCAGCGCGCCGGGCGGCGGCGGGCACGTCAGCGCGCTCGAGATGCCAGGTTTCGGGGGTTTGACGACAATCGGAGGCCTCTGCCCAGCTGAGGTCTCAGCGTTTCCGCAGGTCGGCGAAAACGGCGCGCGCCATCCGTGGGCGAAAAGCGCCCGAGAGCCCCTCAGGGGACTCTTATCGTGTCGTCAAACGGGACTGCGGCAGATTCTTGGACATGCCTAGGCCGCGTATCCGAGCCGCCTCCTGCGGCCCATGATCGTATCGTACACCACCCTGCCGTCCTCCTCGAACGCCTTGAGCCTGCCGTCCCGGTACCACTCG
>JAAWAY010000091.1 GCA_022792415.1 Eggerthellaceae bacterium | reverse complement strand
GTGCTGGAGCGCTTCGAGGCCGGCGCGCATGACGACGGCTACACGCTCATCGAGTGCAAGCTGTTCACGGGGCGCACGCACCAGATCCGCGTGCACATGCAGTACACGCGCCACCCCATCGTGGGCGACCCGGTGTATAGCGCCAACGGCCCCAAGGACCCGCGTGCCCAGCTGGGCCTGGAGCGCCAGTTCCTGCACTCCTACAGCCTGGGGCTCGACCACCCGATGACGGGCGAGCCCCTGGCGTTCGCAGACAACCTGCCGCGTGACCTGCGCGTGGCGCTTGAGTCCCTGGCTGATCGCAGCCGGGGGAGGACCGAGGCCGGGGACGAGGTGGCGGCCCTGCTGGCCGACGCCCCTGTGCCCAGCGTGGAGGGAGTCGTCGATGGCGAGGCATAGGAAGGGCGCCGCCGTGCCCGGGCGCATCGGCGTGCTGCTGGTGAACACCGGCACGCCCGACGAGCCCACCCCGCGGGCCGTGAGGCGCTACCTGTCCAAGTTCCTCATGGACAAGCGCATCCGCCCCATGAACCCCGTGGGATGGTGGCTCATCCTGCACCTGTGCATCCTGCCCAAGCGCGGCGTCGCATCTGCCGAGAAGTACCGCGCCATCTGGACCGACGAGGGCTCGCCTCTGGCGGTGGCCCAGGCCAAGCTGGCGCGCGGGCTCGACGCGCGCTTCGCCGACGAGGGGCGCGACGTGGTGGTGCGCCAGGCCATGAGCTACGGGCGCCCCACCGAGGCCGAGGCCGTGCGCGAGCTGCGCGAGGCCGGCTGCTCGCGGCTGGTGGTGCTGCCCCTGTACCCGCAGAGCGCCTTCTCCACCACCGGCGCCGTGACCGACGGCGTCTCGCGCGCCCTGCGCCGCGTGCGCTGGGACGTTCCCTGCCAGGTGATCGAGGACTACCACGACGATCCCGTCTACGCACGCGCCCTGGCCGCGGCCGCGCGCAACGCCGGCTTCGACCCCTCGCCCGAATCCGACGACCGGCTGCTGTTCTCGTTCCACTCCATCCCCCTGGCCGACATCGAGGCGGGGGACACCTACGAGCTGCAGGCGGGCGCCTCGAGCCTCGCCATCGCCGGCGAGCTGGGCATCGACCGGCGGCGCTGGACCATCGGCTACCAGTGCCGCTTCGACAAGGGGCGCACGTGGCTGTCCCCCTTCACGAAGGGCACGCTGGCCACCTGGGCCGAGACCTCACCTGATCCGCGGGTGTTCCTCATGTGCCCCAACTTCGCCATCGACTGCCTCGAGACGCTCTACGACGTCGACTACGAGATCGCGCCGGCCTACCGCGCCGCCGGCGGCCGGTCGATCACCTTCGTGCCGTGCCTCAACAGCTCCAAGGCGCACCTGAAGGTGCTCGCCCACGTGCTGGAGCCCTACCTGGGGTAGGGGCGTGGCCTCCCGAGTCGTCTGGTCGGGGCCAATTTGGCTACGACGCGCCCCCTCTCGGGATCAGATGCCTCGGAGAACTCGCTAAAATGGATGCGAAACCGAGCTATTCGCACAACTGCCCGAAGGGAGCCCCTATGACCGAGCCGTCGCCGAGCTATCGCGTGCTGGTGGGCATCACCGGCTGCATCGCCGCCTATAAGGCCTGCGAGGTGGTGCGCGGGCTGCAGCGTGCCGGGTGCCAGGTGAAGGTGGTCATGACCGAGCACGCCACGCGCTTCGTGGACCCGGTGACGTTCCGGGCCCTCACCCACGAGAAGGTGGCCGTCGGGCTGTTCGACGACCCGTCCGATCCCATCCACCACATCTCGCTGGCCGAGTGGTGCGACCTGTTCCTGATCGTGCCGTGCACGGCCAACGTCGTCGCCAAGCTGGCCTGCGGGCTGGCCGACGATCTGCTCTCCACCACGGCCCTGGCCTGCCCGGCGCCCCTGATGGTGGCCCCGGCTATGAACATGAACATGTACGCCGCGCCCGCGTTCCAGGACAACCTCGCCGCGCTGCGCCGCCGCGGGGTGCTCGTGGTGGACGCGGATGAGGGCTACCAGGCCTGCGGCGACGTGGGGCGGGGGCGGCTGCCCGAGCCCGACGCCATCGTTGCCCGCGCGCTCGAGGCGTTGGCCGACCCGCCTGCCGCCGACGCCACCCGCGTCCTGGCCCCGCAGGACCTGGCCGGGCTGTCCGTCGTCATCACGGCGGGTCCTACCGTCGAGCCCATCGACGCGGTGCGCTTCGTGTCCAACCACTCGAGCGGCAAGATGGGCTACGCGCTCGCGGCCGGCGCGGCGGCGCGCGGCGCGCGCGTCACGCTCATATCGGGGCCGGTGGCCCTCGACGCGCCCGAGGGCGTGCAGGTGGTGCCCGTGCGCACGGCCCGCGAGATGCTCGAGGCGGCCGAGGAGGCGTGCCTCGGGGCAAACATCGCCGTGTTCGCGGCCGCGGTGGCCGACTACCGGCCGGCGCACCCGGCGGACCGCAAGCTTAAGAAGGGGGCCGATGACGCCGCGCTCGACCATATCGAGCTGGTGCGCAACCCCGACATCCTGGCCACCATCGCGGCCGCCAAGAGGCCGGGCCAGGTGGTGGTGGGGTTCGCGGCCGAGACCGACGACGTGGTAGAGAACGCGCGGAAGAAGCTGGCCTCCAAGCACGCCGACCTCATCGTGGCCAACTGCGTAGGCGACGGCGTCGCGTTCGGCCAGGACGACGACCAGGCCACCCTCGTCACGGCCGCCGGTGACGAGGAGCTGCCGCTCATGCCCAAGGCCGAGCTGGCCGACGTCATCCTGACCCGCGCCAAGGAGCTGGGACGGTGACGGATCCGAAGGAGGGGACGGGCGCCGACCCGCGCTTCCCCGACGTGAGCCCCGCCACGCGCAAGTGCATGCAGGGCAACAAGCGGCGCGACACCTCCCCTGAGATCAAGGTGCGCAAGATCCTGCGCAAGCTCGGCTACCCCGGCTATCGCCTCGACTGGAAGAAGGCGCCGGGTCACCCGGACATCGCCTACCCGGGGCGAAAGCTAGCAGTCTTCATTAATGGCTGTTTCTGGCATAAGTGCCCCGTGTGCAACCTTCCCACGCCGAAGAAGAACGTCGAGTACTGGGAGGAGAAGTTCCGGCGCAACCGCGAGCGCGACGAGCGGACGCGCGCGGCCCTCGAGGCCGACGGGTGGAAGGTGCTCGTCATCTGGGAGCATCAGCTGAAGAAGTCCGAGATCGAGGAGACGGAGCGCTATATCTACGAGTTCGTGAGGCTGGAGGACGAGGCCGAGGACCGCGACGAGGGCTGAGCCGCCTCCTACCCGATGGGCGAGCCCTCCTCTTCGAGCACGCGCTCCACCGGCGCGTCCACCAGGTCACGCGCGCGACCGGCGGGCTTGGCGGCCAGCCAGCCGACGAGGCCGCCCAGCACCGCGAACGGCAGCCAGCTGAAGCCGTAGTCGTAGAGCGGCAGCGCCGCCACGAAGGGCGCCAGGCCGAACGTGTCGTGCGCCACGATGACGAGGCTGGCGGCCAGCGCGCCCAGGGCTGCGCCCTTGTAGGCCCACGTGGTGTGGATGCGGCGCAAGAACAGGATGAGCACCACCGTGGTCATGAACGGCGGACACACCACCGACAGGATGGGCGTGGCCAGCGAGATGATGCTCTCCAGCCCCAGGTTGCAGATGAGCAGCCCGGACCCGATGACGATGAGGACGCCCGCGCGGTAGGGGAGCCGCCCGCGCGTGATGCGCTCGAAGTACGACGCGGTGGCGCCCGTCAGCCCGATGGCGGTGGTCAGGCAGGCCAAGCCCACCACCACGCCCAGCACCAGCACGCCGGCGTCGCCCATGAGGGCCTGCGTGATGCCGACGATGAGCTGCGCCTGGTTGAGGGAGGGCCCGAAGGAGGTTCCCGTCATGGCGCCCAGGTAGGTCAGCCCCCCGTAGATGAGCGCCAGCAGCACGCCCGCCACGCAGCTGGCCACGGCCATCACCTGCATCTGCGAGCGGCGGGTGCGGTAGCCGTCAGCCTGGATGGCGTCCTGCACCACGATGGCGAACCCGACGCACGCGATGATGTCCATGGCCTGGTAGCCAGCCAGGATGCCGTCCTGGGCCACGTGCTCGGACAGCGCCGGCCCCACGTCTCCGATGGGGTTGGCCAGCCCGGCCACCACCAGCACCACGATGCCCAGCACCAGGAGCGGCGTCAGCACCTTGCCGATGATGTCCACGACGCGCGAGCGGCGGAAGGTCAGCGCCAGCGCCAGCGCGAAGAACAGAAACGAGAACGGCAGCAGCCCCATCCCGTCGCCGAACAGCGGCACGACGGCCATCTCGTAGGTGGTGGCGGCCGTGCGCGGCGTGGCGATAAGGACGCCCGTGCACATGATGGCGGCCGTGTTCATCACCAGGCCAGGCACGCGTCCGAGGGTCCCCTCGATGGCGGCGTTGGCGCCTCCGGCCGCGTTGAGGGCGAAGATGCCGACGCAGGCGAGCACCACGTCGATGAGCAGAAAGCACGCGAATCCGACGGGCCACAGCTCGCCGCTCTCCATGCCGAGGAAGGGCGGGAAGATGAGGTTGCCCGCGCCGAAGAACATGGCGAACAGGGCGAGCCCCGTGACCAGCGCGTCTTTTCGCATGCCGTCCCCTCTCATATATAAGTACGTCCCTCTGATTATCAGCAGGCAGATCAGGGGGAGGATACCACAGGGCCGAAGCGGTAGGGCAATCGACACGATGCCGTTAGGAGGCGGCCATGCGCATCGCTGCGCCGATGGTCGCCGGATGGGGACGCTCGCGGCGTGGTCGGCACATTGGAAAAATTGTCCTTGAAATGCTCCAGAACTCACGCTAAGATAGTCAAGCTGTTTGAGCGAGAACGCGTCTTGCGCAGATGGCACAACGGGTTGTGGCGCAGTTTGGTAGCGCACTTGACTGGGGGTCAAGGGGTCGCAGGTTCAAATCCTGTCAACCCGACCAGCTTACGAGAGCGGGTCAGAAGCTTCTGCTTCTGACCCGCTTTTTCTATCCCAAGACGGTATCCCAAGACGCTCCGCCTGAGCGCCGGCGCTGTCTCGGTTCGCGCGATCTTTCTCAGTCGGACTGCTCTAGTGAGACGGTACATGAGACGTCCTTCGTCTTAGCAAGATCTTTGAACGAGGGTCCGCCGAGGGGGGGCGCCGCTGGGCCC
The DNA here is from genome assembly GCA_022792415.1 of Eggerthellaceae bacterium. Classification (GTDB taxonomy): domain Bacteria; phylum Actinomycetota; class Coriobacteriia; order Coriobacteriales; family Eggerthellaceae; genus Enterorhabdus. Next base: position 2,664 of record JAAWAY010000091.1, on the reverse strand, counting down.
TCCCTGCTATGATGTCCCTGACGGATAGCTCCGGAAGGAGGGCGCCATGGGCATCATCGGTGACACGCGGGAGGCGTTCAGGCGCGCGTCGAGCGGCAACTACCGCCACGAGCGCGCGGGGCACGTCGTGCGCTGCTCCATCTGCGGCAGCGACCAGTTCGACTACGACACGCGCATGCTCAACACCCGCGGCGCCACGTTCCTCGGGCTGGACTGGGCCAACGAGTCGGCCGTCGTGCTCGTCTGCCGCGAGTGCGGCCACCTGGAGTGGTTCATCGACCGCTAGCCCGCCGCCCCGCGGGGGCCTCCGTCGCCCCGGCCCCACGGCGCAGCGATCGCGCCCGCGCCGTTCGCCCTGGTAGAACGGCCGCCCGCGCCGGGCGGTTCGTCGCGGGCGCACCCCTTACCGAGCAAAACGCCCTGCGCGCGCCGGGGCGGGGAGGGACGACGTCCCCCTTTTGGTACCGTTAGCACCCAGACGGGGCTCACCCGGCGCGGCCGTGCCGCGACCGCACCCCGGGCGCGCCCCCGGCGCCGCCCGAGCCCCCAACAGTCGGCAACGGGTAGAAGGGGGAATCTTCGTGGCATTGCTCGGGTTTCTCATCGTGTTCCCGCTCGTGGTGGCCGCGGTCCTGCTGGCCGTGCGCGGCGACGGCGCGCGAAACGTCATCGTCTGCGCCTCCGCGGTCGTCATCGGCGTCGCCTCCGTGGCGCTCGTCGTGACCAACCTCGGCACGGCGGGGGTGTACTTCGAGTTCTCCTCGCTCGCTCTCGACTTCACGTGCACGGGCATCAGCGCCGTCATCGTGGCGGTCATCGTCGCCTTCGCGGTGAAGTACAAGAACCTGCTGGCCGGCGCGCTGGCCGTGGTACAGCTGATCATGGCGCTCGTGCTGGAGTTCGGGTTCGCCCACGAGATCGAGGTGCCGCTGGGCCTGTACTTCGACTCGCTCTCGCTGCTCATGGCGTTCATCATCGGCGTCATCGGCAGCGGCATCTGCGTGTACGCGCTCGGCTACATGCAGGACTTCCAGGCGCATGAGCCCGAGGGGGCCAAGGACCGCCGCCCCACGTTCTTCGCGCTCATGTTCGTGTTCCTGTCCGCCATGTTCGTCATCGTGTTCTCCAACAACATGGAGTGGATGTTCACGGGCTGGGAGGTCACGACCGTCTGCTCGTTCCTCCTCATCGGCTACACCAAGACCGACGAGGCCATCGCCAACGCCTTCCGCCAGATCATCATGAACCTGGCCGGCGGCATCGGTTTCCTGGTGGCGCTGTACGTGTGCGCCATCCACCTGCACACGTTCTCGTTCGTCGAGTTCATCGCCATCGGCGTGGCTCAGCCGGCCCTGGTGGGCGTGGCCGTGGTCGCGCTCGCGTTCGCCGGCATCACCAAGGCCGCGCAGATGCCGTTCCAGACGTGGCTTCTGGGCGCCATGGTGGCCCCCACGCCCACCAGCGCCCTGCTCCACTCGTCCACCATGGTCAAGGCGGGCGTGTTTCTGCTGGTCAAGCTGGCGCCCATCTTCCTCATGAGCCCCATCCCCTCCATGATGGTCATGCTCGTGGGCGGCATCACGTTCCTCCTGTGCTCGTTCATGGCCATCAGCCAGTCCAACGCCAAGCGCGTGCTGGCCTACTCCACCATCGCCAACCTCGGCCTCATCACGGCCTGCGCCGGCGTCGGCACGCCGGAGGCGGTGTGGGCGGCTGAGTTCCTCATCCTGTTCCACGCCATCGCCAAGAGCCTGCTGTTCCTGTGCGTGGGCACCGCCGAGCACCACATCGGCAGCCGCGACATCGAGTCGATGGACCTGCTGTTCGACCGCATGCCGCGCCTGGCCCGCTTCATGATGCTGGGCATCATGTGCATGTTCATCGCGCCGTTCGGCATGCTGGTGGCCAAGTGGGCCACGCTCGTGTCGTTCGTCGACATGGACCAGGTGGCCCTCATCATCATCCTGGCGTTCGGCAGCGCGGCCACGTTCATGTTCTGGGCCAAGTGGCTGGGCAAGCTGGCGGGCATCGCCGGGTCGCCCGAGAACGTCGAGCTGACGGTCAAGCCCACCGAGTGGGCGTCGCTGCTGCTCATGGCCGTGCTCCTGGTGGCGGCCTGCGTGACGCTGCCCCTCATCTCGGCCTACGTGGTCGAGCCCTATGTGGTGTCGGTCTACGGCATCCTCGGGCAGGACATCTCCACCGACAACCTGTGGATCGCCAGCATCTGCGTGGCCGTGGTGTGCGTCGCGCTGTTCGCGGGGCTGGGCGGCTCCAAGCAGCGTCGCGTCGGCGTGTACCTGGCCGGCGTCAGCCGCGACGGCGACGAGCGCGCGTTCCAGAACGCGCTGTCGGGCACGTCGGTGGCCACGGCGCGCAACTGGTACATGGACGACGTGTTCGGCGAGCGCCGCATCGCGCCCGTCGGCGTGGTGTTCAACTCCATCATCATGGTGGCGGCCCTGCTCATCGTCGTCGTCGCCCCGGCGCTGACGTTCTAGGAAGGGGACACCCATGACCATCCTCACCACCCTCATCGGCACCGTCGCCTTCGCCGTCATCGCGCCCATCGTGGGCTGTCTGCTGGCGGGGCTCGACCGCGTCATCTCGGCCCGCATGCAGGGCCGCGTGGGGCCGCCGCTTCTGCAGCCCTACTACGACGTG